>JAUVYH010000049.1 GCA_030603165.1 Fidelibacterota bacterium
ACAAACGAGCCATAATCAGATCGTCGTAGCGCGAAATTACACTGGCGATATCCTTGACCGCTTCCCGTTTTCCTATGCCGATATCATTAGGACCTAAATAAATGGCGTGTCCGCCGAGCTGGGACATTCCGGTTTCAAAGGAAATCCGGGTTCTGACAGAAGGTTTGGCAAAGATCATCGCCATATTTTTACCCTTCAGCGGCGTGTATTCTTTGCCTTCTTTTACATAGGCTTTCATTTTTGCAGTTAATTCGAAAATTTCATTAATCTCTTCAGTCGAAAAATCGGTAATATGAATAAAATCTCTTTTCATTCAATCCTCCTAACCTGGACAAGCCCCCGAAGGGGCAGGCAGAGCCAAAAAATGACAACAATATTTTATTAACGCAAAGGCGCAGAGGACGCAGAGAATTATTAAATGTATAACAAACATGTATCCAAACCGAAAATGCTGATACATTTAAGACAAACACTTTTTGGAAAAAGTTTTCTGATAAACTCTGCGTATCTTTGCGATCTTTGCCTGCCCCGTAGGGAAGTATGACCGTATCGGGGTGTCTCTGCGTTAAAATCTTCTTTATCACTTTTAACATTTTTTTTACTAAAGTTGAAACATGCTTTTTACCGTCGGGAATTCAAAATTCTTCTCCCGACGCGTCGGGAGAAGAATTTGAGAATTAAGGGACTAAAGAATATATCGGCTCAAGTCTCTGTCTTTAATAATTTTGGATAGTCTTTTTTTAACAACGTCTTTGCTGATCTTTACTTCCTTGATTGATTTATCCGGTATCTTAAAGAGCTTATCCTCTAATAATGTGGTCAGGATTGTGTGTAAACGCCGGGCGCCAATATTTTCCATTTTCTCATTTACTTCGGCTGCAAGCTGGGCGATTTCCTCAATTGCATCCTCTTCAATGATTAGTTTAACGCCTTCAGTCTTCAATAAAGCGGCATACTGTTTGAGCAGCGCATTGCGCGGATTTTGCAGAATCTTAATGAATTCCTCTTTGCCGAGGCTCTCCATCTCCACCCGAATCGGAAAACGTCCCTGAAGTTCCGGGATAAGATCAGACGGCTTCGTCATGTGAAATGCGCCCGCAGAAATAAACAGGACATGGTCGGTCCTTACCACTCCGAATTTCGTCTGAACATTTGATCCTTCAACGATTGGCAGAATATCCCGCTGTACTCCTTCCCTCGAAACATCAGGTCCCCGACCGGAATCGCTGTGACTGGATGCGATTTTATCAATTTCATCTAAAAATACAATCCCGGATTCTTCAACCCGCCGGATTGCTTCCTGGATGATACGGTCCATATCGATCAGCTTTTCGGCTTCTTCATTGGTAAATATTTTCCGGGCTTCTTCGATAGTGGTTTTCTGGATCTTTTTCTTTTTCGGAAAAGCGCTTCCCAACATTTCGGTCAGGTTAAGCCCCATTTCTTCCATGCCGGCGGGACCGAAGACCTGCATCATTGGCGTGCCGCCTTTATGGACCGCAATTTCTATTACTCGTCCATCCAGCGATCCTTTATCAAGCATTTCGCGGAATTTTTCACGAGTCCGGCTCAGCTGATCATCCGGTTTTTCCGTAGATGATTCTGAGCTGCGGACGCCGCCTCGCGGCGGAAGAAGAATATCCAGAATTCGCTCGTTTGCCATGATAATCGCCTGCCCATTTACTTCTGCAATTCGTTCCGCTTTGACGAGATTGACGGATATATTCATCAGATCCCGGATGATCGACTCCACATCTCTACCCACATAGCCGACTTCCGTGAATTTGGAAGCTTCAACCTTGATAAATGGTGCGTGTGATAAATTCGATAAGCGACGGGCGATTTCGGTTTTTCCAACACCGGTGGGACCAATCAAGATGATGTTATTCGGGAGAATATCTTCTTTAATTTGCCCTTGAACTCGCTGGCGGCGCCAGCGGTTACGCAGTGCAATCGCCACGGCTTTTTTTGCTTTATCCTGACCGACGATATAGGCGTCCAGTTCTTTTACGATTTCGCGAGGTGTTAATTCTTTCTGTTTCATAGCTCCATTATGGTCAATTTGTCGTTTGTGTAAATACATATTTTCGATGCGATCTTTAAGGATTCTTCAACAATCTCCCTGGCGGATAGCTGACTGTGTGCGATTAAAGCCCGGGCGGCTGCCAGCGCGAATGGTCCACCCGACCCAATCGCAATAATATCATCATCAGGTTCAATGACGTCTCCGGTTCCGGAGATAACCAGCAGTGTTTTGGTATCCATGACAGTCAGCAATGCTTCCAGACGCCGTAGATATTTATCGGTTCGCCAGAGTTTTGCCAGTTCCACGGCTGCCCGGTGAACATTGCCTTTGTATTTTTCCAATTCGCCTTCAAACTTTTCAAAAAGTGTAAAGGCGTCCGCAGATGCGCCGGCAAATCCAACCAGTATTTTGTCGTTATACAATTTGCGGATCTTGCGGGTGTTGTGTTTCATAACCGTATTGCCAATGGTTACCTGTCCGTCACTTCCCATGGCAACTTTGCCATCCCGCCGGATTCCGATCACAGTTGTCGAACGAACGTGATTTTCCCTATCTGGATTATTGTTACTTACCATACTATTGAGTATCCTTTTTTAACGATCAATTCTGCTGATTATTTTGTCGAACCCAAATACTGTAAGAATTCATTTTCCGTCGACATAATAAGTGTCGTCGATGAATCAATCGTCTTTTTATAGACGTCGAGTGTTCGCAGAAATTTATAAAAATCTCTCGAATCAGCTGACCGGTTATAGGCGTCACCGTAAATCTTTACCGCTTTCGCATCGGCTTCACCGCGAATCTGTTGCGCTTCGAGGTATGCTCCCGATAAAATTTCTTTCTTTTTCCTGATTTGCTTACCGATAATTTCCTGTTTCTTACCCTGACCGGTTGCCCGGTATTTTTCCGCAATACGTTTCTGCTCGGAGATCATGCGGTCAAATACCTTTTTCTGAACTTCTCTATTATAATCGATCTTTTTGACCTGAAGGTCGATAATTTCGATACCCAGATTAAGTTCTTGTAATTTTTGTCTAACATTTTCAATAATCGCATTTGTGATTTTACTTCTCATGCCTTCAACATTCAATTCCTGAATTCTGCGGGAATCGATTTCAGTGGCGTCACCGGCGGATTCAACTTCAACGATCGCCATAGTACGGTCGGAACTGCGCACAATTTCCGGCAGCGTGTGATTTGAAACTTCATCACGAACAGCGCCGTCAAGCAGAACATCGAGACGGGAATAGCCGACCATTTCGCTGCGGTTGCTAATATAAAACTCCAGTGCATCGGAAATGCGCCAGCGGGCAAAAGTATCAATATAAATAAACTTATTATCTTTGGTCGGAATCTCCTGGGGATTTCCGTCCCATTCCAGGGTTCGCTTATCAAAAGTAATTACTTTCTGGATAAACGGAATTTTGAAATGAATTCCTGCAGTTGTTATCGGTTGACCTACCGGTTTCCCAAATTGTGTGATTATTGCCTGTTGCGTCTCATTCAGAACAAAAATTGCGGCGCCGATAAATGCCACAAGAACAACTAATGCCAGCAGCAATATTATTTTTCCTGTTTTCATTTTGCCACCCCCATTCCGCCAAGATTCAGAAGCGGCACGAGACTTTTCACCTCTTTATCTATCAGGATTTTTTCTTCAACATTCTTCATAACCGTTTCCATTGTTTCAAGATACAAACGCTGGCGGGTTACTTCTCTCGCCTTCTTATATTCATTAAAAACAGATGTAAAGAGTTTCGCGTCGCCACTCGCCCGGTTGGTGCGGTCGATGCCGTATCCCTTAGCTTCCTGTATGAGCCGTTCGGCTTCACCCTGAGCCCTGAAGATTTCTTTGTTATAAGCCTGGTTGGCTTCGTTAATTGCCGTTTCCTGCTCCTGTTTTGCCCGGTTTACCTCATTGAAGGAATCAAAAACCGGTCCCGGTGGCTGTACCGTAATCAACTGTACCAGCTCGATATTCACACCCAGGTCGTATTTATCAAGGGTTTCCTGCATATAATCTTTCGCAAGAAGCGCCACTTCCCGGCGGTCGGTTTGCAGAACTTCACGAAATGCCCGATCACCTACTACAAATCGCATGGCTGCTTCGGCGACATTCCGAATAGTTCCACTCTGTCCTCGCACTTTAAACAAAAATTTTACCGGGTCCTTAATCTTATATTGGACGATCCATTGAACGTCCGCAATATTTAAGTCACCGGTCAGCATCCAGGATTCACCACTATATTGAGTTTTCGAATAGATGGTTTTAACTCCCGGACGCGCCGTCCGAAAACCAAACTCCTCTTTCCATTGATAATCCACACGAACCGTATAGAGTTTGTCGATTCCCCAGGGGAATTTCAGATGAAGTCCCGGATAGGTCGTTTTATTATATTTCCCAAATCGCAAGATGACGCCGTTTTCATTCGCATCAATCGTGTAGAACGACATTGCCACCGTAATGACTACTACAATGAAAATAGCCGCCGCAACCCCCAGCCATGTCTGGGATGAAGACACCTCAAACTCACTGTCTCCTATTTTAATTTTTTTCCAAGCCATTTCAGCCTCCTTTGTTATATACTTCGTTATATACTTCGCCGTAAACGCGCTACGGGCATTCTTGACTGCTCCCGATATTTTGCCACCGTCCGGCGGGCTATCGGAAAACCCTCCTTTTTCAATAATTGCGCTAAATGATCATCACTATAGGGTTTGTGTTTATTTTCAGAATCGATGATCTGTTTCAATTTATCTTTAATAATTCTGGTTGATACTTCTTCACCATTGTTATCGACCATTCCTTCGTTGAAAAAATATTTCAATTCATATATTCCCGAACTCAGCTGAACATATTTCCCATTTGAAACGCGACTGATAGTGGAAATATCCATATTAACATCTTCTGCGATGTCCTTCAGGATCATCGGTTTCAGCGGATTCCGGGAATCATCGAAAAAACTACGTTGCCGGTTGATTATTGCATGCATCACTTTGATCATCGTCAGGCGGCGCTGGTGAATAGATTGAATAAACCATTTTGCCATGTCGATCTTTTTCTTGAGATAATGTCTGGCTTCCGTTTCGAGCTTCTTACCGTTGGATATCATCTGTAAATAACCGGAATTGATGCGCAACTCCGGAACTCTGGAGTCATTTACTTCAATGATAAATTCGTCACCCACTTTTTCAACAACCAAATCCGGCAACACATAATTCGGATCGGAACCAAGCAGTGAAACGCCGGGCTTAGGATTAAGTTTCATCACCGTATCCTGCACCTGCTGGATCCGTTCTCTGTTCCACCCAAGACTTTTTGTTATTCGCTGAAAGCGCCTGTTGGCGAAATCATCAAAATGGTCCTTAATCATTATGATAGCATCATCGACATTTTCCATTTGCCTGAGCTGTATAAGCAGGCATTCCTGTAAATCCCGGGCGCCGATCCCGGGCGGGTCCATCTGTTGAATCTGTTTTAACACTCTTTCGGCAATCGCGGGAGAAACTGATGAACTATACGCAATATTCTCTAGAAAGATTGTTAAATATCCTCGTTCATCGATATTCCAGATCAATTCATCAGCTATTTTTTCTTCGATCGGTTTTAGATTCATCAATTTCAATTGATCGAATAAATGATCCACGAGTCCCCGCGGAGAAATCTGAACCGGTCGGTATTCTTCCTTACTGCGATCATATTCTACTTTTGCCTCGTAATCATTATTTTGAGGGAATATCTCTTCCCAGTCTATCTCGTTCTCGTCATCCTGATCCGATTCTTTCTCTTCCTCAACGGGCTGCTCTTCCGATTCAAATTCTTCCAGTACCGGATTTTGCTCCAGTTCCTGAATAACTTTCGCTTCAAGCGCCAATGTTGTCAATTGCAGGATCGTCGATTGCAAAATCTGCTGCGGCGTTAGGCGAAGTTCCTGAGAGAGTTTTTGAACCTGAGATTGGGATAACTGCATTATCTGTCCAGTCGGAAACCGTCTCCTAAATATAGTCGTTTGGCGTCTTCATCATTTGCTAAATATTCCGATGAGCCGGATTTTAATATATTACCTTCAAACATCAAATACGATCGATCGGTTATTGATAATGTTTCATGCACATTATGATCGGTGATCAGCACGCCAATGTTCCGGTCTTTTAATCCGAGGATGATCTTTTGGATATCTTCGACAGCGATCGGATCGACGCCAACAAAAGGCTCGTCCAATAAAATAAAGTCGGGATTTGTTACCAATGCACGGGTTAGCTCTGTTCGCCTACGCTCGCCGCCGGACAGCGTGTAGGCTTTACTTTTTCGGTATTTCCTAATGCTCAATTCATCCAGTAAGACTTCGAGACGTTCCATCTGTTCTTTTCGGCTAATCCCCAGGGTCTGCAAAACCAGCAGCAAATTTTCTTCCACCGTTAGTTTGCGAAATACGGAAGGTTCCTGAGATAAATAACCAATTCCCAGCTGAGCCCGTTTATACATAGGTAAATGGGTGATATCCCGGTCATTGATAAATACTTCACCGGATGATGGTTTGACCATTCCGGTGAACATATGAAACGTGGTCGTTTTGCCGGCTCCATTGGGTCCCAATAAACCGACGGCTTCGCCCTTGCCGACTTCGATGGAGATATGATTAACGACTGTTCGTTTACCATAAGTTTTAGTGAGTAATTTACCTCGCAGAATTTTTTTCTGAGTTGTAGTTTTTTCCAAAATCACCTAAAAATTATTTCAATGTTCGATTCGTAACCCCGGCGGGCTTTTCTATTGTCCAGTTCTTCAGGTCGGAATCAGATTCAAACCCAATTCCGGTAAGCGTATCACAATCACTAACCAGTGTGATAAAAGTCTCCGATATGATCCGTTCCCGTTTATGATCCCAGCGCAGTTCTTCGGTAAACAGAGTAACGCCGCTATCCGAAACGACAACCACGTTACCTTCCGCAATCAGATCATTCGTGCGTTCGTTTACGCGGGCACGCAGGGATTTAAGATGAGAAATATGCGACTGCTCTTCATCGAAAAAATCAATATCCACCGATTCATCCAATACAACAACCAATTCATCGTTGTTTTTTGTTAAATGTCCGGCAAGAACAGTAGCCTTTTTTTGACCATCCTTCGTTAAAATGATTTCAGTGTTCCAGCTTTCCTGATCGGGATATTGTTTTTCTTCCACGCTGACAGCGTCTTCTTCCACCGAAGAACAGGAAAAATACAATAAAATCGATATCAGGTAGATAACAAATTTTCTCATGCCATTATACCATAGCGCAGGATATCATGGATATGAATGATCCCAATTGGTTTGCCGGTTTTTTCTCCATCATACACAAACAAATTTGTAACCGAGAATTTTTCCATTTGATACAAAGCGTCAATCGCAAGAGTTGACGAGTTTATCGACTTTGGATGCGATGTCATAATATCTTTCGGAGACATAACCAGAAAATTCCTTGTTCGTTCCAATCCTCTCCGCAAATCACCATCGGTAATGATGCCTGCTAAATTTTCATCCTCATCCAAAATACCGACGACGCCAAGACCCTTTTTTGTCATAACGAATAACACATGCTTCATCGTATCCTTCAAGTAAGCAAGTGGAATTTTATCACCGGTGTGCATTAGATCGCGGACAGTGGTAAGTAATCGTTTTCCCAAAGTACCTCCCGGATGCAGTCCGGCAAAATCGGTTTCTTTAAATTTGCGTTTATCCATCAGGGCAACCGCCAGGGCGTCTCCCATTGCCAGTGTGACAATTGAACTGGCAGTCGGTACGATACCGAGTGGACAGGCTTCTTCTTTGACGCTGGTATCTATGATAATATCACATTTTTGGGATAGTGAGGATTCACAATTACCAATAAATCCGATAACAGGAATTTTCAGTTTTTTAATATATGGAATCATGTGAATAATTTCGCTGGTTTCACCGCTATTTGAAATCACAATTAATGCATCATGTTTGCCGACCCCGCCAAGATCGCCATGCCCGGCTTCATAGGCGTGAATAAAAAAACTGGGAGTCCCGGTCGATGATAATGTTGCGGCGATTTTTCGTCCGATAAGTCCGGATTTACCCACGCCGGTCAAGATGACTTTTCCACTTATATGATACAGCGATTCAATAGCCTTTTTAAAATTCTCATCGATCCTGTTTTCCAGATCAGCAATTGCTCCGGATTCAACCCGAATAAGTTCTCTGGCTTTTTCTAAGTAGGATGATGGCATAAATTATGAATCCTTATATGTATCTTTTGTTATTTTCTCAACGGCAATATCAAATTTATCCTGGGCTTTAAGAATTAATTCAATGACTTCCCGAACTGCTCCCTGTCCACCTTTTGCCCTGGTAACATAGGTCGCGATTTTCTGTACTTCCGGTAAGGCATTGGCAACGGCAATTCCGACGCCAACCCGGCGTATCAGCGGAATATCTACAAGATCATCGCCGATATAGACGATTTCCGAATCATCAAGGTGAAACGACTCCCTGATTTCCCGATACGGTTCAATTTTTGCCAGATTACCCTGATACAAATGTTCCTCAAGTCCCAATTCACGCATGCGGTGAGTAGTTACTCCGGAATTCCGCCCGGAAATGACCGCCAATGGAAAATTTACAGCTTTTAGAAGGGCGATTCCAGCTCCATCAAGAACATGGAACTGTTTGAATTCATTCCCGTTATCACCAATGTATAGTGAACCATCGGTAAAAACACCGTCCACATCCGCAATCAGCAGTTTGATTTTTTGCAACCGGGTTGTAAGATCACTATTCGTCATAAAAACCCTTCACGGTGTCTTTTATAGCTATGAGTTCAGAAAGTAGTTTTGAAAGCTGATCGAGTGGGAATTGACTTGCCCGGTCGCTTTTTGCCTGATCAACGTTATCATGCACCTCTATAAAAATTCCATCCACGCCCGCGGCAACCATTGCCTTGGTAACATGCGGAATATATTCCCGGTTTCCGCCGGTAGTCTGACCTCCGGGAATTTGAGCGGAATGGGTTGCATCAAAAATAACCGGGTAGCCGGTTTGCTGCATAATGGGAATCGCACGGACATCCGAGACAAGCCCACCATACCCGAAGCTGGTTCCTCTGTCAGTCAGCAAAATGCGTTTATTTCCGGTGGATTCGATTTTTTCCACAATGTGTTTCATATCATAGGGCGCAATAAATTGTCCCTTTTTAATATTAATCGCCTTACCGGTATTTCCAGCGGCAAGCAGCAAATCGGTTTGACGACACAGGAATGCAGGTATCTGCAAAACATCCACTACTTCCGATGCCGGAATCACCTGTGACGTTTCATGAATATCGGTCAATACAGGCACATCGAACTCCCGTTTTATTTCGGCAAGGATCTTCAAACCATTCTCAAGCCCCGGTCCCCGGTAAGATTTAATCGATGTGCGGTTGGCTTTATCGAATGACGCCTTAAAAACAAACGGCGCCCGCAATCTTGCGGTCAATTCTTTCAACTGCTCCGCCATGTACAGGGTGTGATCACGACTCTCGATCACACAGGGACCCAGAATGAACAAAAGCGGTTGATCTTTTCCAACCTTGATGGAATCGACAATAATGTTAGTCATGTTTCATGTGCTCTTTATGATAATGTATCGCCGCTTTCACAAATTCACGGAAAAGCGGGTGTGCCTTATTTATCCGGGATTTTAATTCCGGGTGAAACTGACAGGCGACGAACCATGGATGATCGTGTACTTCAATCATTTCTACCAAATCCAGTTCTCTATTCATGGCTCCGATAACCAATCCTTTTTCAATCAATCGGGGCAAGAACTCATTATTAACTTCATAGCGATGGCGGTGACGTTCCGTAATGTCCTTTTTGCCATATATTTCAAAAGCCTTCGTACCGGATTGTATCTCTGCCGGATAGGCTCCCAGACGCATGGTGCCGCCTTTACCGGAAATGCTTTTTTGAGCTTCCATCAGATCAATGACCGGAAATTTTGTATCACCGTTAAATTCCGTACTGTCGGCATTTTCCATGCCGCTAATGTTCCGGGCAAATTCAATCACAGCGCACTGTAATCCCAGACAAATTCCGAAAAATGGAATATTACTCTCACGTGCTTTTCTGACAGCAGTTATTTTTCCTTCAATCCCACGCTCACCAAACCCGCCGGGCACTAATACACCATCGACATTTTCAAACAATTGATCTGAATTTTCATAGCGTATATCTTCAGCTTCGATCCAGCGAATAATTACCCGGCAGTCGTTCTCCACACCGGCATGCACAAAGGACTCAATAATGGATTTATAAGCGTCATGAAGCTGAGTATATTTTCCACAGACGGCTATTGTTACTTCATTAGCGGGATTTCTTATTTTATTTACAAATTTTTCCAGTGAGCGGAGGTCAGATTTTTTCCTCGGCAATTTGAGAGCATCAAGAACCAGATCACCCAGATGCTGAGAGTCCAGCATCAATGGTATTTCATAAATCGTTTCCGCATCGAATGCTTCAATAACGGCTTCTGATGAAACGTTGCAAAACAGGGCGATTTTTTTTCGAACCGATTCATCAAAATGGTATTTCGTACGGCATAATAATATATCCGGTTGAATGCCGATTTCTCTAAGACGTTGCACACTATGCTGGGTAGGTTTGGTTTTTAACTCGCCACTGGTTTCAATATATGGCACCAGAGTCAAATGGACATTTATGCAATTTTCATGTCCCACATCGAGCCTGAATTGCCTGATCGCTTCCAGAAAAGGCAGACTTTCTATATCGCCAACCGTTCCGCCGACTTCAGTAATGACGATGTTATAATTCTTAGCCCTGTTTACCGCAACAATGCGTCGTTTTATTTCATCAGTGATGTGAGGAATTACCTGAACCGTGGCGCCAAGATAATCACCTCTTCGTTCCCGCATAATCACCGTGTTATAAACCTTGCCGGTTGTCGTATTATTCCAGGAACTCATATCTTCGTCGATAAAGCGTTCATAATGTCCCAAATCCAGGTCGGTTTCAGCGCCGTCCTCAAGCACGTAAACTTCTCCGTGTTGATAGGGACTCATTGTCCCGGGGTCAACATTTATGTACGGATCAAATTTCTGGATCGTGACCTGATATCCCCGCGATTTTAAAAGATAGCCAATGGAGGCGCTGGAAATTCCTTTTCCCAGCCCGGAAATAACTCCACCGGTGACAAAGATATATTTAGTCATCACCTTAGGCTTCATGGGATTTTAATATCCTTTCCGCTTGTTCGACGTCTTCCGGTGTATCGATCCCGATTGAAAATTTATCGGTTAAAACAACATGTATCCGGTCGCCGTTTTCAAGGATGCGGAGTTGTTCCAGCTGCTCTAATTGTTCCAGGGTCGATGGGGGCATATCGACAAATTGCAATAAATAGGATTTTCGGAATACGTATAACCCGGTATGAACCAGAGCAGGATGAGACTGCAAATGCCCTTTTGACCTGATATAGGGGATATTCCGGCGACTGAAATACAGGGCATTTTGGTGTTTATCGATTAGAACCTTGACAATATTGGGATTCTCCAATTCTTCATTCCGGATTCCTACTCTGGCGGCTGTCACGACCTGCATTTCGGGTTTATGTTTGAGAAGATCAATTGCCCGATCTATCGTACCGGTATCCAAAAAAGGTTCATCTCCCTGAATATTCGCAACGATATCGACGTCCATTGAACGGGCAACGAATGCGCAGCGATCGGTGCCGGACGGTAAGCCGGATGGCGTCATAACTGCCTCACCGCCAAATTGTTGCACAACTTCCAAAATTCGCTCATCATCGGTTGCTACAATTAACGAGTCCAGACTATTACATTTTAAAGCATTTTCATAGACATGCTGGATAAGAGGTTTGTTACCAACCATTACAAGGGGTTTTCCCGGCAGCCTGGCGGACTGATATCGTGCAGGTATAATCCCGGCTGCCTTCATCGCTTTAACCTGTTAATTGCCAACGGGACGTTAATAGATGAACCACTTTTCTCAGGTGCGTTTGAAAGGACCTCTATCCGGGCAAGTCTGGCGATTTTCTCTATGATCACTTCATCCATTTTAATTTTTACTTAACCTCGTCGCTGTCACTACGCCGGGCAATTTACAATTATTGCTATCCTAAAGCAAGCAAAGCTAAATAAGTGGCACAATTATTGTCATACATTGAAAATACTTTAAAGAAACTTGACAAAAATGAAATTTATACATCAATATTGAGTAGAAAAGAAGTATTTTGCTGCGAAAACCATTCGAATATCTTTGCGAAAGTTATTTCCTGAGAATTCTCTAACAGTTATTGAAATCGCTACTATTTATTGAGTGAACTTTCGCAAAGATTTTACCTCGTAAAAGCTGAAACCAATTTGATCCGGCGGCTGCCGGATTGAAAATTGGTTTATTTAGCCATTCCGCAGAATAACATGATAAAAATTTTCCCCCTTTTTATTCTCCTAAAAGTTTAATAGCCTTTGCCAAGACGAATATTAAGACAACACAAAATGTTGAAGACAGTATTATTACCCATTACCAATATTTAAAAACGAGGAGTTACGTTATGAAGCGCTCACTGGTGATTTTCGTTATTTTTGCAATTTTCGTTAACGCATTTTTGTTCGGGCAGACCTTGAGTACACAAGGGGTTTTGCGGAATGCCAGCGGGAAGTCCGTGGCTGACGGTAACTACACCATGACATTCCGCCTATATACCGTTGAAACCGGGGGTAGCAATGTCTGGAATGAGACCCAGACCGTCGCTGCAAAAAATGGCGTTTATAATGTCATTTTAGGGAAGTTAAGCTCGCTCAGTTCCTTAAATTACAACCAGCCCTATTATCTGGCCATAGTGATGGATGGCATAGAAATGTTACCCCGGGTGGAGATGACGTTGTCACCCTATGCGCTGACAAATGTTCAGGGAATAAGCAATGTCTTTCCGCAATCCGGCAATGTGGGTGTCGGGACGACTAATCCTAACAGACCACTAACTGTTAATGGTATTTTTCAACTACAAAATAGCGGAACTCCGAAATATCATTTGGGTTGTCGTAGTGATGGTTTAAATTTTTCTGAAACATCCGTGGCTGATTATAGATTATTTATTAAAGATGGTGGCAATGTCGGTATCGGAACAGATAATCCTGGTGTAACGCTGGATGTAAATGGCAATATACGCTTAAGTGGTACGCACCTGATATATAATTCCGGAAATGCAGTTATTGACTTGGGGTCACGGAGGCAGCGGGAATCTTTATCTCCGGACATTAGAAAACCAGGGAGACGCTGGTGAGTATACGCCTCTGGCTGTTTTTAAATCATCGGGAAGCGTGGGTATCGGAACTGTCGATCCACAGGAAATGCTGCATGTCGTCGGGAATGGATATTATAATCATCCGGGTTTTAGTACCCGATTGGAATTGGCTTCGGATGTGAATAAATGGGCGTATATGCGTTTTAGCGACGGCGATGGGACCGATTGGGATATCGCTTCAAAAGCAGACGATCATTCGAACGGCTTACAGATTCGGGCAAATGGTACGACGCCGGTAGCCGTATTCAACAAGAACGGCGATCTGGAAATTCATGGGAACATCAAACTCTATGGAAACCTGGATATAATGAAAACCTACCGTGGCATTCGTTGGGGCGGCTCTGATAATAACAGGATTTATCAGGCTGATAATGGTTCTTATATTACGTATTTATCTAATGGAAAAACAATGATTTGCTATTACAACGGAAATACGTTTTCTCATTATAGTGATATGCGCTTGAAACAGAATACTAAACCGTTGAATAAAACACTTGATCGTTTAAAGAAGCTGGACGCCTTTACCCATGATTTCAAGAAGGATATGTTGCCTGAAGGTTTATTACCGGACGGCAGACATTACGGAGTAAGCGCTCAGGAAGTTAAAAAGCTTTTTCCCGAACTGGTTGGTGAAGCTTCTCATCCCACGAAAAAAGATGAAAGTTATTTAACGGTTAATTATATTGAATTTGTTCCTGTTCTTATTCAGGCAATTAACGATCAGCAGAATATTATTGAAGGTTTGGAAAAACGGCTTGCGACTCTGGAAAAGATGACAAAAGCGCAATGATTTCTTATAACTAATTAGTCAATGGAAAAACTGTGCTTGTTATCTAAAAGGTAGAGGAAACGATTATGAAGAAATTAAAATCTTCAAACAACACTAAATTTTTAATATCTGCGGTACTATTACTTAATCTCCTGAATGCTCAAAACTATTCGGTGTCGAACCAGGTTGTTGTCAGTGGTGGTGTTCAACAGACTGGCAACGCCCAGTACAGTACGATTATTACTGTCGGGCAGCCGTTTATCGGAACACAGGAGGGCGGTAATTATGAAACATCCCTGGGAATCTGGAGTCTGTATCTGAAAGAGCCGGATCCGCCGATAGTCGAAGCATCGGATGGTGATTATCCCGATAGAATCGAAGTGAAATTTTACCAGGATGTCGCCAGTCCGCCGGTCACGATCGATTTTGATATTTACCGTGAAGGCAGTCTGTTTTGGGAAGAATTGTCGGCAACCACGAGCAGTAAACAGGACATGAATGTGGTCCCCGGATATTTTTACCAGTATGAAGCGGTGGCGACAAATGACTACGGCACGAGCGCCAAAGGCAGTGATTATGGTTTTGTGAATCCCAATGGTACGATTACCGGTCATATCGAAACGCCCAACGGGAACCCGATTGCCAATGTTGACGTGTCACTAAGTCCGAATCTGGGGCAGTCGTTGTCTTTTGATGGATCCGACGATTATATCAATATGGGAAATCCGTCGTCACTGCAAATCACCGGAAATCAGACCATTGAAATGTGGTTGAAACCAGCCAACTTTAACGACAGAATGAATCCCTACAACAAAACCTATTTTTGTGAAGGTGCTATTACACAGGAACCCAGTGGCACCTTTCACTATTATTTCGGAAATGGTTCAAATTATTTCTGTTCAACATCAAAATCCGGAATTTCACTGGATACCTGGTCTCACCTGACTGTAGTACGGGATTTGGAAAATATGCAGATGACCTGGTACATTGACGGAGAACTGGTAAATCAGAACCCAATTTCCGCTGAATTTTCTCAGGCGGCTGTCAGTAGCGATGATTTACTTATCGGGGATGGCTATACCCGGAATTATGCCGGCAATATCGATGAAGTCAGGATTTGGAATGTCGCCCGGACCGGAGCTGAGATTCAACGGGATAAAAACCGGGTGCTGTCCGGCAGTGAAGCCGGCTTGGTGGCTTACTGGAAGTTTGATGAAGGGACCGGAATCCAGGTCTTCGATAAGACCGGTAATGAGCACGATGGTACGATCAATGGTGCCGGCTGGTCGGATGAGATTCCCGCAGTAACGACATCTGTTTACACCAATGTGAACGGTGATTATAAAATGGACGGAATCTACTACGGGAGCGGGCAAACCTTTACCGTCACACCCCAAAAACAGTATCATGAATTTCAACCCGCGTCACGCCAGGTGACCCTCAACAACAGCAATACCTCATCCGATGGCATTGACTTCACGGACATTGCGATGATTGCCGTCAGCGGCTTTGTAAAATTCGAAAGTACCAGCTGTTATGCAGAGGATGTTGAAATCCTGGTTGATGGCGAATCTTCATTGCCACCCACTTATACCGATGAAAACGGTGAATTCGTGATTGATTTTGAACCGAATACCAGTCATAAAATTCAACCGATCTGGGACAATCATATTTTTATAGACGCCTATTATGAATTTTTCAATATTACTATGACGATTGCCGATATTGTATTCAAAGATACAAAAACCTACACTCTCAGCGGAGTGATCGGGGGCGGCGATTGCCATTTGCCGATCGGCGACTGTGAAATTACAGTCAGAAGTCAAAACGGTTGTCTGACGGTCAGAGATACCGTCAACCTGAATTATTCAATCAGTGGATTACCGCCAATGGATTACAATGTGTCCGTGTTTAATCTGGAAAATCCGCAAATCAGATTTCAGGCCGTTGAGGTCTCCCTAAAAGAGGGCAGCCAATCGCTGGATTTTATTTATCGGGCTCCTTTGGAAATCCGGATTGTTGATTTACCGCTGAATGCGTGTGATCTGACAGTCTTGCCCCAGTATGTGCCGGTTGAGATCGGATTTAAAGTCTTTGAACAATACGGAGAAGACTCCTGCCTGGTGGATTCGGGCGTACTGGCTATTTATGATAATATCAGTGACCGCGACCCACAGGCAATTCCATTTACCGGCGGGCAGGCGCGTTACACATTAATACCCGGTTTACCCAATGTGTTGGGTGGTGGTGACCACCCCTATTCAAAAATGATTCAGGTAGTGGCAACTGATAACGCTGAACGAAATGCTTCTACCGACGCTTACGCGATCGTGACCGGTCTAAAGCCGCAAAACAATCAGCATTTCGCTACAACCATGCCGGAAATGCCACTGTTTGTCCTGCGTGATCCTCCCGGCGATAACAGCTACAGCTACCTTTCCGAAGACCAGACAATCTGTGAGAATATTGAAATATATTTAGAAAGCAGTCATTCATTAACCGGGTATCAAAAAGTTTCTCTGGGTGCGGATTTTGAATTTGAAACCGGATTTTTCTTTTCGGTATCAACTAATATTGATGTAACCCTGGATTTTACTCATGAATCGGAAGTGCGCAAATCACAGTCCGACACTTATTCAAATACATTCTGTTTTTCATCGTCTGAGACATTCACCACTTCTGACGGAGAGGCATTTATCGGTGATCAGGGAGATGTCTATGTCGGAGGCGCTCTGAATCTGATTTATGGCGTGGCGGACAGCGTCGGTGTTTCCAATGACTGTGATGTCGATGTTGACCAGAAGATTATCATGAACATTGAGGGGTTTGAAACAACATATATTTACTCCGAACGATACATTAAAGAGGAACTCATTCCAAGCCTGCACTTTATCGGGGAGGACTCTTCAGCGGCCCGCTGGGAATCTTTTGTCGCATTGAATGACAGTGCAAGAAGTGCTGCGTTGCACAATAGAAACATCTCTTTTGACGCCGGTGCAACATACGAATTTTCCGAAACAACAGACTCCACATTTTCCCATGCTCAGGAGTTTATGGTCGAGATTGATCACTCCTATGCCGGTGATTTTGGTATTACGGTCAATGGGCTTGGTTTTGTGGGGGGATTCGCCCATATCTACGGTGATGTTAATGATACAACGACTACCCATGACACAACACGAACCCGGACTGTCGGTTATGTTCTTGCCGATGATGACCCGGGTGACAATTTTTCCGTTGATGTCTTGCGGGATCAGATGTGGGGTATGCCGGCGTTCAAGGTTGTCGGTGGTGAGAGTTCCTGTCCCTGGGAAGATAATACGGTCCCGCGGCAGGGCGCCTATTTGACAATGGATAAGTATGTGGCCAGTGATATTATGCCCGGAGAAATGGCAGTGTTTACATTGAATCTTGGAAATGTTAGTCAAACCGGTGAAAGCTGGATATATGAACTGAGTATGCTGAATGAAACAAATCCCCGCGGCGCCATTATTCGTTGTAACGGGGCACCGCTGACGGGAGCAGTCGAGTTTGAACTGGATTCCGGCGAAGTGTCCATTGCCACGATTACCGTAGAACGGGGACCGGAAGCCTATGATTATGAGGGTTTGACGCTTCGTCTGGCCACCGCGTGCGAAATAGAATTGGCCAACGCCCTGGGAGAAGTCCCGAACCTGGCAGATTTCGCATCTTTTGATGTTCATTTTGTTCGTCCCTGTTCACCGATCTCTATTGCCGAACCTGGAGGCGAATGGTTTTTCAATTCTACAAACGAAGACACTTTCGAGATAATTTTAAACGAGTATGATTTGGATGATGGATATCTGCAAAAACTGGTTCTGGAATATTCGCCAATTGGGGAAGATAACTGGATCATAGCCAAAACTGTAAACATCGACACAGTAGAACAGGATTGGATTAAGCTGAAATGGATCGTCAGTCATTTGCCTGACGCCGAATATAAAATCCGGGCCAAAAGTGAATGCGCCCTGATTTCCGGTTATTCAGAAGTCTTGAATGGTGTTATTGATAGAGTTGCACCGGAAATCTACGGAACACCGGCGCCAATGGACGGCGTCCTTGGCCCCGACGATGTTATCGAGATTGTTTTTACAGAATTGATCAACAATTATATTCCTCCGGAAAACATAATTCTGACAGACATAACAACCGGAGCACAGGTGGATATTGAGCACAGTATCGATGAAAACAAAATCAAGATAACACCGGATGTCATCAATAAATATATTGAAAATCACATGTTGAAAGTGACTCTGAGCAGTATTATGGATCTGTACGGTAATATCATTGCCGAACCGATCGAGTGGGAATTTACGGTAAATCGAAATCCGGTCCGCTGGTATAGTGGTTTTCATGATCAGGTAAAATATACGGATATGCCCTCGGAATTCAGTATGCAGTTATTCAATGACGGTGGTCAGATTGAACCCTTTGTTGTCGAGGGATTGCCAAACTGGCTCAATGCAAGTCCGGCATCCGGCGATATTCCGGCGAACAGTTTTGTTGTGGTAAATTTTTATGTGAATGATTATGTCAATATCGGCGATTATAACGAGACCTTTTATGCTGTAACAACAATGGGTAATGAACCGCTGAGTATCGATCTGCGGGTTCTCTGTCCTCCACCGGATTGGATTGTTAATCCCTCTGATTTTCAATATTCTATTAATATGGTGGCAGAGCTGAACGTTCAGGACGAATTATCAAGCGACAAGTTTGATCTTGTGGGTGCGTTTGTCGGAAATGAATGTCGCGGTGTTGCCGGAATAACCAAAGTGGATGTACTGGATACATATCTGGTATTTCTGACTACCTACAGTAATCAGTTCAGCGGCGACGATCTTGAATTTCGGGTTTGGGATGCATCCGGTTGCTCGGAATTTGCGCGCATTCAGGAAACCTATGAATTTACCTCCAACACTCAATATGGCGAACCGTTGAATCCGGTAAGTTTCACGGCGACGGAAGACATTTTTCAGCATTTGTCATTCCCGGCCGGCTGGCGCTGGTTTTCAATGAACGTGGCGCCCGATGACCCGTCTCTGAATACACTGCTGGGTGGATTGACGGCCGAAACAGGGGATATTATTAAAAGCCAAGAGAATTATTCTCAAATGGTTTCCAATGTCGGCTGGATCGGTTCCCTTGGTGAACTGAATAACACAGGTATGTTTCAGATTAACATTAATGAGCCTGGGAATATCAGTCTGATCGGTCCGCCGGTGGATTTCGAAGATACACAAATTCCGGTAGCATCAGGCTGGAACTGGATTGCCTATCTGCTTCAGAGAAATGTGCCGGTGAATATGGCGTTGCAATCATTGCATTCATCCAGTAATGATTTGCTTAAAGACCAGCGTGAATTTGCCATGTACGTAGAAGAGGCTGGCTGGATCGGCACTTTGTCCCACATGGTTTCCGGAGATGGCTATATGCTACGTTCTGCGAACAAGGATACGCTACTTTATGCGAATGTTCCAGAGACAGGCGCAAAGGTACTGGCAAAAGCTAATTATTTTAAAAAGGAAACTGTTTGGCCACAGGACGCACCAGACTGGAATGTGGTGCCGTCTAATTATCAGTATAATATGAGTATTACCGGTGTGGTGGTCGCTGATGGTATTGAAGCCGATACAACGATTGACATCGTAGCGGCGTTTGTGGATAATGAATGCCGTGGCGTCGTGCAGCCAATTTATGTGCCGGAATTGAATCGATGTCTTTACTTCTTACCGGTGTTTAGTAATTCTGCCGAAGGCGAGCTAGTGAGCTTTCAGTACTATGATGCCACCATGGACAATATCCGGGCAATTCGTGAAACTAACATTTTTAAGGCAGACAGTGTGTGTGGCAATCCGCTGACACCGTATGTATGGACCACCCATCCGCTGGGCATCTGGGATAACGGATATATTCCGGACACCTATTCACTGGGCCAGAATTTTCCGAATCCCTTTAATCCAATAACCCGGATTGGCTATGGGCTTCCCCGGGATGATCGGGTTAAAATCGTCATTTACAATATTCTGGGTCAGGAAGTAAAGCAATTGGTGTCAGAAAATCAGTCTGCCGGGTATCGATTTGTGCTCTGGAACGGTCTGGATAATCACGGGAATCAAGTATCTACAGGTATCTACATCTATACTATGTCAGCCGGTAGTTTTAACAATGCAAAGAAAATGGTCATTTTGAAATAAGGAAGATCTTCCTAATAGTAAATAGCAACAAGCATGTACTTTGATTTAGCTTGTAAATGTGCGATATTTAATCGTTATAATCATACTGATACTTTCCAATTCTGATTGTAAAGACCGACGGCTTTCTGACGCAAATCTTTTTAGATAGATAATTCGGAATATCTTATAACAGTGCTACGGGCGAAAAACCTTCCGAAGGTTCGGTAAGATAAGCGTCTGTGTCATGATGTACAAACCTTCGGAAGGTTGATGAACAAGACTAATCTTCTACACTTAAAAAAATATCATTCAATAGAAACAAGTACTTACGTGACATCAATTTTCTCTTGGCACTACAATATTTGTTTTTCTATGATTTCTACAATTCTCTTATTGTAGGTGGAATAGCTACCCCTA
>JAUVYH010000083.1 GCA_030603165.1 Fidelibacterota bacterium
GGAGTAACATTTTTAATACCTTTAACCTCTACGGCGTTACGGGCAATGGCTTCACGCGCCTCTAAGATTCCCAATGAATCACAATAAGTCGATACATTATTTTTAACGCCGGCATTCGACTGAAGAATTCTATCTGCAACGATTCGCCGTAAATCGGCAGGTGTTTCAAAATCGTAAACAGGGGGGTCGCCAATATTCAAATATAAAATCTGTTTCCCTTTTGCTTCCAATTGCTTCGCTTTTACGACGATGTCACGGATAGCATAAGTAACATTTTTCGTACGATCTGCGGGTTTGATGGACTTCGCCATTTTTACCTCCCGTTTTTTTTGGTATTTGTATTTTCAGGAATAATAACTGTTTCAATAAACTGATCAGCATCAAAAAGATATTGTGCTAAATCAGTGATATCTTCAATTGATACGCGATCAATAATATCCAACAATTCTTTAATTGTCATGATCCGGTTCTCGTAAATTTCCATTTTTGCCAGCCGGTTCATGCGGGACTGCATCCCTTCCAGAGATATGACCAGTCCGCCTTCAAACTGCTGCTTCACTTTTTTTAATTCTTCCGGGCTGATCGGATTTTTGACAAGTTTGTTCAACTCATCATAAATCATATTGCGAATCGTATCCAGCTGACTCGTATCCACACCGGCGTAAACGCCAAAGAGACCATCATTCAAATATAAATCCGAAAACGAATAAATAGCATATACAAAGCCATATCTTTCCCGGATATTATGAAATAGCCTCGATGACATTCCCCCACTGAGGATAACATTCAGTAGCGCCAAATGATAACGACGGGGATCACCCTGCGAAAACACTCTGCGTCCAATGATTAAATGAGATTGGCTAATCTGCCTTCGATACACTTTCTTTAATTCCTTGACAGGTGTAATTTCAGGCAAAACTCTTGAATTGTTGCCACGTTGCAGTCCTGAAAGATATTTTTCAGTCAGCTCCACAAGTTCATCATGATGAACTCTCCCGGATGCGGCAACCAATAAACGATCGGACGTATAGTTTGATCTAATAAAATCGATCAACTGGTCGTTTGTAAACGATTGAATGTTTGCGATGCTGCCCTGAATGGATCTGCCAATCGGGTGATCGGGAAACAATTGCTCAGAAAAGTAATCGTGAATAATATCGCTCGGCGTGTCTTCAATTTCCCTGATCTCTTCGATAATGACGCCTTTTTCACGTTCCAGCTCAGCATTATCAAAAAGTGGGTTCAGTACCAGGTCGGACAATACCTCAACGCCGGTTGAGAGATATTCACTCATTAAGCGTGCGTAAAAACATGTTACGTTTTTCCCGGTGAACGCATTCAGCGCTCCGCCGAGTGATTCGATTTCGTTTGCTATTTGAAAAGCTGTCCGGGTCCTGGTGCCTTTGAATGCGATGTGTTCAAGTAAATGGGCAATACCGTTTGTCTCAAGAGTTTCATCCTGAGATCCGGCGATTGCCCATATTCCCAAAGCGACCGAATACACCGAGTCGATGTATTCGGATATGACCCGGATTCCATTTGACAATGTCGTCTTCCGGAACCGTTCTTCGTTCATATTAATACCGGTTTCTTGACCGTGGGTTATGTCGTGAGTTCCGGTCTCTATCATTTCCGGAACGCGGTCTGCTATAGCGCTTTTCTTCGACATAACCTTCCGGTTTCTCCAAAAGTTCTTTTATGGATAATTCCCATCGCCCCGGTTGAGAGATTTTTTTCAGTAAGACATCGATCTTATCGCCGACTTTCAGAACGTCATTGACATCGTTTGTACGTTCCCAGGCAATTTCCGACACATGCAATAAACCTTCTTTGCCAGGTAAAATTTCTACAAAGGCGCCGTAATTTTCGATACGTTTTACAGTACAGCCGGTATAAGTCTTACCTTCTTCCGGCTGCTGAATCATGGCTTCGATAACGTTTTTAGCCATATCGGCGGATTCGGTATTAATTGCCGAAATAAAAACTGTTCCCGTATCATCAATTTCCACGGTAGCGCCGCTATCTGCTTGAATCGCCTTTATGTTTTTACCACCGGGACCAATAATCTCGCCGATCATATCGACCGGAATCTTGATCGTGGTCATTTTCGGCGCGTAAGGCGAAATATCAGCACGCGGTTCCTTGATAGTCTGATTCATGATATCAATTATATGATAGCGACCCTCTTTTGCCTGCTCCAGAGCCTGCCTCATAATTTCGGTAGATATACCGGCAACTTTCAAATCCATCTGAATTGCCGTAATACCATCCTGAGTACCGGTCACTTTGAAGTCCATATCTCCATAGTGATCTTCAGCGCCGAGAATATCGGATAATACAAAAACCTGGTCGCCTTCTTTAATAAGTCCCATAGCAATTCCGGCTACTGTCTTTTTGACAGGAACACCGGCATCCATCATCGATAGTGAACCGGCGCAAACCGAAGCCATCGAGGAAGAACCGTTGGACTCAAGAATATCGGAAACGATCCGAATGGTATAGGGAAAGTCAATATGTTCGGGAAGTAATGTTTTCAGAGCGCGCTCTGCCAGATTACCGTGACCGATTTCCCGACGACTTGTACTGAACATTCGACGAACTTCACCAACACTAAACGGTGGAAAGTTATAATGAAGCATAAAGCGTTTTTTATACTCCTCACGATCAATATCATCAATAATCTGTTCATCCAGTTTCGTACCAAGGGTAACCGATCCAAGGCTCTGGGTTTCACCACGGGTAAAAAGCGCCGAACCATGAGCGCGCGGTAAAACACCAACCTCACAGGTAATCGGTCTGATATCTTTCAATCCCCGACCATCCTGACGGGTTTGACCGGCTACAATCAGATTCCGCATGTCCTTTTTTAATATTTCATCAACTTCATTACGGATAACGGAATCCTGTTCAGGATATTCTTCAGCCAGTTCAGTAGTCAATTCTTTAATAAATATACCAATGGCTTCCGAACGGGTATGTTTGGAACTTTTTGCCATTTCCCGCCAGATACTTAATTGCGGCTCGGTTTTGCTCCTGATCGTCTCAAGCAATCCTTCGGGTAACTCAGTAGCATCAACCTGAACTTTTTCCGGTTTAATTTCTTCAATAATTTCTTTCTGGAAATGAATAAGTTCGATAATCGCCTTATGTCCGAATTCAAGAGCGCCGGTCAAAACTTCTTCAGATATTTCTTTAGCTTCTCCTTCGACCATAACGATCGACTCTTCACTTCCAGCCACTATGATCTCAAGATCAGATTCTTCCATCTGTGACATAGTTGGATTCAGGACGTACTCACCGTTAATTCTGCCGACGCGTACACCCGCGATTGGTCCTAAAAAGGGAATCTTCGAAATACTTAATGCGATTGAAGCGCCTGTAATTCCTAAGATATCTCCCGGATTTTCCCGATCGCCGGAAATTACGGTAGCAATTATCTGGGTGTCACTGAAGAAACCTTCAGCAAACAAAGGACGGATCGGTCGATCAATTAAACGAGAAGTGAGAATCTCCTTCTCGCTGGGACGTCCTTCTCTTTTGAAAAAACCACCGGGAATTTTACCGGCAGCATAAGTACGCTCACGGTATTCAACCTGCAAGGGGAAAAAATCCTGGTTCATCGGTTTCAATAAATTGGAAACCGCGGTAACCAGAATCATTGTGTCACCGTATCGAACAACTACAGACCCTTGCGCCTGTTTCGCCATTCGACCTATTTCAATAATAAATTCCCTTCCACCAAGGGTTATCTGTTTACGTATCAATGTAAACTCCTGTCTTTTACTTGCGAATATTCAATTCGCCGATTAATTTTTTATAAGCCTCTTCATCTCTTTTACGAAGATAGGTTATAAGATGTTTTCTACGACTAACAAGTTTTAATAAACCGCGCCGGGAACTATGATCTTTTTTATGTTCCAGAAAATGCGCATTCAGTGATTTAATGCGTTCGGTTAACAAGGCAATTTGTGCCTCGATAGAACCGGTGTTAGTTGCATCTTTTCCGTATTTTTCTATCAACTCTTGTTTGACTTCTTTTGCTAATGACATTCAGTCAATCCTCCTTTTCATTGGTCTTATTTTTAATTTTTTTTAAACATTCTTTCTCATCCAAAATCATTTGGTTTTGTAATTCTTCAATTGTATTAAATTTAATTTCATCTCTTAAACGTTCCAGGAAATCCACTTCGATTTCCGCGCCATACAAATCCGTTTGGGCAGTATTCATCAAATACACTTCGATAACACGGTCATGTTCATTAAATGTCTCCCGTATGCCGATGTTGCAGATGCCAAAAAATTGCTGTTCATTCACCTGCACTTTTGACAGGTACACTCCATCTGATGGGATCATCTTTTCAGGATTGTTTATTTCAATATTGGCTGTCGGGAATCCCAGGTTAATTCCCCTTCCCGCCCCATGCACGACATGACCGGAAATTCCGTAATATCTGCCAAGTAATTTTGCGGCTTTTTCCACCTGTCCTTCTTCAAGCAACGATCGAATTAACGAGGACCGTATCGGTTCATTATCCAGCAATATCGGCGCTACGGTTTCAACGGAAAATCCATATTTTTGTCCTAATTGGATAAGCTGCCCGGCTCGCCCGCCACGACCTTTACCAAAATGATAATCGTACCCGACAATTACTTTTTTAACATCAATTAGATCGACAAGCACCTTTTCAACAAATGCTTCACTGCTGGTATTTAACAAGGCTTCATCTACTTTCAGGAAAAGAGTTGCATCGAGTTCAGTATCTTCCAAAAGTTTCAATTTTTCTTGCGGTGTTGTTAACAAGGGAACGGAATTCCTGGAATGATTCAAAATTTTGCGGGGATGTGGATCAAACGTAATAGCCATAGAACCGGTTTGTTCCTGAACCGCAGAATTAATGACCCGCTGGATAATCTCCATATGGGCGAGATGGAGTCCGTCAAATACACCCAGTGTCACAACCGCGCCTTTGAAATATTTTGGTAATGCATCAAGACCAAAAAATACCTGCATAATTTTAAAATTTATAACCCCGTCGTTACTAAATTCGAAACAGCACTCTGCAAATTTTCAACAGGGATAGCATCGTTTATCTTATACTCTCCAATTCTCGTCCTTTTCAAGAAGGTCAGATAGCCACATGTTCCTATGGCTCTGGCGATGTCTTCACCTAAAACGCGAATATACGTTCCGCTTGAGCAGGTAACATTTATTTTCATCGAACACTCATCAATCATATTCAAAGTAAGATCAGATATAAAAACCGTTATCGGTTTCAGAATTACTTTCTGTCCTTTCCGAGCGTATTTATATGCTGGTTTCCCATTGATTTTCTTCGCTGAAAAAGCCGGGGGCGCTTGAGTTATTTCTCCCGAAAATTTACTCTCCAGGTTCTTTAACACAGATTCATTTATCTCGGGAACTGCGGCAGTTTCAGTAATATCGGATGTATTATCGCCGGTAGCCGACGCCGATCCCAGCCTCAGAATGGCTTCATAACTTTTCCGGTGCTTTAACAGTTCTGTCATCCGTTTTGTCGCTTTTCCAATTAGAATCAGTAAAACTCCCTCTGCAAAGGGATCCAATGTTCCCCCATGCCCGACTTTAATTCCAGGTAAAATCTGTTTCACTTTTCGAACGACATCATAGGAACTTAAATTCACCGGCTTATAGACATTCAGTATTAACTCAATCGGATTCTGAAATGTCATCTTCCTCATCTTTATGAATAGATTGAATTAAACGCTCAATATTATCCGCATAGATCATCGTATCATCTTCGAAGAACAGCAATTTAGGGACATATTTCAATGTAATCCGATTACCTAAAAGCCCCCGGATATAGGAAGCCTTTTTAATTACATTTTTCAATACTCGCAGCCGCTGTGCCGAATCTTCGTTGTAAATACTTAAATATATTTTCGCCTGCCGCAAATCACTGCTACAGCGTACATTCGTGACAGTTATCAGGCTGGATCCCTGACTGGGTAAATCCTTTATAAATATGTCTCCGGCAATTCTCTTTATTTCATCGGAAACCCGCCGTTTTCGATAACCAACCATCAGAATAGTTCGACCTTTCTATCTACTATCCGGATTCCTGTCTGCTGCTCCAGAAAATCTTCGACTCTTTTCAATACCTGATGAACAATTTTTCCATTATTACTGACGGTAACAACCCCAAGCAGAGTTCTGCCCCACTGATCACCATATTTCAGATCGGCAATTGACACGTTAAATTTATTTCTCACCAGGTTTTTAATCCGGCTTAATACCGATCGTTTTTCCTTCAGTGAGTGTGTTTCAAGCAACAACATTTCTACCTGTAATAATCCAATTGTCATTAATGGAGAGACCTATTAATTACTCCAATTTCCGTTTAACCGACTTTAATTCGAAGACGTCGATTAGATCACCAGTTTCATATTTTGTATAGCCCTCAATCGCAATACCGCATTCGTAGCCTTCCTGCACTTCCTTTACATCGTCTTTAAAACGTCTTAATGAAGATATCGAGCCTTCATGCACAACTTCATCGTTTCGTTTGATCCGAGCCATTGCATTGCGATGGACTTTCCCTTCTTTTACATAAGATCCGGCAATAAATCCGATTTTGGGGATTTTAAACACTTCCCGAATTTCTACTACTCCAAGATGCACTTCGATCTTTTCAGGACTGAGCAATCCTTCCAGCGCCGCTTTAATATCGTCAGCCAGTTCATAAATAACACTATAATAGCGAATCTCAATATTTTCCTTCTTGGCGAGTTCTTTGACTTTCGGATTAGCGGAAACGTTAAATCCGACAATTATCGCTCCGGAAGCTTTTGCGAGCAAAATATCGGTTTCCGAAACCTGTCCGGCAGCTTTATGTTTAACGCTGACGGCAACCTCTTCATTGCCCAGTTGGCTGATTGTCTCACCAATTGCCTCCACCGAACCATCGACGTCACATTTCAGGATCACATTCAATTGCTTAATTTTTCCTTCGGCAATCTGCTGTGAAATTGTGTCCAGCGTCCATTCCTTGGTTTGGCGGAACTGCTGTTCTCTTTGAATATTTTGACGCTCGGTAGCAATTTTCCTTGCTTCTACTGCATCTTCAACGATGGCAAAAATATCCGCCAGGCGCGGCAAGACATCAAATCCAACTATAACAGCAGGATCGGACGGCTTCACTTCTTTTAAACGTCGCCCCCGTTCATCATAAATAGCTCGAATACGTCCACATGCCGGACCGCAGACAAACGGATTTCCGACACTTGCAGAACCTTTCTGAAATAAAATCGTTGCCATTGGACCGTGTCGTTTATCCACTTTTGATTCAACGACAGTTCCTTTTGCCATAGTATCGACATTTGCCTTCAGCTCCAACATCTCTGCTTCAAGCAAAAGCAGATCGAGTAGATGGTCAATACCTTCACCGGTTTTAGCAGATATTTCTGCAACCTGTACCGATCCGCCCCAATCTTCAACTAAAACATTCTGCTCGGACAATCCTCGTTTAACTTTTTCAATATCAGCTTCGGGTTTATCAATCTTATTTATAGCGATTACAAGAGGAACTTCCGCTGCTTTGGCATGGTTGATAGCTTCAACAGTTCGGGGCATCACGCCATCATCGGCTGCCACTATTAATACAACCATATCGGTCACCTGCGCTCCACGCGCCCGCATAGCCGTAAAGGCTTCATGACCGGGTGTATCCAGAAATGTTATCTGTTTTTTATTTTCCAGAATAACTTTATAGGCGCCAATATGTTGGGTAATACCACCTGATTCACCGGCGACAACATTGGTATTGCGGATATAATCCAGTAAAGAAGTCTTTCCATGATCAACGTGCCCCATAATCGCCACGACAGGCGGTCTTGGAACTGCATTTTTCATATCCTCTTCAGTTTCTTCGATTTTCAGAATTTCTTCACCATACTGTTCCATCTGTTCAGCTTCATATTCAAATTCATCGGCAATTAAGGTGATTGCATCGAAATCAAGACGCTGATTAATTGTGACAAACATTCCAAGTTGGATACATTTAGAGATCACGTCAGCAGGATCAACATCCATTAATGTTGCCATTGTTTCGACAGTTGCGAATTCACTGATCCTGATTTTTTTTGTTTCTTGTTGTTCTTCTTCTTTAGACACATCCTGTTTTTTATATTTTTTTCGTGTGATCTTTTCATCCATCTTCGCCATAGTGCGACGGAAGGAATCATCCACTTTTCGTTCGTCAATATTTATCAGGTGTTTGTCTCTTTTACCCTTTTTCTTTTTATCATCTTCCGTCGGACGCCGCTTTCCACTTTTTTGATCTAATCGGGATTCTATATCAGAGATGGTAATAAGCCGGAGTTTACGTTTTTCCTTTTTCCTTTTCTTCCGAGCTTTTTCACTGTCTTCAGTACTCTGTTTTTCAGACGGGGTTTCGGTGACCGGCTGACCGGAAACAACTCCAGGCGTCACATCCGTGATTTTAGCGGAGGCTCTAACATCCTTCAGTAATAAATCCAAAATTTGAGCACTAAATTTATGGCTTAATTTTATTGCGGAATCGATGAGAGGAATAGCATGGTTGTAAACTTCTGTTTCTATTTTCTTCCGTTCCAGCTCAGCGCTTTTACGGGCTTCCTCTTCCGCTTTGCGTTTGGATTCAGCTTCTCTGCGGGCTCTTTCTTTCCGAAATCGTTCAACCACATCCTTCTCGCGGGCAAATTCCTCCAGGATATTCAGATAGGTTGTTTCATCCACGGGAGTCATAATACTCTTAACCGGGATATCCTCTTTTTTCAGAAATTTTATTATCTCGATATGCGAGATATTCAATTCCTTTGCGATCGCGAAAATCCGCTTCTGTTTTACTTTTACTTCACCAGTCATAGACCTCTCTCTAATAGAACCGAATTATTCATTTGACTCCTGTACTATATCATCAATGACGTCGCCTTCAGAGAATTCAATATCTTCCTCAGTCTCTTCATCTTCAGATTCATCATAGTCCTCTGAACTTGCAGCTTCTAACTGAGCCGCCTCACGAGCAGCTTCAATCTCGGCTTTACGGTTTTCTACGGCTTCTTCAACAACGGCAATAATCTTTTCAACCGTCTTTGCACCCAGACCTTTGATGCTGACTAACTCTTCCTGGGATGTATTTACAAGTTCTTCCGCGGTTTCAATTCCGACAGAATAGAGCAATTTCCAATTATGCTCAGTCAGTCCTTTAATTTCTTCCAGATATATCGTTTCTGACTCGGACAATTCGTAATCTGATTTCTTAATTGCATCTATTGTATATCCGGTTACTTCGGATGCCAGCCGGATATTCTGACCCATTTTACCGATAGCCACCGAAATTTCATCATCGTTAAAAATAGCCAGAGACGTCTTCTTTTCCTCATCAATTTCCAGCATGTATGGTTTTGCGGGAGAGAGCGCCCGTGTAATTAAAATTTCCGGTTCACTACTATTGTTGATAATGTCAATCTTTTCATTATTCAATTCTCTGACAATTGCCTGAATCCTGCTGCCTTTAATTCCCACACATGCCCCGACAGCATCAATCCGGCGATCATTGGATTCAACGATAACTTTACTTCGATCACCCGGATGCCTGGCTACTCTTTTAATCTCAATCGTTTTATCATAAATCTCCGGAACTTCATTTTCAAATAATTTAATTAAGAATAAAGGATCCGCTCTGGATACGATAATTTCCGGTCCGGTTGTGCCAAGTATAGCCTCTTTGAGGATCGATTTTATGTTTTCACCTCTGCGATAACGTTCACCCGGTATCTGCTCTTCACGCGGCATTTTCAATTCGGCTTTCCCGATATTAATAAAAATCGCATCTCTGCGGATCTGATGTACATCGCCGATGATAATTTGCCCCGTTTTTTTCGAGTATTCCTCATAAATGGCGTTTTTCTCAACTCTTAAAATCTGTTGATTCAGGATTTGTTTGGCGTGGGAGATTAATCGCCTTCCAAAGCTGGCGGGATCAATAATTTCTACATAGGGATCACCAATCTCCAGATCAGGTTCCAATATCCGGGCTTCCTCCAAGCTGATCTCAGTGAGCGGATCAGTAACTTCCTCAACAATAACTTTATGTTGATAGATTTCTATCTCACCCTTATCCATATTCACAATGACGTCAAAATTCTCCGTACTCTCATACTTCTTTTCGATAAGCGAAAGAAAAACTTGTTCGATAATTTCACCTAATTCGCTTCGATCAACACTTTTTTCTCGAGCGATCTGTGAAAAGGCTTCAATGATTTCTCGATTTATCAATTGATAACTCCTCTATCTTACGATTACCATTTTAAAACAATTTTTGCATAATCGAGTTCGTTAAACATAATTTCTTTAAGAACTCCTTTTATCTCAAAAACAAGTCTATCTTTATTGACCTCTTTTAATTCACCTTTTAAAGGGGATTTCAATGTCGAATTCGTATGAAAAACCTTCAGCGATCTGCCAATATTACGCGGAAAATCACGGTATTCTTTTAACTTATAGTCGATCCCCGGTGAAGTGACTTCCAGCTGGTATCCGTCAGCCAATAATTTGTCCAGAGCTTCATTTGCATTTATTTCTTTCGTAACAGAAGTAACCTCATCCATTGTGATTCCATCGATTGATTCAACGACCACTTTTACAAAAGTACGACTCCCCTGTAAATTGATTGAAAAACCGACTAAATAAGCGCCGCAATCTTCAACTACTTTTGTTACGATTTTCTTTACGTTTTCTTTCACCGTTTCCATCTTAATTCTCCAAACAGAAAAAGTGGGTCTGTCAACCCACTTTTAACGCCCGAAACTTACAATAAGGAAATAAATAATGCAACTTTAAATAATAATTAACCCTTCAACACCTTTATCTCTGCATTCAGCATATCGACTTGAGATTTATATTTGTAATCAAGATCGTCTTCCGGCATCATTTTTAATAGTCGTTCAGCCTTTTCGATATCACGGAGTTTGATGTAATTTCTCACTGCATTTATGTAACATTCGTATTTTAGAAATTTGTAAGGCGATTTATTACCGCCTTTTTCAAAATATTTTGCCGCCTGTTTATAGTCTTCCTTCCGTTCAACACAGGCTCCAAGACCATTATACGCCGCCGCTATTAACATATCATCTTGATGATAGTCATCGATATATTTTTGAAAATTTATTTCGGCATTTTCATAATCATCTTTAGTTATATATGCCTGAGCGAGCAGCAGAGTTGCCATACCGGCGCTTTTTGTACCGGGGTTCTTATCAATTAATGCTTCTAACTGAAATATCGCATTATCATAGTCCCCGGAAGCTATCGCCGTTTCGGCAATACCAAGCTCACCCGATGCAACTCGGTTTGCATTCTGCTTGGAACGAATCATGGCAATGCTCAGCACTATTATCACCACAACTGCGATCACAACATACATCACCATTTTGCCTTGTTCATGGATAAAATGTTCTGCTTGAGCAATTTTTTCCAAAACCGGGTCCTTCTTAATCTCTTTCCGGGTAATCTTCTTTTTAGGCTTTAACATGTATTCATCTCCTTAATTATATCAATCCGTACCCTTGCCGGGACTCGAACCCAGATCAGAGGATTAGGAATCCTCCGTTCTATCCGCTTGAACTACAAGGGCTTAAAAAAGCCTTCAAGTTTATCTCATTTAGACGGTAAAATGCAAGAAATATTCTAACTGAATCATCTATTTAACAATATTAAAGTACATCGATGATTCATGGTCATTTACTTGATTCAATCACCAATTTTTTTGATGATTTTATTAACCCACTTAACCGATCAATCAAACGACTATTTAATGACGTATCGGTATAAACTGCTTCAACGATCTCCGGAAATTGTTTCAATCTATTATAATCCGACTCCCGGCAAGTAATCAAATGACCCAGAGCTTCCTTAATTGCTATTCCTAAGATGATCTGTTTTCCGGATGGTTCAAAATAGAGCGATGGACGATTAAATATCTTAGGAAAAACCGCAAGCATATATATTCCTGAATCCGGATTATACTTCAGCATAATATTCATCCGGGGTTCAAATTCATCCAACCCAAGCGAATCAATTTTGTGTCCGAAGTCCGGTACATTTGGTATTCCGGCTATTTCCCGGTCAATATTTAATAAATGAGAATAAATTTGATCATAATAATCAATCAATAGTTTTTTATCCTTTGATACACAGACATAGCAGGAACGAAGGAAATTACGGATAAAATATACAGCTATCTTATTCGTTTTAAACAGCTCGGCTGCATGAGTGTCCCCGATCCTTTTTCCGTTAAGCATCTCATTTATTTGTTGTTCGCCGATCAATGTATCTTTAATACCCGCCTGAAAGTGAAAATGCGGGCTGGATGCGCCTGCTAATGCGCCGTTAAAAAATATTGAGTAATCTGTCAAAAGCTCCGACAGCCGGATCATATCTTCAAAATGCCCTGTAATGAGTTGGGATTCATGTTTAATGGAAGAGATCGTCAGATCGCCGGGAATAGTGATCCCGGGATTTGCCAGGATAATATACCGGTCATCAAGAGTCAGCACTCCCTTTTGCTCTTCATCCAGATTACATAATAAACACGGTGATTCTGAGGGGCGGGCATTTATTAATTCAAAAGTGCTGGCTGTCAGGCTGGGCGTCCGGGTTATATTCAGACTTATGTGAACAGGCACACCCTTAACGGATACAATAACGTTTTTGTTTTGTGAATAGGATTTCATATTGTCAATTAACCGGCGCCAACCCATATCCGGATCGGTTTGCTGTTCAATAAGCGCCGCCGTTCTTATATTATCGTCTAATTGTTTTCTGGAATTTTCCAGAAAGTATAAGATTAAATCATCGTCTGATAAATGATGATCACGTAATGCCATTTCTATTGTTTCCTGTTAAATCATTCAAATAAGAATATAGGTCAAAGAAAAATTAACCCTATGACGTTATCGGGTTAAAATCCAACCCGGTTGTTGTACTTATGATAATATGTATTGCACAAGACCAGATGTTTTAGTTCTTCAATGATCGATTGTTTAAATGAATACTTTAAGAAATTTTTCCGCAACAGAATATCAGAGCCTAACTCCTCACTGTCTGTATTGGCGCTATGCCGGACGGCAATATAAGTCGCCTCCTCGAGATTTCGTTCAATGATGAAGCCCTGTTTGAGCATCTGGTCGGAAAGCGCGGCGTCTTCGCCATAAAGAAGATCGGGATACCCACCCGACGCCAGAATTGCTTCCTTTCGATAATATCTTGGCGCTCCGGGTCCGGGAATACACATCTGCAACAACGGATTGTTCTGATTGCATAAATATTCGTCATGAGTAATGACCTGATTATCCAGAGTCAATTCACCGTTTTCTGAATTCCTTACAGCCGTTTGGTAAATTCCTATAATCGCTGCTGCTCCTGTGCGTTCAAACTGTTTTAGAATATTGGTGACCGGGTCGCCAATCAGCACATCGTCGGAGTCCAGTTGACCGATAATCCGGTTCCAGGCACGATGAACACCAAAATTACGGGAGCCGCCAAGGGTCATGCCAAACACTTTATGATATTTTACCAGATCGGGATATTGCTGGATATAAGGCGCTACAACGTTGGGTGTATTATCATTTCCATTATCTACAATTATCAGTTCGATGGGAATAAACGTATCAACCCGTTTCCTGACGTCTATCACAGATTCAATAGCATAAAGGATTAAATCGGCACGGTTGTACGTCGGCAAAACAAAGGAAATACCATCACCAAGCGTGGGATCTACAGGCACTTTTCGCGTAAAATATGAATCCGGTAAAAACGCCCCGATATCCTTTAAATATTTTTGAAAGCTGACCGGTCCCCATTCAAACCGGGCAGGGTCTTGTGTATAAGAAAAGTGGCGGCTGGTTTTTGTCGCATTACCCGCTTCAAATTTATCCTGAAGCCCGGCGCCGGGATAAAATGGTTTACCCCTCCGAAAAGTATAGAGCGGCTTTGGGATGGTAAATATTTTTCCGTTTTGAGCCAAAACTCCCATCCGAATCGCATAGTCAGTTCCATAATTTACGTCCGTATCGAAAACCCGCGGATTAATATATTTTGCGCTCACAGCTATCAATGAACCGTGGCAAAACAGAGCAGGATTATTCATTCTGCCGGGAATTATGACATTTGAAGGATCATGTCCGGGTTTTAATTTCTGTAATACCGGTTTACCGGCGGGATCATCATCAAGATATTCATAATGGTCACTGATCATGAACCCGGCGTCGGTCAGCTCATAATATTCAAAAAACGTATTAATACAATCGGCATTAATATCGATATCGTCTCCGGGAGAGTGTAGAAAAAGAAGATCACAATCTAATAATCCCGCTTCCCCGGCTTTCAAAACAGCATCGGATAAATTCTTATAATCGCCGTGAATTTTATAAACTCGGTTTGAAAATGAATCGGGAAAATCCGTTATCAAATTGGTATTCGCTTCGGATGCAATTACCACGTAGGCGTCTTCACCGGTTTTTTCTAACGTTTTTAAAATAACCCGGCGCAGTGTATCCAACCCGTTGGGGTTGTTCTTGCCGGTAATAAATATGGGATTGCATGCCGGGATCGGGCTGAGATATGAATTATCCGAAATAGTTGACCAACTGCAAAATGGTGATGTTGTCATAATTGTACCTGAATATGCCCAGTTTTTTAAGGATAATTTGGAAGGTGGC
>JAUVYH010000045.1 GCA_030603165.1 Fidelibacterota bacterium
AAGGTATGCACCAAAATTTTCTTCAGATAACTGGCTTGATAATATTTTTATTATTAATACACCTATAAAAGCTACAGCAATTTGAACAATAAAAGTAATTGATATGTTTTTTACTAATTTATTTTTCTTCATTTGTAATAAGTGTTGGATATTTCCGGGGATGCCACAATTTTATTATAATGAATGTTATAACTACAATATTTTGGTTATTAGCGCTAATTGTAATATTTATTCTAAAAATTCAAATAGATAATGAAATAGAATATATAACTAACTATCTGTATATTTTCAGTATATTAACAACTATTGTAATTATGGGAGTTATTTTATTAAATACTAGGATTAAAGATAATTTATTTAATGTAATAAAATTTATGTTTGTCCAAAGAAATTATTTAAGTGATAGAGAATTTTTTATATATGGTATATCAAGGTTTCCTGCAGGATTTTTATTTGCTTCAATTTTCTTTATTCCGGTGTTTACAGCATCTAGTTTGATTTCTTTAAAAGTCGCTGCTTATGTGGGAATTTTAGTGTCTGTTATTAGGCTTGTACAAATGATTGGGCAACCATTTAATGTGATATTATTGCCGAAATTTGCTGAATATAAATCGTATGGAAACCATAAACAAATAAAAGAAAATTGCCAAATAGTTATCGAATATTGTTTAACAATTCCTTTTTTTATAGGAATGATTACAACTTTATTTGCTCCTGAAATTATAAGATTATGGTTTGGAGAGAAATATTCAATTATTAGTAGCCATTTGACGTATCTTTCTCCGAGCATTGGATTTTTACTTGTCTTTGTGATAATAAAAGGAATATTAGACGGCATTTATTCTTTTCCATACTCTAATTACATTGGTTTGTTTGGAGGCATATCGACTCTTATAGTTGTTTTATTATCTGTATTTTACAATTGGGAACTTGAAGGGTTAGTAGCTTCTTTATTCGTTGGGAATTTTATGTTGGGAATTACATCATTATATATATTAATTAGTAAGCAAAAATTATTTCATAACTTAGGTAGAAGTATTATACCTTTTTGTTGTATTATTTTTGAGACTCTTTTGGTATTATTATTAAACAGCAGAATTTATTATGGAAATTTATTTTTTGTTATCATGTTGAAATTAATTATTCTTCTTTTATTATTAGTAGTTACTATTGCAGTGATTAAAAAAGTAAATAGTAACTTAATTCTATTTAAAAAAGGCAGTAATTAATAAAATGGAATTTTAAATTTATAACCGGTGAAGTAATGTCGAAATTTTAGCGAATGAGGTTTTTTGTGAAGCACGTTTGTATTATAACCAGTATCCATCCCTATAATGATAAGAGAATATTTTTTAAAGAAGCCTTATCATTGGTAAACATAGGATATCAAGTTGATATAATTGCTCCCGCTCCTTTTAAAAATGAAGTATTGATGGGTATAAATATAATTGGGATACCGAAATTACGTTCAAAATTGCAAATTCCATTAAATTGGTATAGAATATTTAAAATTATTTTCAATCCTAAATATCTATTATTTCATTTCCATGACCCGGATTTATTAATATTAGGTATATTACTAAAAATATTAACAAAAAAAACCGTAATATATGATGTTCATGAACATTATCCTGATAGAATATTTATCAAAAATAAATGGATTCCAAAAATAATTGTTCGAACAATTAGAAATTTACTAATTTTAATTGAGAATATTTCTTCTAGAATTGTACAAAATATCATCGTTGTCGAAGATTCGCAATATAATAGGTTTAATAAAATGAAGTGCAATGTTTTAATTCTATATAATTATGCACGACTTTCGAATTTTAATGAGCCTGTTTATTCTTATGAGAAATACAGCAGAAATGTTGTTATCCATACTGGTACACTTAGTGTGGCAAGAGGTTCATTATTTTTTCTTGACATATTAAAAAAGATTAAGGCAGAAAAACTTCGTGTAAAATTTAAATTTGTTCGTAGATTTTTATCCTCAGAAGAGGAAAATCTACTTAATAATTATTTATTAGCTGAAAATATGTTGGGCGATTTTTCATTTATTAATTCAGTTTCGTCCGATAAAATTTCAAAAATAATAAGAGAAGGAGATATTGCATTATCTTTTCTATTACCTGTTGGACAATATCTTAAAGCAATTCCTACGAAATTATTTGAATATATGGCCTGTGGTATACCGATTATTGCTGAAGAAAGTCCTTATAACGAGATATTTATAAAAAATAATAATTGTGGAATTCTAATAAAACATAATGATATAGATGGATTTATTCAGGCTATTAAAAGTTTATTAAAAAATACGGATAAAAAAATTAAACTAGGTAAAAACGGGCGAAGAGCGTTTGTTGAAAAGTATAATTGGGAAATACAGGAAGGGAAATTAGCATCCTTTTATAATAATTTAGTTATTAAGTAATTTACCGAGAGGAGAAATATGAAACAAATCATCCAATCTTATAAAACAGGTAAAATGGAAGTTGTTGAAGTTCCGGTTCCAAGTTGTGGAGATAATGGCGTATTAGTAAAAACCGGTGCTTCATTAATATCTGCCGGTACGGAAAAGATGCTTATTGATATTGCCAGTAAATCCCTTGTTGGTAAAGCAAAAGCCAGACCGGATCTTGTTAAACAAGTCTTGAATAAAGTAAAAAAAGAAGGCTTGAAGACAACTATCCAAAAAGTAATGACAAAACTGGAAGTACCAATTCCAATGGGTTATTCCTGTGCCGGAGAAGTTTTGTTCACCGGAAAATTTGTAACCGGAATAAAGGTTGATGAGCGTGTTGCTTGTGCCGGGGCCGGATTCGCAAATCATGCAGAAATAAATTATGTGCCTAAAAATCTTATTGTAAAAATTCCGGATAATGTTAGTTATGAAGAAGCGGCGTTCACAACTGTTGCATCTATTGCATTGCAGGGCGTTCGGCAACTAAATCCAACTATCGGAGAGAGAATTGCTGTTATCGGATCCGGGCTGATTGGATTGATAACGACCCAATTATTGAAAGCCAATGGATGTGATGTACTCGCCGTTGATATTGATAAAAATAAACTCAAAATTGCAGAATCTATGGGAGCTGATTGTGTTTGTACAAGTGACGAATTACTTTCTGTGGCTGAGGAATTTTCACAGGGGTATGGTGTTGATGGTGTTATTATTGCTGCTTCTTCAAAATCTAACCAGATTATTGTTAATGCCGGAGAAATTTGCCGTTTAAAAGGTCGTGTTATTATGGTGGGTTTAACTCCGATGGATATTCCAAGGGATATTTATTACAAGAAGGAATTGGATTTCAGGCTTTCAATGTCTTATGGACCTGGACGCTATGATCCAAAGTATGAAATCGATGGAATAGATTACCCGTTGAGTTATGTGCGCTGGACAGAACAAAGAAATATGGAAACTATATTAAATCTGATTGCACAAGAAAAATTAGATATAAAAAGTCTTATAACTCATCGGTATGATTTTATCAATGTTCTTGATGCTTATAAACTTGTTAAGGAAGAAATCAAGGAACCTTATTTAGGAATTATTCTGCAATATAATCAAAATAAAGAGCCTATATCTTCTATCCAAATTCAGGCGAAGAAAAAGGAAAAAATTTCAAAGGTGAATATTGGTTTTATTGGAGCAGGTAACTTTGCTCAGGCTGTGGCATTGCCGAATCTTGCCAAAACGAATTGTTCTTTTGATACATTGTTGGAACCGAATGGAGTAAATGCAACCGTAGTTTGTCAAAAATACAATTTTAAGATGATGACTACAAAATCGGAAGATATATTTGGGAATGATGAAATAAATACAATATTTATCACAACACCGCATTCAATGCATGCCGATCTTGTTGTTAAAGGATTAAAAAATAAGAAAAACGTATTTGTTGAGAAACCGCTTTCAATAAATGAAGATGGGCTAAATTCGATTAAAGATGTTTATAAACAATCAGAAAACATGCTTTTGGTTGGATATAATCGACGTTTTTCACCACATGCAAAGGAAATTCGAAAAGTAATAAAAAAGATCGGTACGCCGATTATAATGAATTATATCGTTAATGCCGGACAAATTCCGGTTGATCATTGGATTCAGGACATTGAGATCGGAGGAGGGCGCGTAATCGGAGAAGTATGTCATTTTGTGGATTTTTTCCAATATATCAGTGGTTCTAACCCGGTGGCAGTATACGCGACATCAATTACAACGAAAAATAAAAATGTATCGAATAATGATTCGCTTAATATTACGATCGATTTTGCAGATGGATCAATAGGTAATATTACCTATCATGCGCTTGGAGATACTTCGCAACCAAAGGAATATTTTGAATTAGCCGGGGGCGGATATACTGTCAAAATGCATGATTTCAGGGTGACTCAAATTGCCGGATTTGGTAAATTGCGGAAGTTTAAAACAGGTGCACAGCAAAAGGGCTTTAAAGAAGAATATCAGGCTTTTGAAAAAGCAATAATCGATGAATTGGAATCTCCAATCTCATTTGAATCTCTGTATTTGACGACGTTAGTTACTTTCAGGGCTTTGGAATCTATTCAGACTGGATTAAAATTATTTTTACATTGATAAATAAAATCCTGATTATGTTACGAACTATTGGTTTTCAAAAACCAAGCCAGATATTATGGCGAATATACCTGACAATAAACAGATTGTTCTCAGTTCGAAAGAAAAAGAAGAGATGGATGGGTAAGCAATTACCTCAAATAGAAGTTATTTCAATTGATAAATCAAGAAAAAATAAAAAGTTAAAGATATTTTCAGAGAATATTGATTTTATATCTATGAATTGGGATGTCAAAAGCAAGCCCAAACTTTGGCGTTACCATTTACATTATTTTGATTATTTAGAAGGCTGTAATAAAGAAACCGGTCTAAAAATAATTAGTAATTGGATTGAAAAAAATCCGCTTGACAGGTCAGATGCTTGGGAACCATACCCGATTTCACTAAGGGTAGTAAATTGGATTAAGTTTTTTTCTCGACATCAGATTGAACCAAATGACCAAATAGTACATAACTTATTTGTACAAAAGAAAGTGCTATTCAAATATCGTGAGTTGCACCTACTTGCTAATCATTTTTTTAAAAACATCGTAGCACTCCTGTATTTGAGTGTATTTTTCCAGGATAACAAATTATTTACATGGTCGATTAATAACCTAAAAAAACAAATTGTTGAGCAGCAATATAATGGTCTGCACTATGAATTCTCACCAACATATCATGCATTATTTGTAAAAGATTTGTTAGATATATTTAATTTGCTGAAACGAGTTGACAAAAATATTACGAGAGAATTAATAAAAACGTTAGAGGAAAAAATTAAGCAAAGTCTGTTTTGGGTTAATTATATTGCTGATGGTGATAGATATATACCTATCGGCGATGTGAATTTTGAAGGATGTCCATCTAAAGCATACTTAAATCAATATGTTTCAGAGCTTGGTATCTCTTCTAATAGTGAAATTGATGAACAGCAATATTTTCCCCGGTTAGTAAACAATGAACTAAAAATAATGCTGCTGAATGCACCGTTTAATCCTTCTTATAATCCTGCACACTCTCATTGTGATAAGTTGTCGATTTTATTATGGCATAGAGAAAAACCTCTTTTAGTTGATACAGGCAATTACAATTATGAATTAACACAGGAGAGACAATATACTCGCTCAGTACAAGCACATAACACAATTCAAATTGATAATTTACAACAGGCGGAAATCTGGGACGTTTTTAGAGTAGGACGTCGCGGAGATATAATTGACACAAATATCAGCTCAAACGAAATAACCGGTATTTTTTCATATAGAAAGTATAAACATAAGCGTAAAATATCTTTGGTACAGGATGGATTCCTGATTGCGGATGACGTAATATTTTCCGGCGTTCACCATTATAAAGCATTTTTTCATGTAAATCCGGATTTACATTTTAATTTGGCTGATTCAATAATTCATTTTGATCTAAGTCACGTAAAAATGGTATTACCGAAAGGAAAGGTGACTGTTGTCAAAACTGATTATTATCCGGAAATGTATGTTAAAAGAGATAAAAAAACGATAATAATTCAAGGTGAGTTTACAGATAGAATCCGGCTAGAGACCATAATCCGAAAATGAAAAACATTTTATTCTTAACACATTATTTTCCCCCAGAAGTGAATGCACCGGCAAATCGCACTTATGAGCATGCCGTCCGCTGGGTTAAATCAGGAGTAGCAGTAACTGTAATCACAAATCATCCGAATCATCCCCATGGCAAACTATATCCCGGTTATCGGAATCGGTGGATTTCCCGGGAAAATGTTGGCGGTGTAAATGTTATTCGCGTGAAGACGTTCCTGACGCCCAACAAAGGGACTATTAGGCGCTCGATCAATTATTTAGTCTATATGCTGATGGCCATCGGCGTTTCCCGGAAAGTTAAGCAAGTAGATACGATTGTGGCTACAAGTCCCCAGTTTTTCTGCGGAATTGCCGGAGCTTTAATCAGTCGGATAAAATGTAAACCGTTTATCTTAGAAATCAGAGATCTATGGCCCGATTCAATCACCGCCGTAAATGCAGTTAGGAAAAATATTCTAATAAAAATATTAATTAGAATTGAAAAATGGATGTATTTTTCCGCAACTAAGATAATAACATTAACCGATGCTTTTAAGGCACATATTGTTGAATATGGTTATTCTGAACACCAGGTAAAAACTATTACAAATGGTATTGATTTTCACAGGATGTCAATAGAAAAACCGGAGATTGATCTATTTGATAAAAAGGATCGTTTTATTCTTTCGTATATCGGAACTTTTGGATTGGCGCATAAACTTGAGATAGTATTAAAAACTGCGGAACTATTGAAAACACAGCAAGATATTCACTTTTTATTAATTGGTGATGGCGCTGATAGAAAGCATCTTGAAACTGTAAAACGTAATATGTCAATTGAAAATGTGACGATATTGCCACTCCAGCCGAAAGATAAGATTCCGTATTTTCTGGAAATGTCCGATGTTGGTTTGATAATGTTGAAAAACAATACACTCTTCAAGACTGTGATTCCATCAAAAATGTTTGAATATATGGCTAAAAAGAAATCGATCATCGTATCGGTTCCGGAAGGTGAAGCAACCGGAATTGCTCAGAAATATAATTGTGGTTTAGCAGTTCCACCTGAAAATCCTGCGGAATTGAAAAGAGCAATTTTAAAACTATATCATGATCCCGACTTAAGAGCCACGCAGGGTGAAAACGGATATTCCGCAGTTTACCGGTTTTTTAACAGGGATTCTTTAGCCCGAAAAATGCTTGAATTAATATTAGATGTTTGTTAATATCGTTTACTGTTTATTATCGAAGTGCATTGGGTTTAATAAATATATCTTGCCATGAAGGAAAATGTTTTTTACATTCTACATAGTTGAAATATTGAGGTTGCCAGCTACATATAATTGCTACGTAAAATAAATCTCTAAATAAGTTACCAGTCAAAATTTTGAAGATTTGCAGAATGTTTACTCTGTAAATCAGTCAATCTTGAACTGAAAAAATGAATGTTAAACTTTTGGGGTAAGTATTGTATTTACAGTTATTAGTCATATTAATTATTACACTATCAAGTTCCTTATTACTTACAAGAATAGCGAGGAGCCTCGCTATAAAATACGAGATCGGTGATACTCCGGGTCCCCGTAAAGTTCACCAGCGCTTCATGCCGTATCTTGGTGGTGTGGCGATTGTATTATCAGTTATCATTGGCACTGCAGTGTCGGTTCTCCTTGTTCCGATTATAGCTGGAAAAGTTCCCAGTCACTATTATATTCTTGGAATTGCATGTACATTTATAACTTTAATTGGTCTATACGATGATATTAAAGGTCTAAAGTTTACAACTAAATTCTACTGTCAGATATTTGCCGCGGTTCTTGTAGTTATTGGCGGCTTCCATTTTGACACCTTATATCTGCCGGTAATTGGGTCAATTCATTTAGGTGGATTTTCATTTCTATTTACGCTTTTATGGATTGTGTTCATCACAAATGCGATGAACCTGCTCGACGGATTGGATGGTCTGGCATCGGGAGTAGCAATGATTATATTTGCTATGTTTGCTATTATTGCGCTCCAATCCGGTCGAACCCTGGTAGCTCTCATAAACATAATTCTTATTCTCGCCAATTTAGGTTTTTTACGATACAACTTTTATCCCGCATCTATTTTTATGGGTGACGCCGGATCACTTTTTCTGGGCTTTTCCATTTCTGTTATCTCGCTGGAAATCGGTCGGATTGGTGATTCAAACAGTCTGAATTTAATAATTCCAATGACTGTACTTGCCATTCCGGCGCTCGATACTACGATCTCATTTTTCCGGCGAGCCGGCAAACGGATACACCCGTTTATGGCGGACAAGGAACATATTCACCACCGGTTGATGACAATTGGTTTTTCCCATAAGAATGCCGTAAAGATCATCTATTTTTTCAGTATAATTGCCGGGCTCCTGGGATTCTTATTCTTATGGCTGAATGTCGAATGGATACTCACAATATTATTCGTTGGCAGTATATTGTTAGCCATGGTAATTCGGCGCTTAGGCTACGTTGAAATCAAAAAAAATCTGATTGTTGTTGGAAACGGTGAAAACAATGGCAACAGGAGGATAAATGGGTTATTGAACGGAAATAGCAAGCAAGAAAGTAAATTCATCCCCTTTGATACATCGGAATTTGTTCAAACCTTATTGTTTGTTTTCAGTGATATACTTTTTATTGTTCTCGCATTCGGTATTACATATTATTGGCGTGTTGTGCCATTTTTACCTTTTTATAGTTATTTTACATCCGCTGAATTGATCTTATGGGTTTCGTGGACCGTTATTTACTGGATCGTTTTATTAGGGGCAAATGATTTATACAGGATTGAATGGGACACGTCCCGGATCGATGAGATTTTTACTGTTATAAAAATCATTTTATTTGGTACGCTTTTAATTTTCTTTTTGACCTTCGAAATTCACTTTCCAATCATTGTAGCGAGAAGAATATTAGTAGTTTATGGCTTCCTATTAGTAACGGGTTTGAGTTTCGGGCGATTGTTAATAATAGGAATATTAAAAAACAATGATTTATTAGGGTTTAAAAAACGCCCGACTCTGATTATCGGCGCCTCTAATAGGGCGATTAATGTTGCAACCAAAATAAAAAATGTTCCGGTGCTTAAATTTGATCTTGTTGGGTATATAGATAATCATGCAAACGGTAATGTTGGTAAAATAATCCAAGGAATACCCATTTTAGGTGGATTTGAGGATATTCCGGTTTTTATTAAGCAGAAAAAGATAAAAGAAGCAATCATAGCTCTCGATGATTCCGACAGCGATACGATCATGGATATAATAGCTATATTCAGCCATTATAATGTTTCTGTTAAACTGCTTCCTGATTTTTATAATTTGGTATCCGGTTTTAAAACCAGTCATATCTATGGAGTATCACTCATCCGGTTTTTCGGTTCAAATATGAAGACCTGGGAATGGTTACTTAAGCGGATTATTGATATTGCGGTTTCGCTAATGGTTCTGATCGTTTTCATGCCGATATGGGTGATTATTGCGCTGGCGATCCTAATAGATTCCTCGGGTCCGATTTTTTATAAACAAAAACGGATTGGCAAGAATAAGCAGGAATTCGAACTGATCAAATTCAGATCGATGATGCATAATGCTGAGGATTTAACCGGGCCGAAATGGGCTGAAAAAGAGGATTCGCGTATTACACGTTTGGGAAAATTACTGAGAAAAACAGGATTGGACGAAATTCCACAGTTTTTTAACGTTCTTATGGGTGACATGAGCATTGTTGGTCCGCGTCCTGAACGGCTCTATTTTGTCAATGAACTTGAACAGTCGATCCAGTTTTATTCCAGACGCTTGATCATAAAGCCGGGAATAACGGGCTGGGCGCAGATAAAATACAAATATGATGAAAGTATCGACGATGTCCGTGAAAAATTGAGGTACGATCTTTACTATATTGAAAACATGTCGATTCTTTTAGACTTGAAGATCATTGTGCAAACCTTGCTTGTGGGAATCCGAAAAAAACACCAGGCGGCATATAATTAGTCCGGCTATGGTATTCAAATAAAGAAATTTTAAATCTACTCTTAATTAAAAATATTTTATATCTTATCCTATTAAAGTAATTTGATATTTATTAATAGTGTTTGCTTATGGAGATTGTATGTTGGATATCAAACAGATTCGTCAGGATCCGGAACGGTTCAAAGTGGGATTGGATGCAAAAAATAGCGGTGATGAACTGGATACTCTTTTAAATCTTGATCAGAAGCGCCGGGAGGCAGTTACCCGCAGTGACGAACTCAAAGCACTGCGTAACCGGGTTTCCGGTGAAATCGCTCAGTTGAAAAAGAATAAGCAAGCGGCAGACGATAAAATTCAGGAGATGAAACAGGTCGGAGCTCAAATCAAGACGCTCGATGAAGAAATTCGGCAGGTTGAAGAACAATTGGATGCTATAATGATAACTCTTCCTAATCTGCCTCATGAAACAGTTAAGATCGGGGAATCTGAGGAAGATAATGTTTTCGTTAGAGAGTGGGGGAAGAAGCCGACATTTGATTTTCCGTTAATAGATCATCTCGATCTGGCGGAAGCGCTGGGAATTCTGGATTTTCATAGCGCGGCAAAAATATCCGGGAGCGGATTTCCTCTTTATAAAGGCGCCGGAGCGAAACTGGAGCGTGCATTTATAAACTTCATGCTGGATTTTCATGTAGAGAAACACGGATATCAGGAAATTTTCCCGCCGTTTCTGGCAAATCGTAAATCGACTTTCGGAACAGGACAGCTTCCCAAACTTGAAGATGATATGTACTTAGATAACACTGACGATCTGTTTTTGATCCCAACCGCCGAAGTTCCGGTAACAAATATCCACCGTGATGAGATTCTTGCTGAAAGTCAATTGCCAATAAAATATACAGCCTACTCTGCCTGTTTTCGGCGTGAGGCGGGATCTTACGGGAAAGATACACGTGGCTTGTCCCGCGTTCACCAGTTTAATAAAGTGGAGATGGTCAGGTTTACCGTACCGGAAACTTCTTATGAGGCGCATGAAGCGTTATTAAAGGACGCAGAAGAAATACTCCAGGCGTTAAATCTTCATTACCGCGTAGTTTCCTTATGTTCGGGAGACCTTAGCTTTGCTGCTGCGAAATGTTACGATATTGAGGTTTGGGCGCCGGGCTCTGAGAAATACTTCGAAGTTTCAAGTGTAAGTAATTTTACGGATTTTCAGGCGCGCCGGGCAAATATACGATATCGCCGAACCTCCGATAAAAAAGTATCCTATGTTCATACGCTTAATGGTTCCGGAGTGGCAACGCCCCGTCTGATGATTGCCTTTTTGGAAACCTATCAAACCGATGAGGGCACTATTATAATTCCGGAAATTTTACAACCTTATACCGGGTTCAATATAATCAAAACACAGCCATGATGACCGAACTGCAAAAACGAATCGAAATCTGTAATATCGGGAAAAAAGTCCATCAACAGGGCTTTGTTGCCGCAAATGATGGGAATATCAGCTGTAGAATAGGCAAAGAAGTGTTTTTGATTACACCGACAAATGTATCAAAAGGAGAACTTGAACCTGGAAATTTAATTAAAATCAGCGGTGATAAAATTGAAGGAGAGAAAAAACCATCTTCCGAATACCGGATGCACCTTGAAATTTATAAACGCCGTTCCGATATTAATTCGATTGTACACGTACATTCGCCGTATGCGACGGCATTTGCCATAATCGGAAAAGGCATGGAAGAACTGATCCTGCCGGAAGTTGTTTTGACTTTAGGTAAAATTCCCTTAGTACCCTATAAAACTCCTTCCACTCAAGAATTTGCGGAGATTGTCGCGGAGTTCGCTTCAAAATGGGATGCTTTATTATTGGAACGACACGGTGTTGTTACTCTTGGTTCAGATTTACGAGACGCCTATTATAAATTAGAACGGACAGAACATGTGTTTAAAGTGCTGTCAATTGCCCGGGCTGTTGGAGATATTACACCATTGACTTCAGAAGAAGTAAGCGATTTATTGAATACATATTCAGTACCGGATAGAGTCAGGAATCAATTAACCCGGAGCTCTAAATAAAATGATCAGAAATATATTAAGTATTAGCATTACTCTATTGATTACGATCCTGATGGCGGCTTTAAATCTATTTTACCCACCGTTGCATTCTTGGTTATTCATTGTCTGGTCGCGAATAGTTCTGATATTATTAGGAGTAAAACTAAATGTAAGCGGGAAAGAGCATATACCGGAAAAGGGACCGGGAGTTATCATTATTAATCATGAAAGCGCCCTTGATATACCAATAGCCGTTGCGGGTCTTCAGGCGCCGGTACGATTTATGGCTAAACGGGAATTATTTAAAGTCCCGATTTTCGGATGGTGCCTTGCTTTGTGTAATCATATTCCCATTGATCGCCAAAACCGTAAAAAAGCAATAAATTCCATTAAAAAAGTTTCAAAGAAACTAATCCGAAGACGAATTTTTGTCATCGTTAGCCCGGAAGGTACCAGAAGTCATGACGGACAAATTAAACCCTTTAAAAAAGGCGCTTTCCGGTTGGCGGACGCTGAGAATTTACCATTAATTCCAGTTACAATAATGGGAGCAAGATATTGTATTCCCAAGAAATCGTTTAACGTTGTTCCCGGCAATGTAGATATTGTCATTGATAAGCCCGTATATGTGCATCAATTTGCCAATATCGATGAATGCATTAAGGCAGTACGAGAGTCTATGATTATGCGGAAAGAAACTTACGAGCAAAACAGACAGTAAATATTGATTAATTGTCACATCCATAGAATTTCGGAAAAGCGGTCAATCTATAAACCGCTTGAAAAATCGTTGTACAAAACATGGTTATTTCAGCAATTTCCTTTAAAAAGGCTTCGGACAACCGATGGTCAGCAGCTGAGTATCATTGACACCGGAAAACGAAATGATCTGGAAGGGCCGGATTTTGCCAATGCTCAAATCCTTATCGGTGATAAAATAATTATAGGCGATGTGGAAATCCATATTGACAATGATGACTGGTATCATCATAAGCATCATGAGGATCCGGTTTATAATAATGTCATTCTTCACGTTGTTATAAATGCTAAAAAAAATAGAGAAATTATCACTCAAAATCATAATACTATACCGGTGCTGGTCCTGTCCTCGTATCGGATGGACGAAAAATCAGCGGATTATTTTTGTGAGAATTGGACTGAAGTCAATGAACAAGGATTACAATCGGTTCTTAAAAAATTCGCCGATATACGTTTTCAGAGAAAAGCATTGACAATTCGTTCGCAATTAATGTCTGTTGAACCGGAACACTATTTTTATAGAATGCTGCTGGATGTATTGGGATATAGTCGAAACCGGGAATCCTTTCGACTGTTTGCGGATCAGTTGCCGCTCTCAAAACTTTATTCAATAATTGATAGTACAGCGGAGCAGGAACGAATCATCATTCTTGAGAGTGTTCTCTTTGGGTCAGCCGGTTTTTTTGATCCCCCCAATTCAAAGTACTTGTTATCATATTCAGATTATTACGATGGTTTACGGCAGCATTGGGAACGAATTCAGAAACCTTTTAAAATACAATCGCAATTTTATCGATGGCATTTTGCCGGGAGCCGTCCGGCGAATTTCCCGACTCGTCGGATTGCCGCATTAGCCCAGATTCTCGTGAAATTTTATCCTGATTACCCGGCGCAGCTATGGATAAACCAGGTGACTTCAAATCGTTCTTTCGATAAAATGTTATGCTGGGCTAGAGATTACTTCCAGCAGCCTGCCGGTTTATGGAAAAATCATCCGTTTTTTATTAACCAGTCCGGGAATGTTCTTATTGGAGATCGTCGATTGATGGATCTATTGGTGAACGTATTGCTGCCATTTGTCAGGGCGATTGCTTTATTGCAAAATAATAAGAGCTTGATGGGAAAAGCCGTTTATTTGAACAGGAAAGTTCCAAAAGGGGAAATGCCGAGTTATATTAAAAAGTGGGCTCAGCGATTGAGTTTACCATTAAATTTCTTTAATAAAAATTACCTAATTCAGGGATCGATTGAACTTAATCACAGGTTTTGTGATCTAAATCTTTGTAAATTGTGTCCGCTGGAGGAATATGCAAATCGACAAGAAGATAATAACACAACCTGAAGCGGAAAAAATAATCCGATCATTGAATGCAGAAAATAAAAGCGTTGTTTTTACCAACGGTTGTTTTGATATTCTTCATGTTGGTCACCTGGAATTGCTTGAAAAAGCAAAATCGTTTGGTGATGTTTTGATTGTTGGAATGAACTCTGATTCGTCGATGAAACAAATTAAAGGACCGGATCGTCCAATCTTGACCGAACAGGATCGGGCTCGATTATTAGCAGCAATTGAAATGGTAGATTATGTTGTTTTGTTTGATGAAGAGACGCCTTTTGAACTACTCCGGCAGATCAAACCAAACATCCTTGTCAAGGGTGGGGATTATAAATTAAATGAAATTATAGGCAGAGATGTTGTGGATGAAGTGAAAATCATTCCGTTTGTTCGAGGAAAATCGACGACAAATATTATTGATACGATTTTATCCAAATTAAAATAAACACCTTGATTATGAGCTGTTATAAATATAATTTTCCCGCTGTAAATTCGAATTAACTTATAATTAAAATAATTAAATATGAAAATTAAAAAATATACATCTTTAGCGATTCTTTTATCAGGTATTATTTTAAGTAATAATGCTTATTCCGTGACTGAGGATTCGACCGTTGCTACTGTTTCCACACCTGTTTCTGAGGAAATGGATAATTCACGACCCGAACTGTTTGACCTGATGTTTGCCGAGGCGAAAACCTTTTATGTAGATGCGCTTATTGCAGCCCATTTTGAAGATACATCCGAGGTAAAATATTGCTTTGATCGAAGCTTTGAGATTATGGCTGAGATTAGCAGGCTTGATACACTGGCACTTTTACAGCAGGATGAGTTTAACCGGTTTTATGAAAAAATCACATTTGATTTTCAGGAAAGTTACAGTTACCTGAACGGTGATTCGGGAACTTATGGCGCGGCTTTTATCAAAGAAGAATTAATTGAAGTGGCTCTCGACACGGTTGCATTAGCCCATGATACGCTCCTGATAGTTGATGACAGACCGGGTCATTTTCCGCTGGTGAGTTCTAAACAGATCAATCGAATTATTGAATATTTTTCTACGCGGGAACGCGAACGCTTTCAAAAGTGGCTGAATAATGCAGGGCTTTATAAAGAACACATGTTGCCGATATTACGCGAGTACGGGTTGCCTGACGAGCTGTTCTATTTGGCGCTGATTGAAAGTGGTTTCAATCCGGTAGCGTATTCTTATGCTCACGCGTCCGGTCCATGGCAATTTATCGCCTCTACGGGAGCGATATATGGATTAAAGAGAAACTGGTGGATAGACGAACGCCGGGATCCTATTAAATCAACTTATGCTGCGGCGAAATATCTGAATAAATTACACGAAGAATTTGACGACTGGTTTTTAGCTCTGGCAGCCTATAATACCGGTGAATCGCGGGTTTGGCGCGCGATCCGCAGAGAAGGTACCCGTGATTACTGGAAATTACGGTCGCTGCCCAAACAAACCCGGAACTATGTGCCGACATTGATGGCTGGGATCACTATTGCTCTTGATCCTGAGAAATATGGCTTTGAAAACGAACCCGAAGACACATGGAAGTGGGATGAAGTAGTTATAGACCGCTGTTATGAATTTGAGGATATTGCCAGAGTAAGCGGCGTATCATCAACTTTGCTAAAAAAATATAATCCGGAATTAAGACGGTGGATAACTCCTCCGGAAAATGATAAATATATTTTACGGGTACCGGTTGGAAAAGGGGCTGGATTAGCCGATAAATTAGCCGATATCCCGGATGTAGATAAGAAACCGCAATGGACTACTCATCGAGTACGGCGCGGTCAGACGTTATCTTATATTGCCAGAAAATATGGGACCAGTATATCGGCGCTTATTGCATCAAATAACATCAGGAATAAGAATCGGATCAAAGTCGGACAGGTACTAAGAATTCCTACAAATCAATATTATGCAAGTCATACGGTATCAACCGACCAGAACATTGTGATCCATAAAGTGAAAAAAGGTGAGACCTTAAGTAAAATTGCCGGGTCCTATAGTGTGGGATTAAGTAAAATTCGCTCTATAAATAATCTCTATGGGAAACGGTTCATTTATCCGGGGCAGAAATTAAAGATTCCGGTAAGTAAAAAATATGTTTCAAATTATTCTTCAACACCATCCGGGAAGACCAAGATTATTCATGTTGTAAAAAAGGGAGAAACCCTTAGCGAAATTGCCGATGCATATAAGGTCGGATTAAGTAAAGTACGTTCCTGGAATAATCTGTACCGAAGACGATTCATTTACCCCGGGCAGAAAATAGTCATATATAAAACAGTTGGAAGTTAATCGATTTTGAAAAAATCCGATCGCTTCATAACGATCATTTTCCTGGCTTTTTTAGCCATTGTCATAATTGCCCTTTTTTCTAACATTCACTGGTTATCAAAATCATCTATATCCAGGTCCAGGGGAAATATTGCCGTTGTGGACATTAAGGGGGTCATTGTCTCCGCGGAAAAAATTGCGGGGCAATTGACAAAGTACCGTCAGAGATCCAATATTAAAGGCATGATTATCAGAATTGACTCACCCGGCGGCGGCTCGGCTGCTTTTCAGGAAATTTATCGGGAGATCAGACGGGTCAGGGAATCCGGAATTCCAGTTGTGGCATCTATCGCTTCCGTCGGCGCTTCCGGTGGATATTATGCTTCGCTTGGAGCAACGAAAATCATGGCGAATCCAGGAAGTATCGTGGGGAGTATTGGAGTTATCGTCGATTTCCCCGTGGCTGTAGAATTATTGAATAAAATCGGTATCGATGTCCAAACAGTTAAAAGCGGGCAATACAAAGATACTGGCTCTCCTTATAGAGAATTTACCCCGGAAGATGAAAAACGATTGGATTTTGTCGTGCAGGATATCTTTGACCAGTTTGTTACTACCATCGCTGATGAGAGGGGAATACTCAAAAAGGAATTGTTAAAAATTTCCGACGGGCGTATATTTACAGGTTCGCAGGCTAAAGAGCTTAGTCTGATCGATACATTGGGAACTTTTGAAGATGCGGTTCTCATGATAGCTGAAATGGCGGGAATCCAGGGACGACCGAAATTAGTTTTTTCACAGAAACAGAAAAAAACGTTATTTGATCTACTGTTTTCAGACATTGAAGAAGTAATCTCTCTAATAACACCAATTCCTACTCTGAATTATATATGGAGATAAGGAGGTAACACCGTGACAAAAGCTGATATCGTGGAGGTTGTGTCTCGTGCAACCGGATTGACAAAAGTGGACACAGAAGCAGTCGTCAACGGCTTTCTTTCGACGATCACCGATTCGCTCCAGCGAGGAAGACGTATTGAATTTCGTGGTTTTGGAAGTTTCAGTTTGAAATTGCGGAAACCCAAAAAAGCCCGGAATCCCGGAACCGGTGATGAAATTTATTTACCGGAAAGAATAGTACCGGTATTTAAGCCGTCAAAAATTTTAAAGGACAGTATTAGCCGAAAATACAACAATAAAAAATTACAATAGGATTCGATTAAAGGAGAATTTCAGTATGCCCTGTGGGAGAAAAAGAAAAAAGAGAAAAATTGCAACACACAAACGAAAAAAGCGGCTCAGAAGAGATCGTCACAAAAAGAAAATTAGATAAGTAAATACTACAGTTTTTGGGGAGTGGTGAGGGCGGTTCAGTCGTCACCACTCTTTTTTATGGAAGAGAAAATATACAGCGTATCGGAAATATCTCGTGAAATAAAACGGGTCATTACTCAGTTTATTCCGCCTCTGTGGGTGGAAGGTGAAATCTCCAATTACTCCGCCAGTCGAGCCGGACATATCTATTTTTCACTGAAAGATGATACGGCTCTGATCAATTGTGTAATTTGGCGGAACATTGCCGGAACGATTCCTTTTCATTTAACCGGCGGAATGCGTGTTATTGTTCGCGGTGAAATCATAACTTACGCAGCCCAGTCACAATATCAGATCAATGTAAAGGAGATCCGAGCCGCTGGTATGGGAAGCCTGTTTATGGCTTTTGAAGCATTGAAAATGAAACTGAGCGATGAGGGATTATTTGACCGGGAACGGAAAAAGCCAATCGCACCATTTCCCCGGCGTGTAGGCGTTGTGACGAGTATTACCGGCGCTGCTATTCGTGATATATTGCAGATCAGCGAACGCAGAAATCCGTCTGTTGAAATGATTATTTTCCCGGCTCAGGTCCAGGGTGAAAAAGCGGCGGATACAATTATCGAAGGCATTGAAGCATTTAACCGGCTGAAGAATGTTGATTTTATCATTATTGGACGCGGCGGCGGTTCGATCGAGGATCTCTGGGCGTTCAATGAGGAAAAGCTGGTTCGTGCAATTGCCGCATCGGAACTGCCGATAGTCAGTGCGGTTGGGCATGAAGTAGATTTTACATTGTCCGATTTTGTTGCGGATTTCAGGGCGCCTACCCCATCGGCTGCCGTGGAGCTGGCAATCCCGGATAGAGACGCAATATTGAGTAAAATTGGTACACTCGGGAAAAGTATAGTTCAACATCTCGATGGAAATATTTCAAAAACGAAACAGTATATCGCTAATCTTAATTCGCGCATAATGTTGAATAATCCCGAAGAAGTTATTCAGCAAAAATACCAGCGACTGGATGAACTCGATAGTCGGCTAAGTCATGCAACGCGACAATTAATTCAACAATATCGACTTCAACTCTCTCATTCTATTGACACGATTCATGCTTTAAATCCAAGGGCTGTACTTAAAAGAGGTTATGCAATTGTTTATACAATTCCGGATAAAAACGTCGTTCAATCCATTAAAAAGACAGCGCTGGGGGAAAAAATAGAGATCGAGGTGGCGGATGGGCGATTTGATGCGACGGTTGATACTATTTATAAATAAAGGTTCCTTCTCAAATTAAGTGGGTAAAAAAAAAGGCTCTTTCTTGAAACGAGTGGATAGGTCCGTGGTCTGCAATCCGTGGTCCGCTCCAAGGAGTTCTGAATAGACAATGATTCTTTGAGATCAAAAATGGTGCAATAAATTATGTATGTTAAATCAGCAAAAGATTTAGATGTTTATAAGTTAGCATACGAACAGGCTATGGTTGTTTTACTGACTACGGGCTACAGACAACAGGTTACGAAACTACCCACTCTAAACAAGAAGGAACCATAAATAATAATTTTACAGGAGCATAAAATGCCGAAGAAAAATATTTCACTCGAAGAATCTTTTAAACGTCTGGACGAGATCCTCTCGACACTCGAATCCGGTGAAGTTGAATTGGAGAAATCGATCGGTCTGTTCGAAGAGGCGATGAAATTGTCGGAGAAATGTCAAAAACAGCTGGAGACACTGGAAGAACGGGTTAAAATTCTTGTAGCCAAAGAGAATGGTGAATATATTGAAAAGGATCTGAAAAAGTAGGGGGAACCATGAAAATCGGACTTCATCTGCATCCCAAATTTGAGACACAGTCAAAATCTCTTCCTCTGATCGTTGAATTTCTTATTTCCAAAGGTCAGACAGTTGTTTTACCGGAATCTTTTAAGCAGAATTCGGGTATCCCGGCGAAATCCGTTGAGTATCTTCCCAGTGAAAAAATGCCTGAAGTAATCGACGCCATGTTCAGCGTTGGGGGCGATGGCACGTTCCTGGGTGCGTCGCGACTGATGGCTCAAACCGGCAAACCGGTGCTGGGTATTCATCTTGGAGGATTGGGGTTTCTTGCAGACGTCTCTATGGAAAACTATAAAGAACGCTTAACCGCCTTTTTCGATGGTGATTTCAAGATCGAGCAGCGCAGCGTCCTGAATGCCCGGGTGACCTTTTCGGATCGAATCGACACCTACTTTGCATTTAACGATTTTGTTGTCGATAAAGGACGTGTTCTGACAATGATAAAAATCCGCACTTACGTTGATGACGACTATTTTAATACATACAGATCGGATGGATTGATCGTTTCGACGCCAACCGGATCGACAGCCTATTCACTGTCTGCCGGCGGTCCGATTATTTCTCCCCTTCTGAATGTAATTGTAATATCCCCGATTTGTCCCCATAGCCTTTCTGCCCGTCCTGTTATTATTGCGGATAACCAGACAATCAGATTGGAATGTGCGGAATTGAATAACGACGTATCCCTGATGGTTGATGGACAGAAACGGGTTTCCCTGTTAAATGCCGGGAAAGTTGAGATACACAAAGCGGATTTCACATTGAAAATTATCCGTTTCAGAGGGGATTCATTTTTTCAGACCCTTCGGACAAAGATGAACTGGGGCTTGGATGCGAGAGGGAATTAATTTCCGTAACCGTTCACAGGTGTAAGTAAGGAAAAAGGGAAAAAGAGGGGAAAAGGGAAATATACTTAGGGTATCCTGAAAAAGTCATTACTTACTAACAAGCGATACTACGGCTGGCTTATAGTTTGAAAAACTCAGTTTTACTACGGATTTCACCCAATAAAATAGAGACAGTAAAAGCCGCCGCAGCGCAGTGGCCATATTCATTGAGAAGATCGCCATCGCAACCCAATTCTCACTCGTTACCTCTGTTTTGGTCATTAACTTTCCTAATCCGTAGCGAGTCTTTGCCGTTCCTATTTTGCCTTCCACTTCATTCCTCTCACCCTGTTCTAAAACTCTCAACCGTTCCATTTCACGAGCGACCATATCAAGTTCTTTGGGGGGACGTCCCAACTTCTTCCCGGAGAATCGAATTCCGTGCTCTTTTAGGTATTTACGATTATCACGGGTACCATAAATGCCGTCAGCGATAACGACCTTTGGAAAACAACCAAATCGTCGTCTATATTTGTTTACCTGTGGAATCAAATCAAGACTTTCGTTATATGCATCCCATCGCAGATGGTCCAAATAGAGAAAGCCATCTACCACGCTCAAGGACAATTTAGGACCAAACTCTACATCAGCAGTGGCTTTACCTCTGACCATCGGGCGAATTTGAGGCTGATGAATACTGACAATCCGATCCTTTACTGTATGTACTCTGTTCAAATACATTTCCTCCTGCTGCTTAAAAATAGTGCGAATGACTTCAAGCCTTTCCAATTCCTTGCGACTCAACACTTTAGGCTGATCCTTTAATACCGCTAACATATTTTCAATATCACAGATCTTCATGCCAAATAAAGACACCTAAAATTTCAGGTAGATGATGAAGCATAGAAACCAATTATTTTGTTCATAAATTTTTGATATTTTTGTGTAGAAAAATTTTGC
>JAUVYH010000164.1 GCA_030603165.1 Fidelibacterota bacterium
ATTATTTTCCCGGCAATATTTTAAAGAGTCTATGATTATTTGAAAATATTTTTCAGAAGTAAATACCGGTATGAACTCTATTATTGTGGAAGTCACGAAGTATAAACCTTTTTCGATATCAAATTTGTACCTGCTGCGCATTGGTGATTACACTCTTTTGTTGTGTTATATGTTGTAAAGTTTTATTCTATTGCTAATCATTTCCAAATTCAAAACTAAGTTTTTACAACAATTACGTTCCCAAATACAATTTGGGAACGAGAGGAACTAAGGCAAAAAGAATAATACCAATTAATACAATAGTAAACGACGTCATAATAACCTCCTAATTTAATGTTTTTACTTTCAATGTGATACTGTCTTTGCCAATAATTCCACCATCTCACCGACGGCTATATCGACATCGGCTTTGGCGTCCCAATTCGTGCCGTGGAATTCGATCTTCCCCTTTTTATTTTTCCCGATTTCTTTCACCACCGTTGCTCTGTGTCCGATAAAATCATCCACATCCTCAGCGTTCACATTGGTCTGTTTTTCGAAACCTTTAAATACTTTTGAAACCTGTTTCCATAACGCCAATAATAATACAACCCAGTTGAAAAGTTTACCACAGACGAAATAATAAAAATACACAGTTGCGGAACAAGGCTAATTCCGGGAATAATCATACACAGGATCGCCACAACCCAGGCGCCAAATCCAAAAAAGGCGATAATCAGCCTGGGCATAATAAATTCTGACAGCAACATTGCCAATCCAAGGATGAACCAGATAATTTCGGGACTAAAGAATTCTTTTAACGCTGCCATTATATTTCCCCTCCTATTTAATTTTGGCAACTAATATTACCATGAAACAGTGCTTAATGCAATTAATAATTGTTCGGATTGATAAAATACCAGATTGTTACGATAATATGAGAATAGCATTTTAAATCGACTTACAACTAAGACCCTACTCGAAAAGGTAATTTTTGGAAGAAAATAGAACACGGATAAGACGGATTGAATGGATTAGCACGGATAAAAACTTTAATTAATGAAGGGCAAAATAGAAAAACCGATGGCTAACATATTCATACTAAAGAAGAATAATATTTCGTCCTTTATAGAACTTACACTTTTTACGGGAACTGATTTTGCTATAAATATTTCGTCCCTAACGGGACTATCTATGAAACACAGTTTCTTCATAATAAATGTTGAATTTTTGATGCTTTTCTGTTACAATAAATATAGAATATCAAACGGAGGATGTTATGCAAACTTTTGTACTCATGACCAAACTATCCCAGGAAATGTCAGCCAAGATGAAAAACCGGGAACAGTTGGGACGGCAGTGGCTGGATGAGGTTAAACACAAATGCCCTGAAATCAAATTTATTGCCCATTATGCCCTGCTGGGTAAATACGACTTTATGGACATTTACGAAGCCCCGGATGCCATTTCGGCAACCAAGGTTTCCCTGATCAGCCGGGAAAACGGCGCTATGCAGGCGGAAAGCTGGACGGCAATACCTTACAAACAATTCTTGGAATTAATTAACGAATGTTAACCATCTCACAGAAAATTGCCTCGGATTTATCGACCTGACAACAAATTTGACTATTCCTATACTCTAAATACTTGTATATTTTAACCGTAATTTTGGAGCAAGGAGATTAACCATGAAAAAGATTTATCGTTCGATTACCGACCAGAAACTCGCAGGTATTTGCGGAGGATTGGGTGAAATGTTTAATATTGATCCCACGGTCATTCGATTGCTGTTCGTATTCGCCGCTATTGCTACAGGAGTTTTTCCATTAGTGGTCACGTATATCATCGGCTGGATTATCATTCCCGAGAGAAAAGCGTAATTATCCATGCCGGGAACCCTCATTAACGCAGGTACGGTCATCTTGGGCAGCATAATCGGTTTAATTCTGCATCGGCGATTACCTGAAAAAATTACAACAATCGTATTTCAGGGAATCGGACTTTTTACCCTGTTCCTGGGATTCACCATGGCTGCCAAGACAAATCATTATCTCATCATGATTTTTAGTATCGTAATCGGTTCAATTATCGGACAGTTGCTCTCCATCGACAGCGCCCTGGATCGCTTTAGCAACTATCTTAAACAAAAAGTTAGATCGGATAATGATAAATTCACCGACGGTTTGATCACCGCCTTTCTGCTTTTTTGCATGGGATCTATGACGATTCTGGGCGCCTTCGAAGAAGGACTGGGCGGCAGACCTAACCTACTCCTTTCCAAATCTATACTGGATGGATTTTCATCAGTTGTATTATCCGCAGGACTGGGCATCGGTGTGATTTTTTCAGTGATTCCATTGCTCATCTATCAGGGCGGATTGACCCTTTTCGCGGGCTGGCTGGGAGAATTCTTCAATGAAATTGTGATCAATGAAATGTCGGCAGTCGGTGGGTTAATACTGATCGGACTGGGTATAAACATTCTCGAAATCAAAAAGATCAAAGTAGTCAATATGCTGCCGGGATTGGTAATAGCAGTCATTCTGGCATATATTTTTCTATAAATTCAATTCACAAAATAGCAGTATTGAAGCCCGGAATGTTTCGTAGCTACCAATTAATATCAATATCGAAAAATTTACAAGTTGTCACATTTATCCAAATCAAAAACTATTTCAAAAAAGCAGAATGAGCATGTTACGAACGTTTAAAAACAAAAGCGGAAATAATAGACGCGCCCTGCCATACCTTGTGATCTTGTCCGGTATCTTAATAGCATCTGTTTTTATGAGTGGGTGCAATAAATATACGATACCAAAAAACCATTCTTCGCTTGCTAATCTGCGGGGACCAGCTCTTCGTGAAAAAATTGTTTCTGATGCAAGTTTACTGGTAATAATAGATCGGAAGATGAATAATCTGCGCACTTTTATGGAGGGCTATTTTAAGTCCATTAGAGATGAAAAACCTTCGATTCTTACTCATACACAAAGAAAAGAGACAAAGCAAATTTGGGCACAATATCTGGATTTATCCATTGTATTACAAAAACTCATCGTAGAATATAAACACGTTGACAGTTTCAAGAAAAGAGATCAATTAGATGCCTATCTTATAAGTTATGCTGCCTATTTACTTTTCTATTCTTCCGGGCTTGATATTATTGAAAATACCGCTAATATCGCGCCCTTTGAAGTTTTATTGGACGAACCAATTCCGGAGTACGGTATTCTCCGAGGGCAATACACTAACTTAAAATGGCTAATTGTACATATTGAGGAGTTCTACGAGCTGGTAGAGGGTTATTCGAATTACAAAAAAATGTTGAAAAAATATCCCATAGCGCCAGCCTCATCAGAAAATCTTCGATCAAATAAAGACGGACAATACCTTGCAAAGCTAATTGAAGAAAGATACCCCCTTTGCAAACAAAAACTGGAATCAGAAGGGATTTCTAACTTAGTTCAAAATATTCTGGATACATTTAAAGACAAGACCCTGGATGTACTTTTTCCTGTTCAAAAAAATTTCGCATTATTCATGGGAATCACGCGCTTAACACATCGCAAAGACGGATTCATTTCAGACCGGCAATGCAAAAAACTCATTCAAAAAGCAAAGCCGGGTGATATTTTACTTGAAAGAAAAGAATGGTATCTGTCTAACCTGGGAATACCGGGATTTTGGACTCACGCCGCTTTATATATTGGAAGCCCGGGAGAATTAAAGAGCTGGAGCAATACATCTGAAATCATCGAGTTTTACCGTGGTAAAGATCCCGAATGCGCCAGTTTTTCAGATTATCTAAAAAGACATTATCCCGAAGCCTATTCCGCCTATTTAGCCGGAGAGGATGCTGAATACAATCGGATTATTGAAGGTCTTAAGGATGGCGTTATTTTTCACTCCGTCTCAAAATCAGTCGGAATATCCGATCATGCAGCCTGTTTGCGACCAAGACTGACCAAGATTGACATTGCTCAATCTATCGAAATTGCGTTTCAATTCTGGGGACACGAGTATGACTATACATTTAGTATGCTGTCTGATTATGAATTGACTTGCTCCGAACTAATCTATAAAAGTTATGAACCGGCTCCGGGAAAAAATGGTTTATCCTTTAACTTGTCAAAAATCATTGGAGTTTTGACGCTGCCTGCAAACAATATTGCCGCTCAGTTTGACCGTGAATACGACACAAACCCTCAATTGGAATTTATCCTGTATTATGGCAGCGATCTTCGCAAGAGCAAAGCCTACTCAAAAAACCTCAAGGCATTCAGAAAAACTCATAAACTGCTGCTCTGGAATTTATACAATAACCAAAAATAAACGAGTGGAAAAATCTCCCCATCCTCAAAATTCGTCAAACAACTCTATACTTTAGCTTCTCACGACAGGATTTTACCGACCCTGTTCCAGCGAAACATCTTTGTTATTCGATATAACGGCATGGTCTTATCAAATGAAAGCCAGACTATCATAGCCCGCCCGACAATTAAATCACGGGGCACAAAACCCCAAAACCGGCTATCCAGACTATTATCACGATTATCACCCATCATAAAGTAGAAATCCTGTTCAGCGATATAATAATCCTGTTCAATCCCATCGATAACCAGTTTACCGTTCTGAACATAGAATGTGTGATGGGATAATTCCACAACATTTTTTAAAAGCTGAGTTGGAAACTCGCCCAGCCTAAGCGTATCTCCTTTTGCCGGAATATAAATAGGTCCATAGTTATCTCGATTTCCGGCGCCACGCGGAAAAATATTAAAATCTTTCCAGTATTTTGAATATGTTGTCGGTCCGACATATTTCGAATTAGGTGGATTTGTATATCGTTCACCATCGATAAATACTTCTTTGTTAACTACCTCAATCGTCTGTCCCGGCGCAGCGACACATCGCTTTACGTAGTGAACATAAGGATCCACAGGGTATTTAAATATTAAAATATCTCCCTGAGCGGGTTTTTTAATCGACGGCAAACGGAACCAGGGAATATGAATACCAATACGGGTGTAGGGAATTCCGATCCAGTCCGGTGTGCGGGACCCGTAGATAAAATTATTGCCAAACAGAAAATCTCCGGTCATTATCGTATTTTCCATTGAACCGGTAGGAACATGATATGAGGCAATTATGGTTTGTTTTATGCCAAGAGCGATTAAAATGATCAGTCCCCAGGATTTAATTTCCTGCTTGACTGTCTGTTTTACTTTTGATTGTTTGGGTTCTTTTTTCATTAATTCCTCAAGTTGGTTGGGTAAAATTCCTTATTATACAGCGCACCTGAAAAAAAGTTCATTGCTAATCAGGATTCGGGATGATGCACAGAAAAATAAGGTCGTTTTTCCCGGTATTTACAAATTGGTGAACATCATTGGGTTTGACTAAAATAACGGATTCTTCCGATATGCTGATTTCATCATGTTCACTTCGCGCAACACCTTTACCGGCAAGCACATACACTTCATGTTCAAAATCATGAGTATGATAAAAGGTGTAGCCGCCCGGTGCGACGGTAAAACGTCTCATTGCAAACGTCGGCGCTCCATCTTCAGGTCCAAGCAACATCTGTTTGCTGACGCCGCTGACGCCTTTTTCAATGATCTTTTCTATGGGCGCTTCAGAACATTTTTTTATGATCATTCCTGACCTCCTCGGTAATTTCCAGGATTTCATTTGTGATCGAATCACAAACAAACCATCCTGCAGGCGTTAATTTAAAACTATCCCTATCGAATATCCAGTATTCATCGCTGTCAATTCGCTGCGCCAGTTTCTGTATCACTCGCTTAAAATCTACAAGAAACAGATTTTCAAATTTCCTGACAGACAACCCGCTCTGTGTTCTTAAACTCAGGAACAGAAACTCTATTTCCCGGTCGTATTCGTTTAGTTCTTCCCGGTCTTCGACCGGAAATTTTCCTTCCGCTAAATGTTTTATATAAGCATCAACCGAGCGAATATTCCACCACCGGCTCACACCGTCATAGGAGTGCGCGGCAGGTCCTAAACCAAGATAATAGCTTTCCTTCCAGTAAGAACTATTATGAACCGATTCACAACCGGGTTTTGCCCAGTTGGAAATTTCATAATGTTGAAAGCCCCGACTTTCCAACCATTGATGGGCAAGCTCATACATCCGCCATTCCAGTTCAGAGTCTGTTGGTACAATTTTTTTCTGCTCTTTTAATTTGTAAAAAGACGTCCCTTTTTCATAAATCAAATTGTACAGCGAAAGATGATCAACTCCCATTTCAACTGCCTGTTTCAGGCTCCGTTCCCATGAACCAGGTCTCTGACCGGGAATCCCGAAAATCAAATCCAGGCTTAGGTGATCGAATCCGATTCTGTTTAATATTTGAAATGTGGCAAAGACTTCTTCCACCTGGTGAATACGTCCCAGGGTTTTCAACTCACTATTCTTAAAAGACTGAACACCGACGCTGACCCTGTTTACGCCAATATCTTTCAATTGTTTTAAAAAATCCGGTTTTACCTGTCCCGGATTGATCTCAACAGTAAATTCCCTGACATTTTGAAGCCCGAAAGAAGTATTCAAACCTTCAAATATAGATCGGATGTTTTTCGATCCAATCAGATTGGGGCTTCCGCCTCCAATGTAGATTGTCTCGATCTGAGAATCTCCAAATCTCGCTTTATACAAATCAATTTCCGTCAATAAGGCTGCTACCCATGAATCTACTGCGGGCGGATCTATTATTACGGAGTAAAAATCACAATAATGACATTTACGAATACAAAAAGGAAAATGGATATAAAGACTGAATTTTTTCATAAGGTAAATTTAAATACTATCGACAGAAATAAAAACCGGTGAAAATCTATTTTAACAGAGTGATTTTTAGCCTAAAGTAACATTCCGTCTTTTATAATGCATGACACAATTAAAACAGTAACTATTTGGTTTCAATGCTTTTAAAGCAATCCGTCACAATAGTGAAAATTATGATGAGGGATAATACTGATGCTGTAATCGTCGATAGACCGGCTGGTGTTCGAGTTGTACAATTTGACTGAAGAAGAGATCAGAATTGTGGAGTAGAGCGCGTAGATTGGAGATTTTAGATTGGAGATAGGAGAATGAAATTGGAAACTGGAAATTTGAAATTGGGGATTGACATGGAGCGAAGCGAAATCACGATTTATCGTGGCTGAAATTGTCAAATTTGCGAATACCTTGAAAAGGTGAAATTGATGTATCGACACAACTCAGAATTA
>JAUVYH010000068.1 GCA_030603165.1 Fidelibacterota bacterium
CATCTCAATTAAAATTTCTTCAGAAAAACCATATAATTGAAAAGCAGGAAACAAAAACAAAGAATAATTTATACAGGCTGTCTGAGCGATTTTTTAATATATGGTATCTGATGAGACATGGAGGGAAAAAAGAAGAAACTAAAGTAAGATGGTTGTTGGAGTTTTTACAGATCTGGTGTGATGAAATGGAATTAGAAAACAGAACAAAAAAACAGCTGGAAGCGATTCAAAAAGGTAAAATTTACGACAAACAAGCTTTATATATGATTGAGGCTTTAGCCCGAACTACTATTAAAAGAGAATCACAGGATGAATTAATTAAACAAACCAGGAATTATTTGCAAAGTAAACAATCTGAATTATTATCGGAATTATCCTATTCCGATGAGGAATTGAAAAACAGTGCTATCGAAGCACTAGAGAAAAAAAAGGATGTAGAATCGTTTATTCAAAATCTTGAGAAAATAAAACATAAAGAAATTAATGAACTCCGAATGTTGGCAGATTATTATTTCTTAGAATTAAAAGATCTAGAAAAGGCAAGAATCTACCTATTAAAGGCTATTGAAAAGTGTGATACAGAATCAATATATAAATTAGCCTTCCTTTACCAGACTGAGTTCAAGGATTTCAAGCAAGCCGAGAAATACTATCTCATGGCTGTTGATAAAGGTGATGATAGCGCAATGTACAATTTAGCCTTACTTTATCAGACTGAGTTCAAGGATTTCAAGAAAGCAGAAGATTATTATCTCAAGGCTATAGAAAAAGGCGATGCTGAAGCAATGTTTAATTTAGCCTGGCTTTATCAAACTGAATTCAAAGATATCAAAAAAGCAGAGGAATATTATCTCAAGGCTATAGAAAAAGGAAATACAGGTGCAATGAATAGTCTGACATGGATGTACTATGAGAATAAGTTAGATAAAGAAAAAGCTCTAAAATATGCAAAAAAGGGATATGCTAATGAAAAGAATATCTACATCGTTCATACTTATGTTATGATTCTGCTCTGGAACGATGAAATTGAAAAAGCACTTGAGATATCCAAAGATTTTATGGAAAGTCGAAAATCTTATGAAAAAATTAGTAGTGATATAAGAGACTTTTTGATGCTGTTAATTGCAAAAAAACAATATCACACAACATTAAAAATATTTAGTGAAAATCCATTCAGTTTGAAGGATAGGTATAAACCGGTTTATTATGCGCTTATGTATTTTTTACAGGATGAATATCCAAATGAATACCGGAAAATGGGCAGTGAACTAAAAGAAACTGTGGAGGAAATTATTAAGAAGATAGGTCAATTAGAGAAAGACTATAAATAACTAATTGGATTATCTACCCACTAAGCTCACTTTAAACTCGGATTGAAATACCCATGTAGTAGATCGGGAAATTTTTCTTTAAAATGGTTGATCATATTCCGTACTCCGATCCCTTCCTGCTCCACCGGGTTCATCTCTTCCCAATACCATTCGGGATCAATATTCAGGTTGCGCCACTGGATCATATCGATTTGATATTCTTCAATCAGTTTTTCCAGTATTTTGACTTCCTCCGGCTGATCGGTAAATCCCGGAAATACGAACAGATTGATCGAGACAAAGCCCTGTTTCTCTTTCATTACACGTATTGATTCCAGGACATTTTCATAGCTGTAATTCTGCGGACGGAAATAGCGATTATAGAATATCTTCCTAACAGAATTAATGGAAACCCGCATGCTGTCCAGCCCGGCCTCCCGCAATCTTGCAACAATATCAGGAAGACTGGCGTTGGTGTTCAGGTTGGTTGTTCCCTTTGACGTCCGCCGGCGAATTCCCTGAACGGTATTAATCAGCAATTGAGCATTCATCAAAGGTTCGCCTTCGCAACCCTGCCCAAAACTGACCACCGGTTCAGGTGCGGTTTCAAGATGCGGGACGGCAATTTCGACGATTTCTTCCGCCGTCGGGGTGAATTCTATCCGGAATTGCGCGCTGCAGACGCCGGAATCTTTTTGCAGGGAAATACATCCCAGGCAGGCGGAATTGCAAACCTGCGAGGTTGGCAGCGGCATCTCCCAGCGGTTCAGCAGATAGTTCAGCGCCGCGGGACAATGATAGGTCAGGGCACAATTATTTACAAGGTGATTTACCAGGCGGTTGTCAGGATACTTTTGTAACACTGTTTCAGCCGCCATGTCGATTCGATCGGCGCTGAACTGCGACGGATCCTGGCGGATGCTGTCGTCAACCCGGAGCGCCGGAACATAAAATTGCCCATCGTGCCATCCAACGGCGGCATAGGCATACAGCGGTAAAACCGGAGCTTTCGGCAGGGTTTCCCAGGCGGCGTGGTATCCAATCGTATAAGCCGGCGCCACAAAGGCTGCAACCGCAACAACTTTCTCCGATTCGTCCGGTTCAAGGGTGATGATTTCTCCGCTGTCACGATCTCTTCCGACCGGTAATCTGCCGGGCAATTCCATCAACCAGCTGCCATTGGGCAGCGGAATCCATTCATCAGACGGAATATCCACGATCCGGCAGCTGCCGGACATGCCAACGGCGTAATATTCCTCAATATCAACAACATTGCCGCAACCATCGGAGACTATTAGGGATGGGTTTATTTTACTCATCTTTCTATTATAGCAATTTTCCTCAATGAGACCTCCGGTGAGGCAATTTAATATTATTGATGAGCAGGAAACAGCCTATTTCAAAATGGTCATTTTCTTATTAAAGATTTTTTCACCAATGATCACCTGGTAAAAATACAATCCTGTGGCAATCGGTTGCCCGTAGCGGTTCCGCCCATCCCACATGATCGTGTAAAATCCCGGCAACTGCGAATCTTTCACCAGCGTCTTTACTTCCTGTCCCAGGATATTATAGACTTTTATAGATACGTTGTAAGGCATCAGTTGTTCAAAAGCTTCATCAAACGTTCTGAACTCACCGGCGCCAATAGTATATTCAATTGTCGTGAGCGAGTTGAACGGATTGGGGTAATTTTGCGATACACTTATCTCTTCCGGCAATATAATCGCCGGGTTATCCGGATCAACCCGAATCTGGTAAATTCCCGGTTTATCGGAGTAAGTCCAATAAGTTCCTTTTTCGAGGCTGGTATATGTAGTCAGATATTTCCACTCATCATTTTGCCAGATATAAACGCCCAAATTGGCGGCATACTGCTGGAGAAATTCCATATTTTCCAGGCTGAATATAATCCGGGCTTCGTTTTCGAGTTTGGTAACCGGTATCCTGAAGTCAAACTCATTGGACACCGGAAAAACATCTTCAGACATAAATGCTATTTTCCCTAATGCCGGTTCGACCTGAGTTTCAATTTCATAGGGCAAAAAGAGCGCGCATATATCCTGCTGCACAGAATTCGGCTCAAACAGGAATGTCATAATACTGTCGGGATCAGTTAGCGTCCCGCCAATCGATTTACTAATTTTGGCTACACCCATCCGGTATTCAAAATCTCCGATATTTCCCGCCCGGTCAGCGCCTTTGGCGTAGATGAATACAGTCTTAGTAGAATCAATTTTATAGGTAGCATGGTGTAACCAATTCTATACAACTTTTTCATTAATCTGTTTAGCATAACTTGTCAAATACGATATAGAAACACCTCTCCTATGGTCAGATGATACTATTTATTTCATTAACAACATCCTCTTTACTTGCGAATGTCCACCATGATCCATTCGATAAAAATATATCCCGCTGGGAACTGATGCTCCCTTATCATTTATAGCATTCCATTCTATTTGATATATTCCCGGGGATTGATTTGTATATCGGTATGAATTTATTACTTCACCTCGAACATTAAAAATCATTAATTTTACATCAGTTTCTTCATTCAAATAATAGCTAATCGTGGTTACAGGATTAAATGGATTAGGATAATTTGGTAATAATGTAGTCCTTGTTGGCAAGGTGCCATCCATTAATACTGAAAGAATTGATAAATCTATTTTTTTTGTGGTATAGGCACATGAATAAGGATTTCCTAAACCATCTGATAGATAATTCGAACCGTTAAATTCAAAATAACCGGATGATGAACTGTTAATAGGTTTTAAAATTATCTCACATATTTTTTGATCTGATTCAATCTTTTGCTCTTCTCCCTGATATATCCAGATGATTCTAATTGTTCCATCAGATACATTATAATCCCCTTCCTCTAAAAAGTCACTTTGAATGCTATTGAATTCAAAACGATCTTGATCATAGGTGATTGTCCATTGCAGCATTCCTAATTCTAAATCAGAATCGGTCTTAATCGGAATCGAAACATCGCAATTTTCTGTAAAGTAGTATTGTCCAAAAAATATAGTCGCATTCGGATTTTCTGTGCTCTTCGCTAATAAAGATGATGAGGAACCATAACTCAAATTTACATCGCCATATATATAGCCTGAGTAGTTTTGATTTTCCATATCCATTGTAATTGGATTATATGCCATGCTTTCAGGAATAAATTCAAACTCACCAGTTGGCGAGTCACAGCTGATTTCAAGCAAACAGTTTTTTATGCGTAATAAGTCAAACCCATTAACTGAGCCATCACCATTTGCATCAGCTGCATGTAAGCCACAATCGCTTAATTCAACTATTTCCAATCGGTAATTTTTTAACCGGAGCATATCAAATCCATTAATACAATCTAGATATGTTCCTTCTTTTGAAGGTGTTACTGTTATATTTCCCTGTGCTTCACTGAAAATGTAATAACCTTGTTCATCAGTAGAAGCAGTAAGTTCTGTATCTCCGGTCATTCCCAAATCAACATTCTGGATACTATTTTCGGATCCACAATAATTAATATTACCTGAAATACTAAATGCTATCAATGTACCGATATAGTCCTTGGTCTGATCTGAGGTAATATTACTGTATGTTGTATCTTGAGGTTCAAAATTCCAAAACTCCTTTATCGGTGTAGCAGTACCTGACCAACCATTCTCCACATTACAGCTATAGTATCCGTCATCATTTGTCAATGTATTATAAGGTAATCCTTCCAATAATACATTTGAGATTGGAGAATTATCTTCCTGAAGTATATATCCGGAAATTGTAAAACTGCTCCCAACGACATCAAAATTACGATAAATTGTAGATGAGGCTGGTGAATTATCATTATCAGTGGCTGTAATTCTAACTGGATAAGAATCAACTTCATATGGACCAGAAATAGAATAATAGTTACCTGTTAAGGCTACTTCCTCATTATCAATATAGAAATGAACAGATTGTATTCCACTTGGGTCCTGAATATTACATGATATTTTAACCTGTTCTGTATTATCAATTATTCCGTTATTATTTCCCTCATATTCTGTTATTGATATATCTGAAATGACCGGTCCATTAGTATCGTTATCTATAACAGTAATAACTTTATGCTGAGATTCATTCTGATTACCAGAAGTATCAAATATTTTTGCATAATACTGGATAGTTTGATTTTCTGCATAATTTCCAATATTTTTTGATTTAGAAACTGAACCCTGGTAAATATTATCCCACTCTTCAGAATGCGGCGTTCCATCATTCCAGTACAGAATCACATTCTGTATATATGTATTATCGGTTCCTGAAAGTTGTAATGTGATATCTTGATTTTCTAATGGATTAGATGGAGACGATGAAACAGTAATCGAAGGATTTACCTCAGGTGATTCTTCTATTGTAAAATTATCGTTATAAATTTCATCCCAACTTCCCCAGGGATCTTTTTCATATACTTTTACATGCCAATCACCACATTTATTTGCGGCGGAGTATCCATCAATCCAAACCCAACCCCATGCTTTTGCCCATTGATAATAATAGCCTTCACCTGGGTCTTCAATTGTATGTTCAAAAGAGTCATATAATGATCCATTGGGCTCATAGAATTCCCAGCGTATTTCTATACTTTCAGAAACATCTTCAAATAACATCCAGGTAATTGCTCTAGTGTCATTTTGATTAAATATATTTGTTTTATTAACCGGATCATTATTTTGCACATCTTTACACATATGTTGTTCTTTAAAATCATAGCTGATAACATAGTACTGTGACTCATGATATGTATATAAACCGCCATACTCCTTTACAAAAACCTTTACTGTATTTCGTCCCTCATTATCGCTTTGTGCATATCCATTGATATAATATCCAGACCACATTTTCCACCAATAATAGTAGTCATATCCGTAATCCTGTGGATCGTTAGTCCAGCTTGAAAAAGTCTCATTAAAAAATGAACCATCTGGATTATACCATTCCCATTTTACTTTAACTGAAACGTAAAGATTATCCAGTCTTACCCAGCAATACGCAATTTCATCCGTTGATCTGTAAAAATGTGTTTCATAAATCGGATCCCAGGGATCGTCATCCTGAACATCCTGGCACATTGTGGATCTGTTAAAAGTATAATTATCGCCATCATCACCACCTGTGACTGTAAGATATTCCTGATCATTTCCGGTCAAAGGACCATCGCTCACTACAACCGTAACATACCCAGAGGAACCTGGTGCATATATTATGCGTTCAAAATTACCATCCTCATCTAAATAAGCTGTCCAGGAATTTTCATTCGTAGAAATTGTAGCAGTACCAGAAGTTACAGGATCACCTGTATCATAAATAGCGCTTCCTGACACTGTTACTGCAGCATCTTCTGTTGCTGTTGATGGATATAAAGACATTGAAACAGCAATAGAAGTGGGATCGGGATTGTCCTCATCTATTACAATAAAGGTGTATTCGGAAGGTAAAATTATTGAATTACCAGCAACATCTTGGACATTATTATTGAATGTTAAGGTTAGTATCTCACCAGCAATTAATTCTTCTGCTATTATAATCTCAACGGTATATGTTGCTTTATCATATGTAGAATTATAATTAATGTTGCTTCCACTCTCAGAACCATCAATATTCACAAATGATGAATAATAGGTCAAATAATCATTATTATAGGAAGCATCTAATTTTTCAGGTTTCATTGGTTCGTTAAATGTGATTTGAAAAATAATGCTATTTGGGTTTAAATTAGCTGAGATGTTTTCTATCACAGGAGGGTTAATCTCGTTATGAAAATAATATGCCTCCCAAACACCAAAATAGGATTCTCCGTAACTTAATGTTTTTGGAGTATACACTCCTTCTCCATAATTATCATGATTTATTAATACATAATCAGAATACTCAGAAACGTGATCTTCCCACTGTAAAATGCCATTGAACGACCCAATTCCTATAGACGTAATAGAATGACCAGCTGCTTCAAACCATTGTCCAATATCGCCTATTATACCTGAATAATGGCACCCCCCCCAAATAAGTATTGGTCCGTTTGTTTTTAATCTACTCATGTAAGCATTATAGTCTTCAGGACCTGGATCCGTAAAATTATTGAGTTTCCCCCAATCATTCCCACAATGAAAATTATCAGAGGAGGCATAATGATAGTAATTGTTAAATTCCGAAGGACAATTACCAAATAACGGTTCAGAAATTGATTGTGTAATATATTCAATATTATCATGAGTAAGAATCCTACAATATCCTTTCAGATCAAATGCAACTTCATCTCCAGTCTGAGGACAATTAATTCCAAAAGGAGCGAAATCGAAATCGAAATCTAACCATGATGTATTTAAATGATATACTAATTCTAGTAATCTGGGATTAATACCATATTCAACCTCAAAACCTGAGCTGTTCCTCCGAAGAATATTTTTATATGTAACATCTTCAAAATCTGTTCCTGTTATGTACCTTAACCACCAATCAGCTGTAGTAGATGCTCCATAGCTAAGACATTTTAAAGCAATACCATCTGCCCATTCTCCCTGTGTTGGCTGTAAGTTACTATTAACATATGTAGCACAATTAACAGTTTGATTCTTCCAAGGAAGTCGATCATATTCAGGTATAATATAATCTACATTGAAATTTGAAATTCCAGCTTCTAAAAACTCTTTATCAATTTTATTATTAACCTTATTTAAAAATCTTTTTCTTTTTTCAAATAAATATATATCGTCAATATTTATCTCACTTGTACATCTAACCATATTGCCTTCTTTATCAAAACCAACTCGTACAACACCTGATTTTGTTTTAAAAGAATAAAATTTATACTCTTCATAATTTGTGGTAAGAATTTTTATTCTTCGTATATCGGAAATAATTTCCTCGTCGATAAAATTTTCTATTCCATTTTTTAATGAATAATTGTCTTTGTAAAAATATTTTCCTCTCAATTCTCCTGATTCACTAAAAGATGGATACGATAAAATTTTCCCAGTGTAAGGATCAAATATTATAAAATCTACTACCTGTCTGTCGTTATTAAGTAATGGTACCTCATAATACCATGGACCTTCTGAATCATATATTAATACTGGTTCTCCATAATCATAGAATTTCGAATATGTTTGAAACATATATTTCTCAATTTTATTATCATATATTAGATTGTCAAAAGCGTTAATAAATTTAGTAGTAAATTCTTTTATTACATTTTCATTGTAAATGCTATTATTAACATCTTTAACATCCATAGTCTCAGATTTGAAATATTCTAAACTATTTGAAGCAAATATCGTCTGAAATATTAAAATATAAAATGTCAAAAAAATTACCTTTTTCATCTTTCAACCCCCTCTATATCTGCGTCATGTAAAGTGAATTCTCCATTTGCTGTTTTAATAATTTTTACAAATAATTTAACGCATTTATCAGAGGTTTCTATATTGCACTTAAAATTTCCATAATTGCCATTAGGTAAACTAATTTCAATAGGAGCATCAATTTTTTTGTTTCTTTCATTATATTGGGTTATCTGCAATTTTACGGAGGAATTATTTTGACAACTTATACAATAATTCCAACTACTATTTGGCGCAACTGAAATATATTCGCCTAAATATAAATTGGATGTTAATTCACCAAGGACGATATAATTTCGATTATTTTTTCTTTTAAGTATAGGTATATCACTGTTAGTTATCCATCCAATTGGGTAACCAGGCTTTTCTTTGCATTCATGGAAAGTTTGCTGGTCTTTATCAAATGAATTGGATATTCCATCTTGTTTTTTAGCGATTGCTTTATGCGCATTCCCAGAATTTTCCATATTTCCAGTACTTCGACTTTTAATCGTTACACTTTTTTTTATATTTCCATCATAGTTTGGAATTTGCTTTTTCAATCCGATCGAACTATTTATTCCAGACCTAACTGATTTATCCGAATTATTTTTCTTTGTTTTCAATTCCTGTGCAAAAACAATTGTTACAAGAAAGAGACATAACATAATCGCTCTTAAAACTTTCATACTAAAACTCCCAAAATATTCTTTGAATAATCCTGGAATTCCTCTGCATTTACTCTGAGGAATTCCAGGATTAACAGATATTATTTCATCAACAACATCCTCTTTGTATGCACCTGATCACCACAGCGCAGCCTATAAAAATAAATACCGCTCGGTACGGCGCTTCCATTCGCATCCAAAGTATTCCATTCCACCTGATAAAATCCAGCTGATTGAGTGGCAAATGTATATGCCTTCTTCGTCTCACCCCGGATGTTAAATATCTTTATCTCCACATCCGATGCCTGACTCAAATAATAACTGATTGTCGTCGTTGGATTAAACGGATTCGGATAATTTGGATAAAGTGTCGTCTCGGTTGGTAAAACACCTTCTTCAAAAAGAGACAATACATTCAGATTGACTTCAACATCTCCATATGCCAAATCGTATGGAGTCTCATCACCTTTTGACATATAATTATCTCCGGCAAATGATACAATCCCGGAACCTTGCGCTTCTTTCGGCTGTAATACTAACGTACAGATTACTTCATCCTTGCTGAATTTCTCATCTTCTCCGGAATAGACCCATACTATCTTTACCTGCCCTTCACTCGATCGATAGTCGCCTGATTCTAAAAATCGACTCTCAATAGACTTAAAAGTAAACAGCGTTGTATCATATTCTATACACCAATCCAACATACCAATACTCAATTCCATATTACTATATACCGGTAAATGAATATTTCCTGTTTCATCAAAATAATAATTCCCAACTGCCATCTTACCGCCATTGGCTGCCTTTGCCAAGGCGGTACTGCTTGTGCTCCCCCAACTTAAATTCACATCACCAAATAATATAGCTACAAAATTCTGATCAGCCATATCGTCAATTATTGGACTATACGAATAATCACCGGGGTCAAAGCCCCAGGTGGCAATCGGTGGATCCACTTCTAATCCCAATAGAAACTTCTTTAACCGTAACAGATCAAAACCGTTCACCGGGGTCGTCCCATTACAATCCGCTGCCCATAATTCACATTCTGTAGGAGTATGAATTTCAAGAAGTATATTCTTTAAGCGTAATAAATCATTACCGTTGATTTCAGTAGAATCATTATCCTTCGTGGAGGTTATAGTTACATTGCCCTGAATCTCATCAAACAGATAATCGCCGGTGCTGTTCGTAGTCACAGTTGTCTGCATATCACCTGACATAACAACGGTGGCATTTTCAATGAAAACATCCGTTTCACAGTAGGATATTCTGCCGGATATCGTACAGCCAATTATAGTAAATGTACCCGCATTGAGTGTCAATTCGTATACATTTTCAGCCGAACTACCAATGTTATTTTCACCAATAAATTCAAGCATACAGGTCTGCCCTATCGTTCCAGTAATATTAATGTCAAAATTGAGCATAATCAGGGTATCACCGGCAGAAACTTCCATAGGAGTACCGGAGTAAACCCATACAATATTCAGATAATCGCCCATGTCATTGATATCGTCGGAGATTAAGCCACTCTCTGAACTCATACCTGTATAGCTTAAAAGATCACTACAATAACTTATATGTAACTCCAGCATGGCAACATCGGTAAAACCGGAACTAACTACTACAGGAATGCTTACAACATTCCCGGCATGACCCTCTGTATCACCGATTGTCAACGTGATTTCGTTTGATGAGCCTACAGAAATATAATCTACCTTCGTTTCTGTATTCTCATTTGTGCCATCACTCACAGTTAAGAAAACATCATAATATCCGGACACTTCATAAATATGTGAGGGGTTCTGATCGGTGCTCGTATTACCATCCCCAAAATCCCATTCCCAAGAGGTAATATTACTGCTTTGTATTAATTCCTTACCCACAGATTTTGGCTTGTCCGCATATTGTATCGCGGTCACAAAACCTGGTTCTGTCTCACGTATTTCATTGACCAGAGTAATATTCTGAGTGACACCATCAATATCGCATATATACCAATATCTTCCCTCACCCGATGTGGGAACATTAAGCGATTGAATTAATCCTGCATCATCATATATGGATACATTTGCATTCGATTGTATGATTTCTTCATTTCCTGAAAACTTATAAATATAATAATTATACGTACCAGGATAAGATTCAACTATTGTTATTGTTTCAGGTCCCCAGCCGGTTACATCATCAACATCAAGTACTGCATAGGGTGGTTGAGTTGAACTACCAGGTGCAGAATAATAAACATGATACTGCTGTCCTTCAATGTCAGGTGTTTTCAGGTGAGAATCCAGATCAGCCGGATCATCATCCCAGGTTAGCACAAATCGCAGTTCGTTACCTGTTATCTCCGGTGACATGGATATATCAAATACGTTGCTCTCATTCTCAATAATTTGAACTTGTTCATTGATGTAATCAATATACCCGGAAGCTACAGATGTTACTGTCTGTGTGTTATTCGTCGATAAATCTGTAAATTGTACGGTCAGTGGGCTATCACCGGTCCTCGGAGTACCCATAAAATTCGCTGTCAATTCACCCGGGGGCACGTTCTCTAGTAAGTACAATCCATCACTATCAGTTTCATCACAGATCGATCCCAGGCATACTGTTGCACCCTCGATGGGATTACCTGTCGTCGCATCAGTAACATGACCCGAGAGAGTGGTGTTTCCTCCATTAACAGTAAGGTTCGCCGGTATGGTAACTAATGACTCATCCGGATCATTACTAGTAATATTAATAATAGCAGTATATTCATCCGGTGATAGACCGGCAGCATCGAATGTGACTTCTATATCCTGGGAAGAACCGGCCTGTACTGTTCCGGAATACGAATCGCACGAAAGCCAATCGATTGATGAATTTGTCTGTGATAACCAGTTAAAAACATTTTCAGCAAATGCCTGATTATCTACATTAGTAATATACTCATTTCCCCAACAATTATAGTCTCCTAGAGCTAATACCCTCCCAGGATGAAAAACATTTGAAGCTATTACGCCTTTCCCTTCTGGAGTAAACGCCTCAATTATAGCAAGTGTAGTTACGGTTATTTCTCCAGCGGCTCTATAATATATTTCATTAATTCCATCGAAAATTTCTAATGATGAAAAATTACTAAAATATAGATCACCTGGATCTATAGATGAAACACCTAGAGAAATTCCAAATTCTTCGGATAAAGGATTTACATTTTCGTTTGGACAATTTGGATTATCTCCTAAGATTAATAATCCGCCTCCTTGATTTACAAATTGACTAATCGCATCAATTTCAGATGTTGTATAGGAAGAATTCCAGGCGGACCCCAAACATATCACTAATACACCGTAAGTTGACAAATCTACATTATCAACTCCGGCATCGGTTGTCATCACATTATATCCAGCAGAATTCAAAAGACTGGTTAGTGAAGAAAAATAACCGCTTGGCTCTCTATCATTATAAACACCCTGTGTTATATCCCACAGTATATTACCTCCATCGGAAGATTGAGATGCTTTTAAATCTTGATATGCAACAAAAGTAGACTGTTTCATTGTTGATATATCATATCCATTGTTTTTAAAACTATGCTTTTTTCCAAAGTCACTTCTATCTACGAGAGTTACTCCTTTTAAATTTGGTGAAGATAACGCTGATGTCTCATAAATTGAAATACCATAATCAAGAGTATCATTACCAGTATTAATAATAGTCATTATTTGAGTAGATGTCTCACCTATTTGCAATTCTTCATTGAAAGACGATGGTGAAACAGAGATATTTGGATTGTCAGCTTGATGTACAATAAATGCGTCTACGAGGAGACCATATTGTCCATCAGGATTAATTACTTTAACATTATGAGTACCGGCTGCGAGATCATTTGAAGTATAACCAGAAATAGACGTAAAACTTCCAAAATCTATGCTTCCCAGAGAGATACCACTTACTTCTGCAGTTAAGCCCTCAATAAAATTTGATCCTGAGATAGTCACAAGCACAGATTCATCAATATCACATTCTGACGGTGTGATTGATGATACGGTTGGAGGCTGGGTTGTCGTAATCGTAAAGCCACTAAATAGTGTGTCAGCCAAACCATTTGGGTTCTCTACAATTACATCATACGTTGCTATTGCTAAATCAGGGACCTGGCATTGAATATTTTGATGACTTAAAACAGAAGAAGCGATCTGAAAACTTTCAAAATAAATTTTTGCACCATCTACAAAATTATCGCCGTTTATTTCAAACATACTCTCTACAATTCCGGTATCAGGAATAATACTTACAATATCCGGCGAGAGAATTTCCTCTCCGGTTACTGCAACATCATCAATGAACCAACCGCGAAAACCGTTGTATAATTGATCTCGTGTCTCAAAACGAAAACGAAGATTTACATTGTTGCCAACATATGCTGATAAGTCATAAATTTGTTTTTTCCACTGAGCCGGTTCTCCTAATCCACTGTTTGTGAAAGCAACATATGATTCTCCATTTAGATCATTCAAAGGATTCAAATTACCTAAGCTATCAAAATTACTGCCTCCATCAGTTGATATTTCGACATGCATTATATCAAACCTATCAGCATCTACACCTTCAATTTCCCACCATGTGAAAAATTCCAGTACAGCATTCGTTGCGCTCGTTAAATCGATGGTCGGTGATACTAAACTACCCGAGTTCTCCGCCAAAGATGTACCACCGCTTAATGAATCCTGATCCGGATTAAAGTCCGAACCGATAAATGTACCAGTAGCATCTTCTCCGTACCAACACAAACCGTTACCACTGTTCGGATGAGGTAAAAAACCATCATCTGGTAAGTGGACCAGTCGCGGATTGATCGTTGGATTTAAAACTTGCAGAGTTTGTGGATTTTCCTTTAAGTGATAAAAACCATCCGAAGTCCAACCATTTTCACTACCTTCAAAATTCTCAAAGTATGGTATGGAAACGGTATCCACACTTTGAATATGTGATAATAGTTGCTGGTTTAATGGTGGAATGAAATTTGGATCGTACTGATCGGGAAAGGAACGCTTTTGAACTTCTTCTCCGAAAGAGGATTGAATGAACAGATTTCCAATAGATAAGACCACAAGTAATAATATTGCTTCTTTTTTTAACATTTTCTTATCTCCTTCAATTGTTAGAATATTTTTACTATTTTATCATTATCATCTTCTTTACCATGTATTTACCCTCACCTTCTAATTCATAGAAATATATCCCTGTTGGTATTTTCGTGCCAGAATTATCCTTACCATTCCATACTATTTCATGGTAACCCGAAATTTGATGATCATACCTAAAGTTTTTAACTATTTGACCCTTGATATTGTATATCTTTATTTCCACATCGGAAGCCTCCTGCAGGTAATAACTGATCGTCGTTGTTGGATTGAAAGGATTCGGATAATTGGGGTAAAGTGTTGTTTCGGTTGGTAAAACACCTTCTTCAAAAAGAGATGATACAGGCAGATTGACTTCAACATCTCCATATGCCAAATCATAGGGAGTCTCATCACCTCTGGAAATATGATTATCTCCTACAAAAGATATCTTCCCGACACCTTGCTCCTCTTCCGGCTGCAGTACTAATGTACAGATCACTTCATCAGCAGCGAAACTCTCCTCGTCTCCTGAGTAAACCCACACAATCCGTAATTGTCCTTCACTCGATCGATAATCGCCTCTTTTTAAAAATCGACTATCAATAGAATCCAGAGTAAATAGCAAAGTATCAAATTTTATACACCAATCCAACATACCGATACTTAATGCTAAATTGCTACATATCGGTAGATGGATACTACCTGCTTCTACATCCTTGAAATGCTTTTCGAAGACTATTGAATCTCCACTGGCAACCTTTGCTAAACTTGTACTGCCAGTGCCCCAGCTCAAATTCACATCACCTATTAATCGTGCTGTAAAATTCTGATTTGATAAATCTGTCAGTATCGGACCATACGAATATTCACCAGGGTTAAAATCCCAGGTAGCAACTGGCGGATCTACTTCTGATCCCAATAGGTAGTTCTGTAATCGTAATAGATCAAAACCATTCGTCGAGTCGACACCATTACATTCCGCTGCCCATAATTCACATGCCGTAGGAATATGAAAACCCAGAAGAATGTTCTTTAACCGTAGTAAATCTTCCCCATTGATTTCATTTTCAGTAAATTCATAATTTTTAGAGGGATTTATAGTTATATTTCCATGTATGTTATCAAATTGATATTCGCCACCGCTATTCGTATACACATTTAGCTGCATATCACCTGACATATCTATAACGGTATTCTCAACTAAAACGTTCGTTTCACAGTATGATACTAGGCCGGATATCGAATAACCGACTACAGTAAATGTTCCAGCATTGAGAACAAGCTCATAAACATTTTCATCAGGATCTCCGATGTTATTCTCCCCAATAAAACCAAGTATACAGGTCTGTTCATCTGTTGCATTTTCATCGATTTCAAAATTTAGTGTGATCAGTGTGTCCCCATCGGGCACAACCATAGAAGTACCGGAATAGACCCACACCATAGTCAAAAAGTCACCCCTGTCATTGATATCATCTGATGTGAGACCGTACTCCGAGCTTGCTCCTGTATAATGCAAAAGGTCATTACAATAACTAATGTGTAATTCCAGCATTGCCACATCGGTAAAACCGGAATCAACTACGACGGGTATGCTTACTATATCTCCTGCATAACCCTCTGTATCCCCTATAGTTAAAGAAATATTATAAACTGGATCTACGGCTAAAAAGTCTGCATTGTTCCCGATCTGTGAATAACCAATTGTAACTAAGCATAGCACAAATACAAAAATTACGTTCTGAATAATATTTTTAAACATAATCATTTTCCCCCTTCAAAAATTTGTTTTGCACCTTATTTAAATCTTAAAAACACTATATTACTTTTAAGACATTTACAAAGAGCGATAACATGAAAAAGTAAATAATTGTCTTGACATTTTTCATTTCTACTATATTTTATTTCATCAACAACATTCTCTTTGTATGCACCTTATCACCACAGCGCAGCCTATAAAAATAAATACCGCTGGGTACGGCGCTTCCATTCGCATCCAAAGTATTCCATTCTACCTGATAAAATCCAGCTGATTGAGTGGCAAATGTATATGCCTTCTGTGTCTCGCCCCGGATGTTAAATATCTTTATCTCCACATCTGATACCTGACTCAAATAATAACTGATCGTCGTCGTTGGATTAAACGGATTCGGATAATTTGGATAAAGTGTCGTCTCGGTTGGTAAAACACCTTTTTCAAAAAGAGATAATACTGTCAGATTGACTTCAACATCTCCGTAGGCAAAGTCGTATGGAGTCTCATCACCTTTTGAC
>JAUVYH010000198.1 GCA_030603165.1 Fidelibacterota bacterium
ACATGAGGATAGTTTTTAGTCCATTATACCACTGAAAACTATTTTTATTGGATTTTTCATGTAAATCAGTATCTCAGAGATGTCTACGACACAAAATGCTTTATTAGAAGTCTCATGCTAATTCAACGGAATCATATATGGACGTATTTTTGATAGTGATGGAATATTTACAAGCCCAAGTATCCTTTTTAGTGATAAATCAATGACAAATGATGTTTGGGATACTCACACATTTTGGGATACTGATTCAACCCTAATAATATTTTACTGGGCTTCTGATGAGTTTAATATATATGTTCAACGCTTTACAATTTCTGGAAAACCACTGAGTTCGGCTATAAAGATTAATAAAATCAATGGAGATGTATGTGCTTCTTCGGTTTCGAGAGATGATGAGCGATTAATAGTCGTTTGGACGAACCGTGATTATAAGCAGATTTATGCTCAAAGGATTGATAATAATCTTTCTTTTGTCGGGAATAACTTTATAATTAGTTCAGGCTCATATTATATGATTTATAGGTTGCAGTCAGCTATGAAGAATGGGATTGTATATACTGTATTCAATGATTATCCATATGAAATATATTTAAATATCTTTGATTATGATGATCCGCCCGTTGGAATTGATGAGAGACATGAAACACTTCCACAGGACTTTATTTTATTTCAAAATTATCCTAATCCGTTTAATTCAAGTACATCAATCAACTTTAAAATAAATGAAACTTTAGAGATAAAAATTGTTATTTATGATTTATTAGGAAATCAAGTCAATTTGATTACCGACCAACAATATAAACCTGGATTTTATACTATTCAATGGAATGGAAAAAATGATAAAGGAATACAAATGCCATCCGGCATTTATTTCGTAAAAGCATTTCTACCATATAAAAAATGTACAAATAAAATGGTATTAATTAAATAGGAGGAGAAGAAATGAAAACTCAAGTCATCTCAAAGGTTGTTTTAGTTGGAATTTTCCTAATTTGCTTGACATCAGGATTCCTTAATGCTCAGTTAGAAAAAGTTGAAATTAAAAATGGATTTATCGAGGGGCAATTATTTGTAAAAGATAGTGTGTTATATTCCGATAGAATAACAGTGAAATTTAGAGACTGTGTTTTTGATTTAAAAAACGGTAAAAAGTATGCCAATTTAGATAGAATTAGTGATATTCATTCAAATTTAAAAAGTGTCTTCAATTTTTTAGGATCAACTTATAGAGTTAATAAAGTTTTCAAACAGTTTCCTGATGCAATTTGGGAAGACACGAAAAGAATAAATAAAAGAACAGGAAAAGAGGTAGATATAATCGATAATTCCCAGGTTTTTATTATTAAATTCGACTCTCCGGTTCCAGTTCAAGAGACTCTCAGTTTATTTAGAAGCCTAAACATTATTGAATATGCAAAGGAACCGGCAATAATTTGTTTTTACGATGAGCCAAATGATGATTATTACCGAGACGATCAGAATAATGTACAATGGTATTTTGATGCCTTTCAAGCAGACGATGCGTGGGATATCTCTCATGGGTCAAATGATATCGTAATTGGGATTATTGATTTAGGATTTTATACAAATCATCCTGATATTGTAAACAAGGTTATTTCAAGTGATGGTTCTCCGGAAAATCATGGGACCGAAGTTGCCAGTGTGGCAGCAGCGTCATCGAATAATTCTATTGGCGTAGCAAGCTTAGGATGGAACACAAAACTTCGTCTATATGATGGAATGGACCAGCCGGTTGGTGATGAATCAACAACAGCAAGTAAAATTACTGTGGCGGCACATTATTGTGACATTATCAATATGAGCTTTGGAATTTTCCGATATGTTACTTTATCTGATTTATATGAATTAGCATATTATTGTCCACGAAAAGATAAGTGGGTAGGCTCCTTAATAACCACAAATAATTCAGCAATAAGCTCAGCAATATCAAATGCCATTAGTCAAGGTGTGATATGTATTGCTTCTGCTGGGAATGGAACAAAAAATACAAGTTTACCAAATCCAGAACTTTGTGATTTAAACGCTGTACCATATATAGTATATCCCGCAGCTTATCCAGATGTTATAGCTGTTTCCGGAACAACATTAGACGGATTGACTGAGATTTTTAATACTGATTGGAATTATGGTTCCTTTGTAGATATTTCTGCGCCTGGAACTGATATTGTAGTGGCAACTTCGAGTAGTAGTTATGATACAAAAAATGGTACTTCTTATTCAGCACCAATGGTAGCGGCTCTGGCAAGCCTTATAATTGCCCTTGATCCTTATGAAAATACTGAAAATATCATTAAATCTAATGCGGATAAAATAGATTCTTATACTTATGTTAATGGCTGGAATAATCGTCTCGGATATGGTCGAATTAATGCTTATAATGCCTTAAATGCATGTTTCCCGCAGAAACCTACCGGATTATCATTAACGGGATCAATAGGTCAATATCCAACTTTAAGTTGGAATTCTAATTCAGAAAATGATCTTGATGGCTATCTATTATATCAAAAAATTGGATCGGGAAATGAATATGTAATTGCGAACCTAAATGAAAATATCACTTCTTATATTGACCACGGAGTAATTATTGGAAATGGAAAATTTGATCCACTTGTTAAATACAGATTATCTGCGTACGATCTTGCCAATAACGAATCTGAAAAAACTAATTATGTTTATACAAAAGCCGGAGGAATTAATAAACCCATTGTAAATCCGAGCGATGAAATCATTCCGACTGAATTTACACTTCATCCTGCATATCCGAATCCATTTAATTCATCAACAGTATTGAAATATGATATTCCTAAAAGATCTATTGTAAATATTCAGATTTATGATGATTTAGGTAAAATGGTATGGAAAAGTAATAAGGAATTGAAAAATCCTGGAACTTATCAGGTTATATGGGAAGGTAAATCAAGTAGTGGAAAATCAGTTCCTTCGGGAGTTTATCACGTAAAATTATTTGCTAGTTCAAATGTATTTTATCAACGGATTACTTTAATGAAATAATTTAATTTATTACATGTAATAGCATATTGTGTAACCTATTGTTATTGAAATATTTTTAGACAATGTTTCAGTAAATAACTTTAACAAATAAGGATTGATACGACAATACCGATAAAAATATAAAAAAGTCGTAATCAATCCAGGGTTCAAGAAGTCTGGATTTCAGCGACTATCCGCGCATTTCAGATAAAAAACTAAAAACATAAAAGGAAATAACATGACACATAAGCGGAAGAAAGCATTCCAGCAGCGGGACGATCTTACCGGCGAACATACCGTTGGCGACGCCGGACAGATGATCATAGTCTGCCTGTTTGCGGCGATTTGGATATCCGACGCATTCTTTTTCAAGTACACGACTTTCCTCAACCAGTACGTGCCAAACGGATTCAGAACACCTTGCGGGATCATCCTTTTGGTTCTATCCGGCTACCTGGCAAAAATGGGACTGTCTATTGTGTTCGGCGAAGAGCGGGAAAAACCCGGCGTAATCAGGAAAGGCGTATTCGGCGTCATTCGCCATCCTGTGTATATGAGCGAGATTCTGCTTTATCTTGGTTTTCTGATGCTGTGTATATCGCTGGCTGCCGCGGTAATGTGGATTATTGCGATTGTGTTTTTGCATTACATCTCCCGCCACGAAGAAAAGCTGCTGCTTGCGCGCTTTGGCAAAGAGTATGAGCAATATATGCGGGAAGTTCCAATGTGGATTCCGCGGCTTTGGAAAAAGTAAATGACGCCGCTGAGATTTTCCAACAGGAACCATCGATCCCGGATATTTACAAATAATCTTACAAGGGTTCGTTTATTTCGATGTTATATAAAATTTCGAGCCCCGCCGAGACAAAAGGAAAGTTTATTGAAACATTAAATTTAACCATAAAATATGGAAGGAATAAAAATGAAAATCACAGAAGATAAAATGTATTTTTCTTATATCTTGCTTGGGCTGTTATATTTTATATCGAAAATAATTTTTTACATTTTTGGGTTCGTTTATCTACGAGGAATAATACTCGGTTTAATCGCAGCAGTTCTAACAATAACCGCCGGATGGTTTTCTCATAAAGAATACAAAGAAAAAAGGAAACCAATAGCTCGTTGGATAGCAATTCTAATACCTGTTCTTATTATTCCTCTTACTCCTATTATTATGATTCATAATTTAGGACAAGAGATATACCACATAGAGAAAATCACAATATTGGTGATATTTGAGTGTCTGGCAATTGCACAGATTATTTTGATGTCCGGATGTTTGGGGAAATTAAAATGATCAAGAAAAATATCTTGATTACAAAAAGAGAACTGGAATGCTCTTGCCGAAAATAAAAAGATGATACGAATGAATATCTGAGCGGGGTTCGGAACTCTGTGGTCGCTCCTATCGTCGCTCCCTTGCCCTTCGGGTCATATAACAGCGGATAAAAAGATACATATCGTTTCGCCCAAATTGCCTTCGGCAACCTCTTTTATCCGCAAAACGTTATCGGAAATTGCTAAGAATTGGATAAAATGGTATATTTAATCAGGAGGTGAAAATATGACTAAAAAAGAGTTGCTTTTAAGCGAAATTAAGGAGGTACCGGAACCATTTCTTGATGAAATATTGGATTTCGTTCATTTTCTTAGGGCAAAGATTAGTAAGGAAAAGTTTGATCTTGCGATTATAAGCGAGTCGTCTCTCAAGAAAGATTGGCTAAAGCCTGAGGAGGAGGCGGCGTGGCAAAATTTATAAGGGGCGATGTTGTTGTTATTCCTTTTCCTTTTTCTGACTTAACACAAGCCAAAAGGCGACCTGCACTGGTTGTTGCGGACTTAGAAGGAGATGATTTGATTCTTTGTCAAATAACCAGCAAATCAATAAAAGATATATATGCTATACCGATCGATGACAATAATTTTAAAACAGGAAGTCTCAGACAACAAAGTAATGTGAGACCCAATCGTATATTCACAGCAGATAGCCACATTGTTTTATATCGGGTTGGTAGTATTCAAATTAATAAACTGGATGAAGTAATTGAAAAAATAATTGAAATTTTAAAGCAATGAATAAGTGACTTCCGATAACATAGGCTAAAAGCAATTAAAACAGCTTTTAGCCTTTTTCGTTAGGCAAAATCTCTGCCACCAAATGATGAGGGAAAAAATATGCACAACATATTAATACTATCGCTTTTTGTAGTTTTTGGGTTGATATTAACGCGGCGGAAAATAACTGTGTGATATAAGGTTAAAAATGTTATCTTATAAGCATGAAAGAAACAGATTTAAGAAAACAGCCAGATGACGTTCGCAATCATCTGAGAAAGCAAGCAATTCGGTTGATAAAAACAG
>JAUVYH010000121.1 GCA_030603165.1 Fidelibacterota bacterium
ACTAACACGACCAGAGTCAAGCCTTAATATCAATTATTGTGGCACTACATATTTGAACTTATTCAGACGTTTATCGCCGTAAGTGCTTGTTTTTATTGAATAATACATTTTGAAACATCAATTAAGTGTAGAAGAAAAGTCTAATGAAACCCATTTTCAATCCGATTTATCGGATCAAATGGGTTTCAGGTTTAGAATGTTAGAAAGACCAAAACCAATTTAGTCTGACTCCGTCATCCGGAAATTGGTTTTCAGAGTCAGTTTTAAATGGAGACAGTGTATGCCTTATCGTTATCTGAACTTTCTTGAAAATTCACTCATACATGTATTTAATCGCGGGAATAATCACATGACCCTGTTTAAAAATCTTTCCGATTATAAATGGTTTATAAACAGAGCACAAAAACTTGAGATTGAGGAAAAATTTTGGATTCCGGCGCACTGTCTCATGCCTAACCACTTTCATTTCTATATCAAAGCGAAATCTGATGGTGAAATATCCAAATTCTTCCAGAGATTGCAATTGGCATACGCAAAATATTTTAATCGTAAATACAACCAAAGCGGACATGTTTTTGAGGGACCTTTTAAAAGCATTTTAGTTAATGACGAAAACTATGCAATCTATTTATGTAAATATATCCATCTTAATCCTGTCAAGGCAAAACTTGTCAACAAACCTGAGGAATGGGAATTTTCAAATTATGGAAATGTGATAAGTCAAAGTCAGGCTGATTTTCAGATAAGTCTTTATGGCGCTTATTTTAGACACCATAGTGAATACGCGGATTTTGTAAACGATGGTATGGATGAATATAAAAAAGTAAAGCAATGGCTTTTTGATTAGAAAAACACCTAAAGAAACCTATTTTCAATCCGGCTTGTTGATCTAATGAAACCCATTTTCAATCCGGCAGCCGCCGGATCAAATGGGTTTCAGAGTTTCATGCTCAGGAAAAGATCAAAACCAATTTAGTCCGACTTCGTCGTCCGGAAATTGGTTTTCAGTGTGGTGTTAGTCCGGCTTCGTCGTTTGTCGGGGAAGGTCGAAATTTGAATACACCTGTCAGGTTTATAGGAATGGTCGCACCTGGAAAAGATAAAGCGACTAAACCTGACAGGTGTTCTCTAAACGCTGTCCGGAAATTGGTTTTCTATTTCAGAATAATTTCTTTTAGCGTTTTTCCTAATTCAGATATCTTGTAAGGTTTGGCAACAACGCCCACAAAACCGTACTTTTTGCAGTCGGACATTATCGGATCGCTGGAGTAGCCGCTGGAAACAATCGCTTTTACTTCAGGATCGATCTTCAGGAGTTCCCTGACAGCTTCTTTTCCGCCCATACCACCCGGTATGGTCAAATCCATAATTACCGCTGCAAAAGGTTCTTCGGATTTCAGGGCTTTTCCATATAGCTCAATTGCTTCGGCGCCGTCGCTTGCAAATTCAGCGCTGTACCCAAGACTTTCCACCATTTCTCCGGCGACCTCTCTTATGAAATCTTCATCGTCCATTATGAGGATTTTTCCTTTACCGAAAAGCGCTTCTCCGGTTTCAGCCTTTTTTTTAACAATTATTTCTTCTGAAGCCGGCAGATATATGTAGAATGTAGTTCCGACGCCCAATTCCGATTCAACCGTTATTAATCCATTATGATTTCTAATAACGGAATAGGCGCTGGCAAGTCCGAGTCCGCTTCCCTTTGTCTTGGTGGAAAAATACGGATCGAATATTTTATCGAGATAATGGGATGAAATGCCAATCCCATGGTCTTCAAAACTGAATTTTACGTATTTCCCTTTTTGAAGAGGTAAAATATCGGCTGAAGTAATGGTAATATTTTCGGCGTTTACTTTAAGTATCCCGCCTTCGGGCATAGCCTGGTCTGCATTTATTACCAGGTTGTTAAATACTTGGTTTATCTGTCCTTTGTCAATTTCAACCGCCCAAATGTCTTCCGGAATGGAGAATATGCATTTGACGTTGGACCCGGAGAGCGCAAAAGATGCGGATTCTTTTAGAAATTCAGCAATAGATGCAGTTTCTTTGACCGGCGCCCCGCCTTTGGAAAAAGTAAGCAGTTGCTGCGTCAGATCCTTGGCTCGCATGGCTCCTTTTTCGGCTTCAACTAATCTCTTATAAACTTTATCTTCCGGTTTTGCATACATCTTTGAAAGCGTAATATTGCCTAAAATTATAGTGAGGATATTGTTGAAATCGTGGGCGATACCGCCGGCAAGAATGCCGATTGATTCGAGATTTTGATTTCTGCGAGCCTCTTTCTCAATTCGCTTTCGCTCTGTAATATCTCTGATTACCGCAAAAGTCGCCCTGTCGCCTCTGTACTCAATTATTGACACATTTGCTTCGACGTCAATGGTTTTACCGTCTTTTTTCTTAAATACGGTTTCATATCGAGAAGAAGCTTCTGTTCCTCGGTTACGTATTCTCTGGCGTTCCATTAATATTTCGACTGCTTTTTCGGTATATACTTCCGTGTAATCTTTCATGAGCAATTCGTCGTATTTGTATCCTAACATTGTCGCAAACTGCTTGTTAAAAAAGATGAATTTGTCATGCTGACTGATTACAATTGCATCGTTGACATTTTCAACCAACAGGCGATATTGCTCTTCGGAATCCCGTATCTTCTTTTCCAATTTTCTACTTTGCAAGATTTGGGAAATATGATTGGCAAACATTTCCAGCGGCTTAACAGTTTCATCCGTGGGAATTAATCCGCTCTTGGAATCATCCACTGAGATCATGCCGATGAAATCTCCCGCTTCGTCTTTTAAAGCGATGAAAAGGTTATCCTCTCTGTGCCAGCGACCTTTGCCGGGAGCGTACTCTTTCTTGCCATTATTCACGGCTTTTTGATCCAGGATATCCTTCATGGCATGTGGTATGTAGCATGATTGATTTCCTAATGGTATGCCCTTTTTGAAAATTGTTCCTAACTCCTCCTTGGAAACGCCGACCTTTTTCAGACGTTCAATGGTTTTTTTATCTAAACCATGATAACCCAGGATATCTCTGTGTGGAAAATCTTCCTTGAAAGTATAGAACATCACCCGGCTAAAATCTGAAATTTCAACAATTGCAGAGCTGATCTTTATAAATAATTCCCTATCATCCTCAATGCTTAGAATATCCGCGGAGATTTTACTGAATTGTTCAATTTGATTGGTCAGCGCTTTTATCATCTCTTCAGCTTGTTTACGCTCGGAGATATCTTGCATAATGCCAAGAGAACCGACAACCTTCCCTGTTTTTTCATCATTTAAAGGAATAGAGCAATCACTTATCCATTTCTCTTTCCCAGCAGGAGTTACTATCTGCAGATCTGCTTGGTATTTTTCTATTTCACCTCTAAAAAATGCTTTACCATAATCAGATGGAGATTGAGATACATTAGGATTGGTTGGTATAACCTTCTTTACAATCTCATTTAGTTTTTTCAATGTCAATTCCCCGGCAGGAATTCCAATAATTTCTTCACAGCTTTCTCCAACGAACTCGTATTTACCATCAATATAATTTAATTGGTAGGGTATGCCTTCTATATTCTCAATTGCATCACAATAAATTTTATGGACACGTCTTAATTTCATCTCCGCCTGCTTGCGGTCTGTGATGTCCCGTCCCTCAGGCACCAGATATTTAACTTTTCCGTCTTTGTCATAAATTGGGTGAATACTGAATTCGATCCATATCAACTCTCCATTAGCATTCTGAATTTTGATCTGGCGGGTTAATGTCTTTCCGGCGGAACAGGCATTTATATCTTCTCTAATTGTTTGTTTTGCTTTCTCGGAGTATCTGAACCAGTAGGCATCATAGAATCTCTTTCCTATCACATCTTCCAGTTTGATTCCGGCAACCTTTAGAGCCGTATCGTTCACAAATATAACCCTTCCATCCGGTTCCAGTACGCCGACAAGAGTATGCATGTCGTTCAAAGTGCCAGAAAAAAACTGTTCTCGCTCCCGTAGCAATTCTTCTGCACGCTTGCGCTCAGTGATGTCTCGAGCAAATGCAATAACCACTTTCTTTCCAAAATAGGTGCCGCTGTTTAATTGCACATCCTTTGGAAAGACCTCTCCATTTTTTCTCAGTCCATAAAATTCAAATAGCTGGGGTTCGCCCATGAAGGCTTTCTGAACCATCTTCAATACTTTCTTCATATCATTTTTGCCGGGTGCGGAAAGAAATGCCGGAGTTTTACCTATGAAGAATTCACGCGGATAGCCATACATTTTTACAGCGCCTTCATTGACATCCACGAAAAATCCATCTTTATCCTGGATATAAATCGCGTCGGTAGCATTATCGAAAAGACCGCGATAACTTTCTTCAGATTCTTTGAGTTCCTCCTCCGCCTGCTTGCGTTCGGTGATGTCCTCGACTGTACCCTCATAGTAAAGAGTATTTCCTGCGTCATCCCGAGTTACCTTGCCGCTTTCACGAATAAAGAGCGTAGTACCGTCACGCCTTTTCCAGGCGGACTCCAGCCCAATGATCTTTCCTTCGCTTTCAATGCGCTTTTTAAAAATGGAGCGAGGAAGCTCCGGTTCATATCCAGCATCTTCCAGGTTGCGCATAGCAAGTTCGTCAAAGGATGAATAACCCAGCATACGGATCAGAGCCGGATTTGCCATAAGTATCCGGCCATCGGGTGTTGTTCGAAAAATGCCAATAGTCATATTTTCAAAGATGGTTCTGAACCGTTCTTCTGCTTCCCGTAGCGCCTCTTCCGCCAGCTTGCGCTCAGTGATATCAACAAAGGTTGCTACAATTTCTCTTTCCTTTAACCGCTCTCCTATTATAGATGTGCTTACCATACAGATAATGTCTTTGCCGTCCTTACGCCGGCAGGGAAACTCTTCGTAATAGGTCTGCTGTTTCTCCAATGCAGGATAAAAATGGTCTGCAATTTTCTCATACTCTTCATCAGACCGATAAAGTATCCTGGTATTTTTACCAATTAATTCTTCTGCTTCCCATCCGAATACATCCTTTACAGATTCATTAGCAAAAGTGATTTGTCGCTCATGTAAACCGATTACTGCAAAAGGGACAGAATGCAATATAGAAGATTCAATCTCTTCTAATTTATGCTTTTCTTCTTCCGTCTCCATTTTCCATAAAGCAAATGCTATATCTCCGGTAACTTCTGCAAAAAGAGATTGCTCCTCTTCATCTGTTAGCAGTTCAGCGGGAACCGTTGCTGCTGCAACCCCGTAGATTTTATTTTCATACTTTAGTGGAATAGATAAAACCCCTTTATCAATATCATAATTAAAAACCGGGCATCCGGAACAGGTGGACTGTCCCGGCTTTGTAATAGTGATTTTAGATTGCTTTAGAGCCTCAAGACCACATTGTGGTATCTTACCACTCTTTAGAATCTCTGATATTTTTAGTATATATTTACCTTCACCTGCTTTAGCATACTTAACTATCTTTCCTTTCTCATCTAAAATTGCGGTCCACACCTCTAAATAGCCGCGCGTCTCTATAAGCAGGCTACACGCCTTTTTAATTAAACTATCTCTATCTTTTTCCCTTGTAATAAGCTGATTAACATTCCGAATTGCTAAGAGTATTCTATTGAGATGATTTATTCTTTCTTCCGCCCGTTTGCGATCGGTGATGTCTCTAGAAATGCCCACCATTCCGGTAACTCGTCCCTTTTCATCCTTGATAGGCACCTTGGTGCAAGAAACCCAGCGAAACTGTCCGTTTGCCCTCTTGATTTTTTCAACCTTGGCGATCAAAGTCTTACCTGTTTTAACAATCTTTTGCTCGTCCGTGTAAGCATCTTGGGCATGTTCTTCGGTAAAAAAGTCAAAATCCGTCTTTCCCGTGGCTTTCTTGGGATCGCTAACTCCCAGCACCTGAGCCTGTGCTTTATTGATTCTCGTAAAACGAGAGGCGGTATCCTTAAAGTAAATTGTGTCTGGAATATTGTCCATTAGCGCTTGTAACAAATCTCGTTCATAAGATAATGCCTCTTCCGCCCGCTTTTGCTCGGTAATATCTTTTGAAATTATAGTTATAGCCGTTATTTTTTTGGTATCCGGGTTTATAATCGGACTTAGTGTTCGTAGAAAATTCCCCTCGTCTCTCTGGCTTTTATATTCGTATGCGAAAGGCTTACCGGATTTAAAAACTTTTTTTATTCTTTCAGAAAATAGTTTTGTTGCTTCAGGAGAGTGGAATTTTGCGTAATTTTGCCCTGTGACTTCGTTTAAGGATTTTCCGTATCTTGATAGAAGTTTCTTATTAGCGTAAAGATAATTCAATTTCCTGTCAACAAGATAGATAGGATCGTCGCTTGATTCTACCAGGGAGCGATATTGCTCCTCACTTTCCAACAATACCTTTTCTGTTTTCGTCTTTTCGAGTTCCTTTACTTTCTTTTCAGACTGAAGTGCTTCAGCATCGGAATGTTTTTTTGTCATATCTTTTTAACCTTTTTTAGAACGCCGTTTCATATTCATTGAATAAAAGATGTTAGGCAATTGCATCGACATTTTTACTTTCTTGCGCCCGTTTGTAATTTAATTTAACTTTTTATCAATACAATGAATATATTGTATGGCTAAACAGGCATTTTTGATTTTGTATGATAAATAACGAGTTATTTTACAATGCATCGAAGAACAGATCTGTTGCCATCTGGTAAAAGAAAATTCTAATGCTTGTGAAATGCATGCCGAATTGTTAACATTCAAAGGATTTAAAGAGGAGTTTTGAGACATGAAATCTGTTACAAAACATATTACACTGAACGTTCCCCGCAGAAGGGCGTTCATTAACATTACGCCGGAAGTGGAAGACATTGTTCATGAAAGTGGAATAAAAGAAGGATTGTGCCTGGTGAATGCCAAACACATTTGATATATAACATATTTGGCTCACTTTAAGAACTTGTACCGTATTTACTACAAAAAACTAATTTTATAGAATATTCTATTGAGGCAACCACTTTCCACCCGGATAAAATTGAATTAATATCTATTAATAACCGGGGGATACTTTAAAAAAACAATCATATTTTTAAACAAAATTAAATAATCAAAGTGATTCGCTTTTTTTTCAGATATATTTCTTTTATATTTTAATTAGGCAAAAAATATTGAAGAACAGGAAAGAGGATGAAATGAAAAGAAAAAAGACACTAAGAAAAGCAAGAGAGAGAAAGGGCTGGAATCAAAGCTTACTTGCCCAACGTGCCGGTATAAAGGCAAGCCGGCTGTCGTTATGCGAAAACGGCTATATCAATCCATCGTTAAATGAAATGATGACTTTGGAGGAAAAGTTAGGCACAAAAATTAAATGGCACGAGCAATTGGAAGATTACCAGAAGGCGATCTTATTAAATTCAATCGGTATCCTGATGGATGAATATCCAGCCAAAACTGTCATCGAATTTGCAAATCAGCAATTTACTAAAATTGATAAATGCCCGGTGGAAACAATAAAAAATTATTCCGATTTTTTAAGCAATGATGAAATATTACTTCCGCCTAACATCCAAGATAATGATAATTAAAAAAGGAGATACAAAAATGCAAAACGAAATCTTACTGCCAATGGAAGTTGCAACGAAACGAATAAAAAATTTTAATGAAGGAGAATACGACCCCCGGAAAGAAATGATTGAATTGAAATTACAGGAGATGGATAATCCCGGTTGGGTTCATACTTTGGATAGTTTTACGGATGATCAGGTTATCTACCGGCTGGAAGATGTGGAAGCGGGAAACACTTTTAGATATAAAATTAATTACAACGTTTCCGCTGATGGTACTATTGAATTCACCGGTCGCCCGGTATCTATTGGTAATGCTCCGGTTCGCATCCAATCCCGGAAAACCGTCCAGGATAATTCAGATATTTTGTTGCCAACTCAATTCAATAAGCCGCCTGTCGTTTCCGGTAATAATAATGAAGATGATGATTCACCATTACTCCCGACAGGGCTCAATTAAAATTTAGCAAGCCTAATATTAATTGTAAGCCACTTAAAATATTTATTAGGGCTAATAGTACAGAAAATGAGAAAAACGCTTAAAAAACAATGAAATGAAAAAAAGGAGAAAAACGTTATGGCTACAGAAAGACGTTATGCAATAGGAAAACATCCGGCGTATGATCAAACGTACGATTTCAAGAAATCAAATAGTGGAATTTTACGACCGAAAAATCCGCAAAATCGAGGATCCACCGAGGCGATGTGGATTTGCGATAAGGAAGGCTTGGAAACTCTCCTTTATCTTTGGGAAGGGGATGAAAATCAACAGTGCCAGCGACAGCCGCAAGATTACCCAACACCGGCTAAAATACTCGAAAAGCAAACACAAATTGAATACATAAAAAATGAATTTAAAAAATTGATACAATTAGCCATCAATACGGGCAATCTGCCACCGAAACGAATGCCAGATGAACTGGAAAAAGAGCACCAAGAATCACTCGCTGAATATGATGTCACCGTAGAGGAAATTAACCAAATCAAGAAACTATTGGAAACTGCAAAAAACAAAGGTCAAGAAAGTTCAAATGATACCATGCTAAAATACGGCACAAGAGGCAACGGGAAGGGTGAGCCATTGCGTGAAATAGACGGGCAAAAAGTCGAATTGCTCAAAGGATTACCAACGATAATTGAGCCGGATTCTCCGTATAATAAAATCCCCGTTGTTGCCTACCGTGAACTAATCGCAAAACCGTGGCTACTTGCAAAGAAAAATCTGTTCCGATCTAAAATGGTTGAATATGAAGAACTAAGAAAAACCGACCAAACCGCCCAACCGCCAAGAATAAGAACAATTGCAGTTCACCGTAAAAACCTCCCAGTCCGTCCGAGTGCAAAAGAGATTCACGATTTTTTAATTGATAATGGCATAATTGAAATGGAAAGTGAGGCTAAGAAATGAAAGCAGCAACAAATTTAGACGAATTGCCCAATGATGCAATACTGCCTCGTGGACGTTCACCAGTTGAATTAAAAAAAGATACAGCGGCACAAATTAAGCGAGCCGAATCTGAGGCACAATTCCGTAAAGCAGAAGCGGAGCGGAATAATAAACCTGTTAAAGGCAGTTCAAGAAATTTATTCGCACAGGCTGACCGCCGGCGAGAACATCAAAGAATGCTTGCAGAAAAAGAAAAAAATTTACAGGCAAATTTATTAGCAATAATGAATGATTTATTAGTGGAAATTAAAAGCCTGAGAACCGAACTGGGCAAACAAGAATTAATATGAAAATTTTAGGGCGTCATCAAAGTCAAATAAGGTCAATAGTAATTTTACTTTGTTTGCTCCTGTTGACCTTTCTTTGTCGCTCAACGGGTGGGTCGGTTGCCACTTCCGACCTGCCCGGTCTTTCTTAGGCAATAATTTTTAATGCTTAACTTTATGAAACATATAACTTTACAAGCAAATCATAATAGTTATATAAACATAAATGGGATAGGACGTGCACTCCGAAAACGCCAGCCTAAGTCGTTCCAGGCTGGCTTTCCCATTTTTTACAATAATAATAGGAACGATATAACAAAAATCGAAGGAGCGGCAGATGTTAAAAAGAGTCAATCGAAACATTGAAAGAGAAATTATTATTGCGCTTATTACCAGCGATCAATACATTAAAAACATTAACCGGATTTACAAGCCACATTTTTTACTAAGCGATTCAGCCCGGAAATTAGCATCTTGGTGTTTTGAGTATTATAGTAGGTATAGTAAAGCACCAAAGAAGGATATTGAGCGGATCTATACGGATAGACTGAAAGAAGGACTTAATCCAGAGGAAGGAGAAGGAATTGAAAGAATCCTGGAAGGTCTATCTAAGCAATATGAAGAATCCGAAGATTTCAACGTTGATTATCTGTTAGAAAGAACAGTTAAATATTTTCAAGAAAGCGCTGCTCAAAATTTACACGATCAGCAAGCACAGGCACTCGAAAATGGAGATATTGATAGATATTATGAACTATATAATTCATTCAAAATTATCACCGAGACTGATTTATTTGAGGATGAAAGTATAAATGCAGGAGAGTTGTACGATATGGAAATTAAAAAACCTAAATGGCTTGTTAACCCAAGTTCGACAATAATATAAAATAATTCCGAAAAAACGACACTCGCCCTACGCTAACATACTGTTTTTACAACAATGGACTTCTGGA
>JAUVYH010000069.1 GCA_030603165.1 Fidelibacterota bacterium
AATTAAAATTATCGAAACCATTAAAACAATTCCCGCTGTAAATCCCCAAATAGCAGCTTTCTCATCACATTTTTTAAATAACACACCCAATAAAAAAGTCCCCAATAAACCGCCATAAGTGATTGATGCGATACCTAAAGCGATCTCTACAACTGAGTGAAGAACCTTTATAAAGAGAAATGCAACTAAGGAAAGGACAACTCCCCAAAATATTGTCAACATCCTGGAAACGAATAAATCTTTTTTATCATCGTTATTTTTTCCAATCGTAGGTTTGTACAAATCCATCATTGCAGACGAGGAAAGAGAACTCATCGAGCCGGCTAAAGTTGACATCGCCGCCGCAAATAAACCGGCAATAATCAGCCCCTTAACTCCAACCGGTAAATTGTAAATAATAAAATAGGGAAATATCTCATCCGCTTTGGCAAATAATGATCCTGCTTCACCAATAGAAGCGCCTTTATAAAATGCGAAAAGCATTAATCCCACAAACAGAAATATTGTAAACTGGATTATAACAATAACACCACTTGTTATCAGCGCTTTCTTGCTGTCATTTAATGTTTTTGTCGTTAATAAACGTTGTACAATTAATTGATCTGTCCCATGCGAAGCCATCGATAGAAACGTACCACCGATTAAACTGCCTATCAAGGTATATGGTTGTGAGAAGAAATTTTTAAAACTCAGATTAAACAATGCAAATTTATTGACGTCACCCGAAAACAAATTTACAGACGACAAACCGCCCGGCACTTTGTTAAAAAGAATTATTAAGGCAATTGTTGCTCCACCGAGGTAAATTCCCATCTGCAAAACGTCAACCCAGATTATTCCCTTCATTCCCCCGGTGTATGTATAAATCAAAGTTACTACGGTAATGATGATTATTGAAATTGAGTAAATTTGAAGATTCGTCATCCCTGAAAATGCTGGAAATGCTTTAAAAATCAGCGCTAACGGAATAGATGTGGCAAACAGCCTGACTCCGTCGGCCGCCACCCTTGTAAATAGAAATACAACAGAAGCATAGCGACGGGTTTTTTGCCCAAAGCGCTCTTCGAGCAATGAATAAGCCGTTGTCAGTTCACCTTTTTTATACGCCGGAAGGAATATAAAACTAACTATTATCCTTCCAATCAGGTAACCGAATGTCACCTGTAAAAAATTCAGATTGGCAACATAGGCAAGCCCGGGAATACTGATAAAGGTCAATGTACTGGTTTCAACTGCTACAATTGAAAATGCAACCGCCCACCAGGGAATATTTTTACCGCCTAAAAAATAATCTTTGGTCGTTCGTTGTTTACCGCCGGAGAAACTCCCGATAACTGCAACCAGAGCCAGGTACAATAACACAATAATAAAGTCAATAGTCTGAAATCCGCTTGTCAATTTTTCTTCTCCCTGAAATATTTCGATGACTTATGTGGTAATTTATAAAAGATTAACCCCCAACTTAAGTCGGGGGTTAACAATAACTTATCTGATGTAATAACTGTTTTAACAGTTTCCAAATATTTTTTAATATACTTCAAATTCCAAACTTTCTTGAGTAAACTCATACATCATTAGAATTTTACTTTTCCTTCTTATCCTTGACTCCAAAAGTCGGATCTAACGGAACAAAAGGCAACAGTACAAATATCGGAATCACGCAAATAACTACCCAAATAAAGAAATGACGATAACCAATTAGTTCCTGCAGCCATCCACTCCACATTCCCGGAATCATCATACCAAGCGCCATGAAAGCTGTTGTAATCGCAAAATGAGCCGTTTTATATTCACCCTCCGCCACATAAATCATAAAAAGCATATAGGCTGTAAAACCAAAGCCATATCCTAATTGTTCAATTCCTACGCAAATATTTACAACAAACAGGCTGTCAGGTTGGGTAAAAGCCATAAAAATATAAACAGCGTTTGGGATATTGATCGCCAGCGCCATCCACCAGAGCCATTTTTTCAATCCATATTTCGAGACAATAAAACCACCTAGTAAACCACCAATAATCAACATTATTACTCCAACGGTGCCATAAGCAAAACCAACTTGCCCGGCGGTTAGCGCCAAACCTCCGGTTTCCTGGCTATCAAGTAAAAATGGTTGAGCCAGTTTAATAAGCTGGGATTCCGAGAAACGATATAATAATAAAAAAGCAACATAAATACCGATATTCTTTTTCTGAAAAAAGAGATTAAATGTTCGCAAAAATTCCGAAAAATAGCTCTCGCCTTCCTTCCGCTCCATAGGAACATCAGCCACAGGATGAGGTAACATAAATCTGTGATAAATAGCGAAAAGGAGAAACGATATTCCCAGCGCAATAAAGACTGTTGACCAGGCTAATGATGTTTTGCCTGATTTAGCAAGAAACATTGTCGCCGATTCAGTCTTTAGATTAGGATCGAGTTGGATAACCGCCACCGCCGGAATATTCCAGTTAGATGAGTTAAAAATAAATCTCTCACCATGTTTTAAAGAGATACTCTTATCGCCGGATTCACGTCCGAAGTTTACGATAATCTCCTCATCGCCTTCCGGTTTCTTTGATAAATGAAAATAGAGGTAGCCAACACTTCCTTCATTACTCTGCTTTTTTAGTAATTTTTTCTCACCAAATCTATCACGTATGAATTTTCCAAATTTACTCTCTTCATTGGCGGCATTCTCTTTTTGGGATTTCATTTCATCTTTTAGGATATGACCATTCTGAATATTCCATTCTTCAGCCTTTGCAATAGCAGCTGCACAGGTTCCCAATTTGGCGGGCTTTGTGGATATTTCCAGAATTTCCGGCTTACATACTATACATAAATCCCCTTCTCTAACCGCAACATCAATATCTTTCATGTTAATTGTCTGAACAATTTCCCGGTCGGGAGTTGCTACCGTTTTAATATCAATTGAGGGAAGTCCTGTATTCGTCTCAATTACACCGACTAAAATTAACAATAACCCCTGTCCTGTCATCATTGCCAATCGATAAAACGTGCTTCGTATTCCCACAAAAAATGCCTGCTTTTTTTCACTTTGACCAAGCATATAAAACCCGTCGGCGGCAATATCATGGGTAGCTGAAGAAAAAGCCATAAACCAGAAAATCACAATTGTAATTGTAAAAAACCATGGCAGCTGAATTGTAAAGGCGATGCCCAAAAATAACAGCCCGATAAGAAATTGCATTATGTAAATCCAATTTCTTTTCTTTGAGAACATCTCAATGATAGGGCTCCAAATAGGCTTCAACACCCAGGGAAGATACAAAGCGGCTGTCCAAAAAGTAAAAACAGAATTTCTGACTCCGAGCATTTTGTACATCGCCACCGATGCAGCCATGGCAATTATATAGGGAATTCCCTCAGCATAATATAACGATGGAATCCACCACCAACCGGAACGCGCATTTACATTCGATTTTTTTTCAATCTCTGACATACTTTTCCTGCAAATTAATAGATTTTTTTCAATTTGGACCCGGGATAATAGTGGTAAACAATATCCTCAGCTGAAAAGCCTTTTAATGACATCCCGAGAGCTCCAATTTGACAATAGCCGACGCCATGCCCCCAGCCGGCGCCTTTCAAAATAAATGCCTCGGGGATATCTTCACTGCCTTTCTCAATATCAATGACAAAAGCTGAGCTATATAAAAATAGTTCGTGAAAAGTTTGCCGGATAACATACTGATCTTCCACGATAACAGATTCTTTTTGTCCATCGATATGCCGGTAATCAACCTGAACTTTAACCAATCGTCCGGAATAGCCTCTTTTAACCGGTCTTATCGCCAGTATTGCCGCGGCGTCTATATCCAGTTTCAAGTTCAGCAACGCCGTAATTTCTTTTTGAGTATAACGAAAATTCCAGCGGAAATATTCGCCCTCCTCATCGACGTTGCCTAAATATTTGATCAATTCGCTTTCAGGTACGACATGAGTGCTGCAATAAGATTCCGGTGTATCTTCTATCCATTTCCTGACGGAATCTTCGGAATCTAACGGTAACGCTTCGTGGTGAAAATGTTCGGGAGCGTCAACAACAGATTTCAGATAGTTGATCGGTTCATCACCAAATACATTTTCGAATGATTCGGTTATTCCCCCGCAACTCTTAAAATAGCGTGTATCACATATTTTATCATCGTAAAGCAACACTTTTCCGTAGGTATTTAATGCTCCCCGGATGGCTTCATCACTTAGAAATGTCGTTCCCTGGTAACGCTGACAACAATCATCATTACAGACATCCAGTCCTATATTAGCATGTTTCATTTCGATGTTTGCCAGCATCCATGAGCGTGCTATAATTGTTTGCGATTCAACAAATGCCGGAGGACACTCTGCGCCCATTTCCGATGTTGTAACACACATCAGATATTGTTCAACAGGCAGTTCATTTGCTACTACAAGATTGCTGTCAACAACCGATATTTCGATGGCGCCCGGTAAATAGACATCAATATTTTTAACCCAGTGAAAACCTCGCCCGGCAACAACGCCTTTTACTTCCAAGCCGGTCTTATTTGCTATAACGTATTTAGAATCAATCGGCTCAATTCGCCAGGCAGCGCTTTCAATCGCTTGTTGCTCGTTGATTACCAGTGTGATTGCGCCGTTATTTATTTCAAATTCCAGCTTACCCCCTTTTTGCAGGCGCTTTTCTTCCGACTCTCCGGATATCAATTTGTAAAGAGGTAAATCGGGAACTTCAATATCAATGTTGGTAAACCGATCTTCCGGCAAAACAATACCAACATTTAAGACAGGTTCTTTATCGGGAATAACGTTTGGTTTCAACACGACGATTACTCCTTATAACTTAAAAAGGCGTCGATTCCAGCGCCCAGCGCCGGAGCCTCGCGTAATTTGGAAAAAACAATGCGCTCTTCAGAAAATTGACCATTCGGACAGTAATGCAAACGAGTAGAATCGTCGATGATTGACGCCTCGTTAATTAACATGCTCAGAAAATGAATAAAAGGCTTCCACAATACATGATCATTTTTCGATTCTTTTAACATATCTCCCAATCGCTGACCGATGATAATATTATCAAAAAGAAAGTTTCTGTATGGATGACTCTTTTTCGGCACAACCCGGTTAGGATTCAGAAACTCAAAAAGTCCCTGCCACCCGGCAAACAATGTCGTTATTCTTTCATAGATTAACAAGGCTAAATACTTTGCCACTTTTTCAAGGGTTTCCTTTGCCGCCGCATCACCTGCCAATGCTTTTTCACGTATTTGAGGTGGATAAATTGCCTGCTTATTCAAATCAGCTAATGTTTGACCGGTTTGCTCCCCATATAAAGACTGGATTCCTTTCGAGGACACATAGGTTTCGATCGATCTGCTTTCCGGACACTTCATTTCCCAGGCTTTCACAAACCAGTCTTTAATCTCATCAAGCGACACTAATTGCCCATTAAGTTTCAATGCATCCGCGGCTCCTGTGCCACCGCCGAGATAATATGAATTCTGCACATTTCGAAATTGTCCCGCCGTGGCATATTCTTCGCCAAGACCACAATAAAATGCATCACTGCCGATATGAGAAATCGGTGTAATCAGTTCGACGCCGGCTTTCTTTAAAAACCTTTCAACATTGTCCGCATAACTGATTTGTCGCGGTCCATTTGCCATTGCGGATATCCCCCGCTGATTTTCGGTCTTTAAACCGGGCATTCCTATCCCAACCAGAATCTTCGTGCAGCTGCTTTGCTTTACAACTTCAATGATTGAATCCGCACACGCTCTTGTATATGTTTTTCCCTGTTGTATTTCTTTTTCAGTCGGCTTAATGTTTCCGGTTTCCCGTTCCTTTAACTGAATCTTCAAATCGACAGGAATAAATTCAGGATCATAATCTGAGTACTCGAAATAGGATTTTCCCGCCTGGTAACTACCCAGTGAAAATCCGTCAGATTCATCAATGTTTATTGACCAGCAATTTACCTTGGTCGCACCGCCATCAACACCTACTAATAAAATATCACTTTTCATTAATTGCCTTTCATATTGTCACTTATCAGTCACTGATTATTGGTCATTGGTCTTTGTTCACCGATCGATTTAATGTATTTATTTAATTGCGTTCCTAATTGGTGATGGTTTCGTAAAAAGTATAAAAACTGTCATTCCCTCGAAGAGGTCTCTTTGAGATGAACGAGGTATGAGTGCCCTCCCGATAAATCGGGATCGGGGTCCCTGGTGGGAAAGAATCTCTATAGGGTTTTTGTCGGAGATCCTTCGTCGCTTCGCTTCCCTCAGGATGACACGTATAATCACTTTTTACGATTCCATTATTGGTGTCCTTTGAAAAATAATCCCATTTCTGCACTTGCTCCCAAATAATCTCACATAGCCAATTGATAAATACGTAATTCCTCTAATTTCATAGTGATTCTCTGCTAATTTCTAATGACCAATTACTAATAACGACCTAATGACATCCATTTAACTCAATTCTCCGCTCTATTGCCTTCCTTCGCATGTAATCTTTCGCCTCGTCATTACGGTCAATTGTCACCTGGTCAATGCTGTGATCCGTACCGCCTGAGTGGCGCACAACTTCATAAATCGGGTCGTATATTCTGCCCACTTTGTATTTTTCACTGATTTTCAAGACCAGGTCGTAATCTTCCCCATAGTTACGGGCGTAGGGTTCATCGTTTATTCCAAAATAACCCAACTCTTTTATGATATTTATCGGAATGCAGCGCGGCGCGCCGGCGCCGTTAATGTGTAGAAGATTATTCCGCCCATTGTTCTCTGTCCATTCATCGTGAGTCACAACAGGTATCTCTTCCATGCGGATAAATTCGCCATTATCTTTCTTTTCCCAAACTTCATAAGATCCGATAACAATACCAATCTGCTCATCGGATTCAAAGAGTTGAACGACTTTTTCAACGGCATCGGGTTTAAGCCGGTCATCGGAATCCAGCTGGATATAATACTTACCCTTTGCGGCGCGGATTCCAAGATTCAGCGATAATCCGATATTATTTATATCTGCGACTACAAGTCTGACAGGCGGATTGGATTCACTGTATTTAGAACCGCCCGGTAAATATTTATTGACCTCTTTCACTGTAGGGTCGCTGATACCGCCGTTCACAACAACAATAGCTTCAATATTTTTTTCGGTCTGGGCGAAAATAGTCCACAATGCCGTTTCAATAAATTCCGGACGATTATTTACCGGAATTACTACAGAGGCAATGTATTCATACTTTTTATCCAAGTCGGGACGGTTGGTATAATTTAATCCCGGATCCAGGTAAGCACCGATTCGTTTTAAATGATCTGTCAAAGCTCTTTCGGCTTCCAGTTGAGCCTCTTTTCCGGCTAATAAATAATCAAACACATTGTGTGCCTTACCCTCGGCAACCACCTGGTACATCGAACCGGAAAATTTGTTTGATATATGTATAATTTCAAATTTTTCCGATAATTTGAGCCTCGTGTCATATTGGACTTTATATTTTACCGTTTCATCAAACCCGCGAATTTCCTCCAAAGCCTTTTTTGAGAATAAATAGACAGAGCCGTAATCCTGATTATCTCTTAAACGTCCGCAATGATGTTTAAGAAGCCTGATTTCTTTTGTTTGCCCTTTTTCTATAAGATCATAATCTGCATAGAGCATTCCCATGTTGGGATACTTCTCGCTGCATATCAACGCCGCCTCTAAATATGAACGCTTCAGAACAATTTCGGAAGACAGGTTTTCAAGATATAAAATAAAATCCCCTTCCGCTGCTTCGAGTCCGGCGTTTAATGTTGCAGCGATATTCTCAAGATCACCGTCGATTACCTTTGTCCTGACAGATAAAATCTCAAAATCGGCGACGCCTTCTTTTTTATGATTTAACAAAATTATTTCGTGAACCGGAATGGTTTGATTTAACACTGAATCCAGTAACCTGGATAATCCTGCCGTAGAATACGGCATTTCGTCTGCTAAATGCAACATCACGCTAAACTTATAACTCTTAGAATAACGGCTCATACAATTCTCCTGCAATAATTACATTTCCGGTGATATATGTTATTTCTCATTTTTTCTGTGGGTCTCATTCATAATACCGAAAAACTAATGAACTATAACTTTATTTTCTAATGTTTTATCAGTTTAAGTTGAAGAAAGGAAAAATCGAACTTATCATGTTTGATTATCTGCATTACATTTGAAATTGAGGCAACATCATCAATAATAAATATAACAGATATCCAAATCGTTTTAATCTGAATCCGGTAAGGTTAAAAAACTTACAACATGATTTAACTTTTTCCACTTTCGATATATCTAAGATTGGATTCAGATAGTTGGATTAAGTTGAAACAGACAGATATCAGAACATTTTAGAATATAATAAATTCGAGAAATCATGAAATATTTACTATCGTCGCTAAAATTATTTAGATTAGCGTCCGAAATTGTGAGTTTACATTTGGATATCTACTATATAACCTGAGAAACAATTTATGATAAAACAACCCGGTCATTACATCTCCACTGTTATTTTTATCTTGTTAACTTCGCTAATATCGACATTTGCACAGAGCAGCCCACCTAAATCAAAAGGGGTCATTAGCGGCTTCGTTATCGAAACCAGGCATCAAAAACCCGTCGAGTATGCTAATGTCGTATTGTACAGCCAGAAAAGTAAAGAACAGATCACCGGTACAATTACCGATGAAAACGGGTACTTTCGCCTGAGTGGACTTCGCTTCGGTATGTATTTACTGGAAATAAAATTCATCGGATTCGATGCTTTCAGCATTGACAGTATTCTTATACGTCCCAACAAGAGTGAAATTAATCTTGGCAGAATCGAAATTACACCCGATGTTCTTGCTATGGGCAGCGTTGAAGTCCTGGGTGAAAAGCCGATTATTGAATTCAAGATCGATAAAAAGATAATTAACGTCAGCAAGCAATTTACAGCCCTGTCGGGAACTGCGGTTGATGTTCTCGAAAATGTACCGTCAGTGAGTGTGGATATCGAAGGCAATGTCAGTTTGCGCGGCAGTGGCAGTTTCAATCTGCTGATTGACGGACGCCCGTCGATACTTGATCCCAACGACGCATTACAGGCTATTCCGGCTAGTACGATTGAAAATATTGAGATTGTCACAAATCCATCCGCCCGTTTTGATCCTGACGGCGTTGCCGGAATTATTAACATTATTACAAAGAAAAATAAATTGCAGGGAGCCAGCGGTATCGGTAACCTGAATGCCGGATTATATGGTCAATACGGTGGAGATTTCCTGCTGAATTTCCGCAAGAACCGCTATAATTTCTATATCGCCGCCAACGTTAATCACCGGAAAATGCCCGGAAAAATGCAATTTAATACAGAGACTTATCTTGGAGATACAACTTCTTTCCTGAATTCCGCCGGTGAATCCGAATGGGGCGGAACATCAAAGGGCATACGCGGCGGTGTTGACATTAATCTGAGTACTGCCGATCTATTAAGCTTCAGCTTCCGTTACGGATCGCGGTCACGTGGACGCAGTTCAGAAATGGATTATAAAAAATGGACTGAGCCGGGCGATTCCACCTATCATTATACGAGTATCAATTCATCAGACAGGTGTGGGAAATTTTATTCATTAAAACTCGATTACCGTCATGATTTTGAAAAAGAGGGTCACGAGCTGAACAGTCAGATCAACCTCGGAAAACGGGATATGGAAGAAGATTCACGTAATGAATTGCTGGATGTAGATAGTCAAATTAATTCAGGACAACGCTCAACCGAAGCGGGACCCGGTATGCAGTTACGGTTCAAACTGGATTACGTACTTCCCGTAAATAAAGATGACCGGATCGAAGCCGGCTATCAACTGCGTTACAGCCTGTCTGAAGATGAAAACAGCATGTTTAAATGGAAGCCGGATAGCGGCGATTATGTTTTTCAGAGCGATTTCAGCCATTCAACAGATTATACACGGAATATCCAATCGACATACCTGATTTATGCCGGTCAACTCGGCGCATTCGGCTACCAGGGTGGACTGCGCGGTGAATATACTTACCGCTTTATCGAATTAGCCGGCAAAGACAGCACTTTCTCAATCGACAGATGGGATGTGTATCCGACTTTTCATACATCTTATCAATTCGGTGGCGGTCAACAATTAATGGCAAGTTATACGCGTCGAATTCATCGCGCAAGAGGATGGCATCTTGAACCATTTCTCTCCTGGATGGACGCCTATAATGTGCGGAAGGGAAACCCTGATCTGAAGCCGCAGTTTATCGATTCTTATGAAGCCGGGTATCAAAAAACATTCGGACGCTCGCTCCTGTCTCTGGAAGCCTACTACCGGGTGACACATAATAAGGTCGAACGCGTAAAATCCATTTATGACCGTGATATTATCCTGCACACTACCGATAATGTCGGAGAGGATTATGCATTAGGGACGGAACTGATGCTGACGCTTTTCCCGTTCAAATGGTGGAATCTGAACCTGATGGGAAATCTCTTCGATTACCGGGTTGAAGGAGAACTTAATAATGTTTCCTTTGATCAGCAAAGTTTCAACTGGAGCGCCCGGATCAATAATACATTCAAGATTGGTAAATCTACTCGAATTCAGCTCAGCGCCATGTACCACAGTCCATCAGTATCGGCACAGGGAAGCCGCGAAGGATATTTTTTCACAAATGCCGCTATTCGACAGGATTTCCGGAACCGCAAACTCTCGGCAACTTTACAGTTAAGAGACATTTTAGGCACTGCGGTACACGAATTTACATCTGAAGGACCGGGATTCTACTCCTATAACAAGTTCAGCCGACAGCCCCGGATGCTTTCTTTTACCTTAACCTACAATTTCAACAACTACAAAATAGAGCGCGACCAGAAGCTGGACGAAAACGGAATGGAATTCGATGATGAAGGCGGCGGCGAATTTGAATAAACTTCATTTGGTCTCCGTCTCAACGCAGGAGCATTGAGACGAGTAGTAAAACAATCACTCCTGTCGAAGATGTCTTTGACGATTGTTGATTACTGTTGGGATAAGGATAACTTTGCGAAAGCTGTCTAATAGTACTTCACGATATTTACTTGGATATTTCGCATTATCCGAAGAAACTTTCGCAAAGATAATTATCACACAGGAGTATTGAGACGAGTGCTATTGGACTGGAATGTTGAAGCGAGTGGTATAATACTCAAGTGCAAAAATACAAGGGAAAGCCTCTTGTGTCTCCATAATCCGCTACCACCTCAATTCTCTTTCTTTAACACAATCAACATATCACTCTTCGCGTCTTTGTGGTTGCATTTCCCAATCTATCTTTTTATATTTCGCCAACTAACGAAATGTTGAGGTTATTATGCGATCACTAACAAAATTATTCAAGGCTCTTTCTGATACAAATCGCTTGAGGATACTGAAAATGCTGGAAGTTAAACCGTTGTGCGTCTGCGAGATCACCGAGGCGCTGCATCTGGCAACGTCAACCGTCTCAAAACACCTGTCCATTCTCCGTGACGCCGGGTTTATCATCGACAAGAAAGACGGCAAATGGGTCAACTATACATTACAACCGGAAAATAAAGCAGCCATCCTCCTCCCTATCATATCAGAATGGCTTGAAAACAATGAAACCATCATTAAGGATGCCGAACAATTACAGACAATTGATCGATCAACTCTTTGCGGAATATAGAAAGCATATCAGGATGAACCGGAAAGAAGAATATAAAAAACTGATCCGGATTGTGGGAATATTCCTGCTCATATATTATTTGCCGATCTCTAATAATCGTTTTACTTCAGCGATTTACGAAGCGCTTGCCCTGGCAAAATGGTACGCTCATGAACATGTTCTGCTCTGTTTGGTTCCTGCGTTTTTCATCGCCGGAGTAATATCCGTATTCTTCAGCCAATCTACAGTTATCAAATATCTCGGCGCATCGGCAAAAAAATGGCTCGCCTATCTTGTTGCATCTGTATCTGGCACAATTTTAGCGGTGTGCTCATGCACTATCCTTCCTCTCTTTTCCGGAATATATAAGCGCGGCGCCGGGTTGGGACCGGCAATCGCTTTTCTCTATTCCGGCCCGGCTATCAATATTTTAGCAATAATCTTAACAGCCCGAATTCTGGGCGCTGAATTAGGCATCGCCAGGGTTGTAGGCGCGGTTATATTCAGCGTTGTCATTGGTCTTACTATGCATTTTATCTATCGGGAAGAAGAAACCGAAAAGGCTAATAATCAATTTGACATGCCGGAGTCTGAAGATAGCCGTCCGCTCTGGCAGACAGCCTTCCATTTCTTTGTGCCGGTAGCAATTTTAGTCTTCGCTAATTGGGGTAAACCAAATGCTTCCACCGGAACCTGGCACTTCATATTTTCCAATAAATGGTTTATCACCGGATTTTTCGGAATCCTTTTCGTTATTTCTTTAATCTATATTTTGAGATTAAAATATAAGCACGTCCTGTTTGCAACCATCCCGGTTGTCATTTTAGCATTGTCGTTTCCCGAAATGCCTCTTATCCCCTTCTCAGCAGCTGTAATTGCTTTAACAATTATTCTATCTATCGGATCTGACGAAAGCAAAGAATGGCTGGATGCTTCCTGGGGATTCGCCAAACAGATACTGCCATTACTCGCGATGGGTGTATTGATTGCCGGATTCTTACTGGGCGGCCCCGGAAACGGACAGGGCGTCATTCCCAACAACTGGATTTCAGGACTGGTAGGCGGTAATTCGCTATTTTCTAACTTCTTCGCATCAATCGCCGGCGCATTCATGTATTTTGCCACACTTACCGAAGTACCGATTCTACAGGGACTCATTGCCAACGGTATGGGAAAAGGACCTGCCCTAGCGCTGTTGCTGGCTGGACCTGCTTTGTCGTTGCCTAATATGCTTGTTATTCGTAGCGTCATCGGTACTCAAAAAACTCTGGTATATGTTTCATTGGTTGTAATTATGGCGACGATTTCAGGAATGATTTATGGTAGCATCTTTTAGACATGATAACAGGATGTACAAGATATTTATTTCAATCATGTCAATCATGTTATCCTGTCTGTAACAAAACATTTCCGTTTACGATTATTGAAAATTAGAAGATTAACTTGGACATGATAACAGGATATACATGATATTTATTCAATCATTTTATCCTGTCTAATACAAATTAATGGAGGCATTATGCAAAATGATAAGTTAACAGAAGAAATTATCGGATGCGCTTACCGAGTCTATAATAGTATGGGCTTTGGATTTTTAGAATCTGTTTACGAAAAATGTATGCAGATAGAACTTCAGAAACAAGGTCTTAAAGCAGATTTTCAAAAGCCTATAAAAGTACATTATGAAGGTATTAATGTTGGTGACTTTATTGCTGATATACTGATTGAAGATAAGATAATCGTTGAGTTAAAATCAGTTGTTAAATTAAATAAAATCCACGAAGCCCAATTGGTTAATTATCTTGTGGCTACCGGATTGGATATCGGCTTATTAATAAACTTCAGCATTCAAAAAGTAGAAGTAAAAAGAAAATACCGAAAGTATAGTAAGACATGATCACAGGATGTACAGGATATTTAAAATGAATCATGCAAATCCTGTTATCCTGTCTAAAACAAGGAATGATATTTTTGATTATTGAAATGTTTCTTAATATGAAGATAATAAAGGGATAACCAGATATTAAAATCATGTATATCATGTCAAAAAGAAAAAAATGAAAATACTCATTCTTTGTACCGGTAATTCATGCCGTAGCCAGATGGCTGAGGGTTTTCTAAAATCTTTTGAGCCCGAACTGGAAGTCTATTCTGCAGGTACAAAACCGGCGGATAAAATCAATCCAAATACATTCATTGTAATGAACGAGGTGGGTATTGACATCTCAAAGAATTATCCTAAATCTGTTGAACAATTCATAAATGATGACTTTGATTATGTCGTTACTGTTTGTGGAGGTGCCAAAGAAACCTGTCCGGTTTTCCTGGGTAAAGTTAAACACCAACTTCACATCGGCTTTGACGATCCGGCATCAACCACAGGAACGGAAGAAGAAATTCAAACGGTTTTCCGACAGGTACGGGATAAAATTAAAGCACAATTCTATAGGTTTTACATCGATAATGTTAAAGAATATTTAGATTAAAAAGGAGGAGAAATGGTCATAAAGATTCTTGGAACAGGCTGTCCGAAATGCTTTTCGTTGGAAAGAAAGGTCCGCAATCTTGCCCAAAAACACGAGATGGATATTGATATTCAAAAAGTCACCGATATCAATGAAATTATGAAATACGGCGTAATAATGACCCCCGGACTGGTGATCAACGAGAGAGTCAAAATTACCGGAAAAATCCCCGGCGATCAACTGATATTAGACTGGCTTAAGGAGGCTGAGAATGAGTAAACAATTCTTTATTTTACCGTTATTATTGATACTAAGTTTAATCATATTTTCATGTGATAAAAAAGCCGAAGGGAAAGATACAGATTCCAAATGCAGTGGCTGTCCGTCCGCCTCATCCTGCGCCGACGCAACCGACACGAAAGCAATTGAAACAGATACCGGCGATGAATCCGATTGTTTTGGTGCAGAACTCACCGAAGCACCAAAAATTACTTTTCTTGAATTGGGTTCAACTACTTGTATTCCCTGTAAAAAGATGGAACCGGTACTGGAAGCAATTGGAAATAAATACGGAGATCAGATCGAAGTAATTTTCCATGATGTTAAAAAGGACCGTGAAATCGCCCGAAAATACGGCATCCGCTTGATTCCCACCCAGATTTTTTTAGACAACAAGGGTCGTGAACTACTCCGTCATGAAGGATTCTTTATGGAAGAAAAGATAGACGCCTTTTTGCAATCCAAAGGGCTCCAACCTATAAAATAATAATCTATAGGTGTTCTATGATTGTTCAACTATTTGATCGTCTTTCCAATGCGCTGCTGAGTAATTTTGAAATCGCCCTGGCGGCGTCTCTGGTATGGGGCATCCTCAGTATCCTGCTCAGTCCCTGCCACCTCTCCAGCATTCCGCTGGTCATCGGTTTTATCTCCAAACAGGAAGCTAAAAGCACCCGCCAGTCCTTCCTGATTGCCCTGCTTTTCTCAACCGGCATCCTGGTCACCATTCTGGCTGTTGGTATAATCACCGCTGCTTTCGGTCGGATGCTCGGCGATATCGGACAGATCGGCAATATTATCGTCGCCCTGATATTCATCGTCATGGGACTCTACCTGATCGATGTAATCCATCTGAACTGGTCGTTTTTCAATCCCGGCAAAGTTACTACAAAAGGCTACGGCACCGCTTTCATTCTGGGTCTGTTATTCGGTCTAGGCGTCGGTCCCTGCACGTTCGCCTACATGGCGCCGATTTTAGGCATCGTATTTGAGCTTTCAACGAACCAAATCTGGAGAGCCGCGCTTTTACTCTTTGCCTTTGCCCTGGGACATTGCGGCGTGATTATTGGCGCCGGAACCTTTGGCGGCTGGGTTCGGCAATACCTGAACTGGTCAACAGAATCCCGTTCCGTTATTATCCTGAAACGCATCTGCGGTGTCCTGGTGATCGTCGCGGGAATTTATTTAATCATTAAAGGATAAAGATAACCTATGTCAGAGATTAAAGGACTCAACATTTTCGAGAAATATCTGACCCTATGGGTATTGCTGTGCATTGCCGGTGGAATTCTCATGGGCAAAATCGCACCGGGTATTGCTATAAAACTGGATTCATTTTCAATTTACCAAGTCTCGATTCCTATCGCTATTTGCCTGTTCTTCATGATGTATCCGATCATGGTGAAAATTGATTTTTCAGAAGTAATAAAAGCGGCTAAAACGCCCAAACCGGTTGCCATGACACTCATTATTAATTGGGCAATCAAACCTTTTACAATGTACCTGATTGCCTATCTTTTCCTTGGAGTGTTTTTTAAGAAATTCTTGCCCGGAACGGAAATCCTGAAAAGCGGTCAGGAAGTGGAACTCTGGCGCAGTTATGTTTCCGGAGCAATCTTACTTGGAATAGCGCCCTGTACGGCGATGGTATTGATGTGGAGTTATCTGGCAAAAGGCAATGACGGCTTAACGCTGGTAATGGTGGCAATCAATTCGCTGACTATGCTTGTGCTTTACGCTCCATTGGGCAGCTTCCTGCTGGGAGTAAACGCCATGCCGATTCCCTGGCAAACGATATTGCTGTCTGTTGGCATTTATGTCGCTCTTCCGTTAATTACCGGCTATTTCTCCCGTAAATGGATTATAAAATCAAAAGGCATTGAATGGTTTAACACTAAGTTTTTACATTTTCTGACTCCGGTCAGCATTATCGCGCTGCTTGTTACGTTAATCCTGTTATTTTCATTTAAAGGAGAGATAATCGTACAGAATCCTTTAACGATATTTTGGATAGCCGTTCCCCTTTTAATTCAGACAATTTTTATATTCAGTTTAGCTTTTCTTCTACACTTAATTGATGTTTCAAAATGTATTATTCAATAAAAACAAGCACTTACGGCGATAAACGTCTGAATAAGTTCAAATATGTAGTGCCACAATAATTGATATTAAGGCTTGACTCTGGTCGTGTTAGT
>JAUVYH010000098.1 GCA_030603165.1 Fidelibacterota bacterium
AGAAAAGATATTCATTTGCTTCAATTGCGGTGCAAAAATCCGGGATTTGTTTTATTAATGGTTCCGGATCAATCGGAGTTTTGTTTTTAATATCCATCACAACTTTTTCGATCGACCGATGAAGCATCATATACAGCTTATTGGAAAACTGTTCATCTTCAGGTGAGAGAGGTTTTTCCCGTTTGGATGGGAATTGCGCAGCCGGTTTTTCTTTTGGACCAAGTGCGGATTTGATTTTATCATAAGTACTTTGTTGTTCGGTTATAGGGGGTGGTGTCGGTTGAGCTGGCGGTTCGGTTTTGGGAGGCGGTTTTAGTTCGGCTTTGGAAGGCGGTATCGGTTGAGCTAGTGGTTCGGTTTTGGGAGGCGGCGTCGGTTGAGGCGATGGTTTGGTTTTGGAATCAAGGGCGGATTTGATTTTGTCTAAGGTAAATTGCTGTGCAGTTTTGGAAGGTGGCATTGAAGCTGCTTGTTGCTTTTGTTTATCTAGATTACCGAGCAAAGCTTTCCGTAATGCATCCAATCCGCTGAGTTTACCATTGTCTGAACTAGGCTTGATTTGATTTGGTTGTTTATCTGTCGCGTGCTGCAACTCGTTCAAAGATTTCATGACATCTTTCATTCGTACCATGGCTTAACTATTTCTCCGATTCTATTACTCCGATAATTGTATCGGAATCGATTTGTTCAAGATGTCTGCCAAAACCGATTACCAAACTTAGATCACAAATGTTATTGATTGTCCGCGGAGTACCCTGAGTATGATTAAAAATTTCTTTATATGCTCCTTCAGTAAATATTGAGTCAGTACGGCCAGCGACTTGTAACCTGCACTGAATATACATTATTGTTTCTTCATAGGACAGTTGCTTTAAATGGTATCTAACACTAATTCGTTGATCAAACTGAGGTATTTTTCGTATGTTATTCTTGAGTTCAGGTTGTCCAACGAGAAATAGTGTTAACAAAGGGTGGTCATTAAGCTCGAAATTCAGTAATAATCGTAGTTCTTCAAGTGTTTCATAATCACTAATGATCTGAGCTTCATCGACGATAATAATAGTATGTTTACCGTTTCTGACATTGTCAAAAAGAAAGTCATTCATGGAATGAAGCATCTCGATGCGTGATGTTCCTTCAGGAGTAATTTCCAATTGATATAATATTTCCTGGACTAATTCGTTTGCGCTCCAGCGCGGATTTGTGAGATAGGCGATATTAAATTGTCCCGAGGATAGTTCGTTAACGATTGTATGCATTAACAGAGTTTTACCGCATCCGTATTCTCCGGTCAGTAATGCGGCGCCTTTTGAACTTTGAATCGCATATAATAGGCGCATCAGCGCTTCATCATGCTGAGGTGAATGGTAAAGAAATCTCGGATCGGGAGAGTTCTCAAACGGTTTTACAGTTAATTTCCAGTATTCAGTATACATACGTCGTAAAGTAATGAATTTATATTCATAATAAAATTAGTTTTTTACTTCTTTACAATTTCGTCGTTCCTGAAATATCATGAACGAAACTATTAAAATAACTATAATAATTCCGATAGATAAAGCAATTAGACTTTCAAAAATATCACCTCGTTTAAGTAATAATGAGAGAAGCCCCATGATTGTTGTAAATAAACAAATGACGATAACAACAGTCTTGGGACGCAATCCGAGGTTTTTAAGACGGTGGTGAAAATGATCATTCCCGGTGTACTCAAGTAGTTCTTTAAATGAATGAACTTTCTTTGTTACGATTCTCATGATATTCGTTAATAGGATGTCGGTTATTGGTACCGCAAATAGTAGTATTGGAATCGCAAGACCAACACTTTTATGGCTCCCCCAGTCACCATATAATGCCATGGCGGCTAATGTGAAACCAATGAATGTGCTGCCACCGTCACCAAGAAATATTAACGCTCTCTTTCTAAATCGGAAATTATACGGAAAAAAGCCGCAAAGCGATCCCATAAAGATTATACTGACAATAAGCATAAATTGATTTCCTACAGTGTAGGAAATAACAGCACAGAAAAATGAAATGACAATTGCAAGTCCGGTAGCAAGCCCATCGAGTCCGTCTAAAAAATTAATAGCATTGGTAATCCCGATAATCCATAAGAAAGTAAGTGTAATCGAAATAATATGCATAAATGCATGATCAGGAATGAAAGACAGTACAATTCCGTGCTGAACCAGGACAATTGTTGCAATGAATTGTCCAATTAATTTTACAAAAGCCGGTAAACTTCGAATATCATCAATAATTCCGATACCTGCAATAATTGTTGACGCCCAAAATAATCCCCGAAACTCGACCGGTGGATTGGTAACAAGGTTCAATGTTGCAATAAATGTAATGAATATCGCAATTCCACCGGTTCTTGGGGTCAGTCTGGCATGATGATGTCTTCCGCCCGGAGCATCTGTAATATCCATTATGACGCCTAATTTATAAAATATAGGTATCAGTCCGAAACTCATAAGAAACGAGACAAATAAGTAATAGAAAAGGTCTAACGAATGGTCAAACATCCAATTTTTTAGAGTATATGGTAACAGTAGCGCTACCAGAAATGGCAATACGAGTAATCTGAACAGTATTCGTTGGCGGTCAGTCATATTTTCAACTATATATATTCTCTAAAAATGAAATTACAAAATGTATTTCATCATCTTTCATATCAGGAAAAATTGGGATTGACACCTGTCTTTCCCAGGCGAAATCCGTGTTTGGAAATTTTGTGATACCAAGATATCGGTGGATTGGTTGAAAAACGGGTCGTCTAAGAATTACACCGTATTTTGCTCCGATGTCAATCAATTCATCGGCTGATTTGTGAGGATGGGATACAATACAGCGATACAAATTCGATATAAATGATGAACTCTTTAAGATTTGTGGAATATTTAAATAGGGTTCCAGTACCTGTTTATACATTTTAAAAATAGAATATCGTTTTCGAGTAAATTGTTCCAGCTTTTTGAATTGTTCAATTGCGACTGCGGCAGTTATGTCGACCATCTTTGCGTTTATTCTGGGTTTCAGGTCGTTTTTTTCATCGTATTCCCGAATGTCTTTAATGTAATTGACTATAGATTCATCGTTTGTGAGAATCGCACCGCCTTCACCGGCGCCAATTACTTTCGTGGCATAAAATGAAATGACAGATAAATGCCCGAATGATCCGACAGGTTTTTCATTAACTGTCGCTCCGATAGCCTGAGCAATATCTTCAATCACTGGAATGCCGAATTCAAGTATTTCTGTGATTCGTCCGGGTTGTCCAAACATATGCGGGAATATAATAGCTTTTGTATTTGGATTGATTTTTCGCTTAACATCTTCAGGATCCAGATTGTAAAAGTCGGTTTCGATGTCAGCGAGAACCGGTATTCCATCTACTGCTTTCACTGCGTGCCAAAGTGCAGTGCAGGTATAGCTCGGAATAATAACTTCATCATTCTCATTTACATTTAGCGCTTTTAAAGCGAGAATTAATGCTGTAGTACCGGAAGAAACAGCTACGCCGTACCTTTTATTGACAAATTTTGAGACTAATTGCTCAAGGAGACAAACGTTTTTTCCCTGAGCAATGTATTGCGATTCAATGACTGCCCGGGCGGCGGCTTGTTCATGACGATTATAACTCGGACGGTAATGTGGAACGATCATATATTGATGAACAGTCTTAAGGATTGAAATGCTTCGGCGTATTCGACTCGTGCCTGAACACCCCGAAAATGAGCAGTCGATTGAGCAACTTCGAGAATGGAAACGCCGGAAATATTTGTGCGATTTATCTGAGATTCATGTGCTTTAAGCAGTTCTGTTTTTGTTTTCAGAAAATCTTTTCCGATATCAACAAAGACATTCGGTTGGAAATTCTGGGTTGTTGGTGTTTCATAAAAAAGAACATTCCGAATATAACGAGTTGCGGAATTAGTAATAGCGGCTATATGGCGGTGGTCTTGATGCGTGTCATCGGGGAAATTGACAAAAATACTGTCTGGATTGACCTTTTTAATTGTGGTTTCAACTTTCATGATGGATTCTTTATGCACTTCTAATTCAGTATCAAAATAGCCACCCCAAAAAACCGCTCTGGCGTTCAAGATATCCGCCGACCGTTGCTGCTCTTTCTTTCTGATTTTGCTAACACCGCCGATAGCGCCGTTTGTGGCGATAAGAAGATAAATATTGTGACCGTATGATGCATATTTTGCTAAGGCGCCGCCGCATCCGATCTCGATATCATCGGGATGAGCGCCGATAGCTAATACATTCATTTTCTTTATGGGAGATGTCATCGAATTCCTTCCTTGATTATGTTCAGTGAATTGTAACCCTCGTTAAATAAAAGATCCAGTATCGAAAGATGGCTGATGAATTTACCGTGAAGTTGTCGATATAGCGGATGTTCGAAATGTTGGAAAATAAGTTGTAAATCATTTTCCGGAAAAATACCGGTGTTTAAATAGTTTTTTCCACCGGCTCCTGATAAGTAAATATCCGCTTTCATGATCTTTGTAATTAATATTAATCGATCATCGGGTGTTATCTCCTGTTTATTCTGTAATTCTATCAGACCGGAAGCAAGCTTAATTGGTGTTTGAATATTGAGTTTATCTAAAATCCATTTAATACCACTTATGTTAAAATCGGATAAGTATTCCCATTGTTTCTGATATAACTCCTCAATTTCAGGAAAAAACAGTTTAAAAAACGGGGCTTTACTGTAGTATGTTTTAAGCGTTTGAATATGTTTATTTTGCCAGTTTGCTGTTGTGTTTATTTTTACGTCACCGATTAACTGTCCGAAATTGTGGATGACGGGAACCGTCAGCCATTGCCATCCGTTTGGAGTTTTCAGCCGATTTCTGTTTTGCCACTCATTTTTTTTAAATTGGACATTATCCAGTATGACGAATGTATCGGATTGAATAATTTTAGCGAAATAGCCGATCCATGGGAAAGTCTGGGGCTGATGGATCGAACAAATCATATAATTTCCTTGATTATTGAATCGTTTTGAATTATTTTGATGCCAGGTAATGTTGAACTATTATTAATTGGAGGATTCATGGGGACTATTATTAAGAGCTGCATAATTCTGGCTGTGATTTCGTTAATTCTTGGTTTGGTTTCACGGTTTACTATGATACCATTTTATGTTGAAGCTCAGGCTTATTTGCAATTTGCCCAGTTTTGTTTCCTGGCGGCAATTACATTTTTACTATATAAAATAGCTTATAAAACAGAAGACTAATTTATAGTCCTAATATTTCCTGATAAAGATTGGATTAGTTGCTAAGGTCTGGTAGTCACGGCTCCCGACTAATATTCTATAATAGCACATAGAAGAGGATAGGCGATCTTCATCAACATACCATTCATCAACCATATTTCGTAATCTGAATGTTTTAACTAAATCTTTATTTTTAAATAGGTAAACTGTAGTAGGTCGACTGTTTTTTTCAATTGAACGTATCTTGATGTGAATTGCTACAGGGGGGGAAGACAGCAGTAATGTTTCTCCGATGAATGCATTCCTTTCGGTTCGCATATCATAGGCTGAAAAATCATCCAGAACGATTCGATTTCCGGTATAATCTCTCGTGGTATACATTCTACCGGCGCGAATCGCTTCAAAGATTCCTGCTTTGCTTCGTTCTTTTGCGAAAATAAATGTGTTGGTTGCGGCTACTTGAGCTAAATCATTTGTTTCTTCGAAATCAAGTTCCCCGATTGCCCAGACGGGTTTTGTTCGGATTCCGCTGCAATATTCATCGAGCACCATATCCCATAATCCGCCCGGACGTCCAATCGATTTCATACCTTCCCAGAAAATGCAAAACCCCGTATAATTTTTAGTTTCGGTGATCATATGAGGATAGGAGTCGGTTTCTATCTTAACGGTCTGGGATAAAAATGGAAGTTTGATAGGTCTCATTTCGGTATGATGTACTTCGGGATGAGCCCAGAATATCATGCCGTTATTGTCTTCAACGTAATTAATCAATTCCTGAAATGGACCGCCTCCGGGATCTCCATGATATTGGTCATACTTAACAGGGAGGAATGGAAATTCAGTAAACAGGACATATGCTAAAATTAATGTTAAGAATAGCGCTTTCCAGCTAAATCTATATCGGTGCCTCCTTTTTCGTACATGAGCGATGTCTCGCCGACGATACGATCTTCGGACAATAGAAAAGGCTGCTATAAGAAATAAAATCATGTAGAGTGCGATCATTGAAAAATACATGAAATTTGCTGATATATATTTCATCATGTCGCCGGAAGGTTTCTTATATCCTAATCCTCCGTTTGGGATTGATGGCAAATTTTTATATGCATCGATACTATTAAATCCGAACACCAGAAGGTGAGTATGCCAATTTCGAAGAGTCAGGTTTGTGTAAAGCGGTGAACCCTCCCAGAAATAGAATGGGACTGCTTCTACGCCCGGAATAAGAATGATGTTGGTATATACTTTGTTTATCTGCTCGATTTCTTGTAGATATTTCTCAATGCCATATTTTGAGATTGAATTTTCCTGGATAGAGAATTTTAAGAAGTTTTGAAATGGTGAAATCCCATAAGAAACTTTCATGTTGTCATGATCAGTAATGATAGCGGCGTCAAGACCATACGAATTTGCTATTCCCGCAAGTTCCGAGATTGTATAAGAACCGCCGCTGACTTTTGAATCAAAATGGATACCGGTTTTCAAACGATAGTAATCGCGAGAAACCTGTGAATAGGAATTAAAAAAAGATGTGAATGTGATTAGAAGTGTTATTGCCCAGTGTTTCATTGTTTCCAATTTAGTTAAAATTTTGGTAAATATTAATTATTTTGTCAAAATAATTGTTAAGCGAATAAAATTCTGCTTTTTTACTGTTTTCAAAACCCATTTGCCGGCGCATTTCAGGTTTTTTATAAAGAGTTGTGATTGCATTACAAAGTGCGTCCGGATCGTCTGATGGAATTAAAAGACCATTAATGCCATCTGTGATTAGTTCAGGAACGCCGCCAACTTTTGTGGCGATAACTGCCAGTCCACTTGCCATTGCTTCCACAAGTACTCGACCAAAACCTTCATTAAACGATGTAAGAATGAATATATCGCATTTCGCAAGAATTTCCGGTAAATCCGTTCGATATCCTAAAAATTCAATATTTCTCAATCCTTTTTGTTGTACAAAAGATTTCGAAGCGGACATTAATTTGCCATCGCCAACGATTTTGTACGATATTAATAATTTTTGTGTTTGTAGTAATTCGGCAGATTTTAATAAAAGCTCAAGATTTTTTATCGGGACGATTCTGCCGGCCCAGACTATTTGAATCGGATGATCAGGTGGTTCCGAAAGATTACGGGCAGGATTTTGTAAAAACGGTTCAAGTTCCACACCACATGAAGAGACAATGAATTTATCGGGCTTTGCGATATTTTCACGGATGTGGTCCTGCCGTCCGAATTCTGTTAGGTTGAGGATTTTTGTTGTAAATCGGGCGGCAATTTTTTCGAGTAGAATAAATACACGGCTGATAAATCGATTGTAATATCCGTAAAAAATGTGTCCGTGGGGTGAATGGTAAATTTTATTAATACGGCAAATCACGCCGGCGAATCGACCAAGTAACCCGGCTTTTGAAGAATTTGTATGTAAAATGTCAGGTTGAATGTCATTTAAAATTTTAACTAGCCGGATTAGCGCGATCAAATCTTTAACCGGATTTATGGGACGGACAAGTGAATTGATAAATTGGATTGAAAAACCGTGATCCGCTGCGTATTGCTCAGGGTCCCATAAAGGTTCTGTCGTTTCTCCTGATATCAAGGTCACATTATAACCCTGTTGGCTCAGACCGGCAGCCAATTGCATCGTCAATTCGGCGGAGCCGCCACGATCGAGCCGTGTGATTAAAAGGACGATTTTTGGAGGTTTTTTTTTCGGTTTATCCAACTGTATCGATTACTTCCTGAATTTTTGAAATTATCCGGGAGCCGATTTGCGCATGAGGAGGAAACAACAATAAATGTTCAGCCAGATATGTAGCATTTGGATACGGATCACTGCCGGATTTATTCAATTCCGGGAAAATATGATGAAGCGGATGATCGTATAATGTGGTTGTTTCGATCCCGGTATCGGATAGGCGATCAATTAATAATTTCCGGGTTTCTAAATTCTCTACAATAACAGGAAACTGATTGAATGCAACATCTGCTTCTTCAGGAATTGTGGCGATTCTATATCCGGGTTTTTTTTGAAAAATGCCGGAAAGACTTAACCCATTTTCAACTCGCTGATTTGTTAGAAAATCAATTCTTTTCCATAAATTTATTCCTAAAGCCGCTTGCATAGTGGTGTATTTAAATGAGTCGAAGTGAGAATGTAAAGTCGTATATTTAAATTTTGAAACGATTGGCGACATAAGCGTATATGTAAAAGGTCTGACCGCCAGGCTCAAGCCGATGAATTTTAAGAACATAATAAATTGAGCAAGAGCAGGGAGCGTTGTTAATTCATTGACGTATTGTTGGAGTAATTCTGATTGGTCATCGTTTTTCCAGACAATAATTCCACCTGCCAGGGTTGAAATATTTTTACCCCGGTTTAGTGAATAAAAACCAAATGGAGCTGTTGTGCCAATATGTTGCTTGTTCACAGTTGTTCCAAGCGCCGATGCACCGTCTTCCAGTATAAAAATATCCGATCCGTCAGTTAGTTTTAAAAGTGATTCGACTTCACAGGGTAATCCGAACATGTGAACCGGCATGACTGCCAGGGTTTTTGAATTAAGTTTTTCTGCGACTTTACTTATATCCAGATTAAATGTAGCCGGATCAATATCCACCAATACAGGTGTTAACCTTTCTGCTTCAATCGGTAGCAGGAGGGAAGGGGCAGTGTATGCCGGCAGAATGATTTCATTTTGATCTGCTCGTTTGCGAAGTTGTTTCAGAACTTTATAGATGATATAATTTGCGGTAGTGCCGGAATTGATAAAAAGAAGATTTTCGACCTTTAAATATTCTTTTAATATGTCACCGAATTTGGAAAAGACGCGATCGCTTTGAAATAGACCAATCTTTGCACGAAACATATCGGAGAAAACGTACGGAGTTCCGGCGGTCGGCATTTTTATTAAACTCATAATGCTCTCACTTACTTTACTTCTTGTTTTTGTAGTGTAATAATAAAATCCCAGGCAAATAGTTTATTTTTTAAACCAACTGCATCTACATTAACAAGTTTAGTTCCTACTTCTTCCATAATACAATTAAATTGTGCTATAGAATAAGAGGATGTTGTGAACGTATTTTGAAATGAATGTAGAAAATACTTCATGTAAATTAAAATGTTCGACCGGTTACGGATATCGAAGACGATTTTACCGCCGGGTTTGGTGATCCGAACCAGTTCTTTCAGAATTGCCTTGACTTCGTCAAACGTCCTAATATTTAAAAATGTGTTCAGACAGAAGATAATTGAAACGCTATTTGTTCGTATAGGTAAGTAAAATGCATCACCATTAATCCATTCAAGGTTCTTTATAATATTAGTTTTGGAAATTTGTTGGGCTTCCTTGAGAAGAGGATAACGTAGATCCAAGCCGATAAGTTTGTAGGAGTGATGATAACGGTGTTGAATATCAACGAGAAACAGGCCGTTACCGGTGGCGATATCGACCAAGACACCGTGCTCGTCGGGAATTTGGGCAATGGCTTTTTCCCGGACTTTACTAGTGATGTAGCCTAAAAATGCTTTTTTTCGCTTGACGTCGGAAAAATCGATCGGCTTAGTTAAATGTGCCGGTTTTAAGGTAAGCAAAGGCTGCCTCCGTAACTGTTTTTGGTGAAATATGGCTTATGGCATCTTCAAAAAATATGTCAGATTCTTCAAATTGTTCTTTACTGTTGGGAGAATATTTAAGAATTTTATTTGGAAACTTTCCCCAGGGACCATAACGATAGAAGTTTTCAGGACCGAAGAGGGCAATCGTGGGAACATCGAGCGCCGCGGCAAAATGCATTAACCCTGTATCGTTGGTGATGAACAGATGACAGGTTTTTAACCAGGCTCCAACTGTTTTGAAAGACTGATTGACGATAGGTGTAGCTCTGGAGCCGATTGCTGATTTGCAAATTTCATCAACAAATTGGGCGTCCGTTTTGCCGCCGAAAATAAGAAAATGCCGATCGTTGGACTGAAGGGTTGAAATGGTTTCAAGAACCTTTTCCATCGGCCAGCGCCGGTTGGGACGATAGGCGCCGATATTGATCCCGATCAGGGTTTTATTCTTCAAACGGTGTTCTTCAATCAAATTACGAACCTCATTGGATGATTCGTTATCAATGTAAAAATCCATATTTTCAGGATTCCCGGAAATGCCCAGAGCCCGAATTACATCGTATTTGCGTTCGACTTCGTGGGGTTTGCTGAATAAAATTTCATCACTGGAAAAAGTATAAAAGCCGCCGCGTTGATCGGTGTTCCTGCCAGCAGTGTTCTTGCTTTTGAAAAGATTAATAAAGGTTTGTCGACGAACGGAAGCAGCCTCTGACTCAATGGCGCTGAGATCGATCAGAAGTTCCGGTTTTTTTCGAGACACAGAGCAGACTTTCAGTAGGTTTATTGAGTTACGTAAAATAAAATTGCCGGTAGTTAGGAAGGAACGGACATTTATAGGTTTTGTCAAAATATTCCGGGAAAAATCTTCTGCCAGCGGTACGGTCCTCCCGGCGACAAACAGAGTAATGGGATTGTCCGGGAAAGTTTCCCGGATCTTCCTTAATGTTGGCGTTGCCATAATGAAATCACCCAGTCCTCCAATTTCAAGAATAACGATCATATTATCTGGTTGGATGCGTAAATTCATATCAGGATACATTAAATACTAAACACTGTCCTTTTTTAATGTCATATATCCGATAATAAATCCACTTAAATATAAGACAAGACTTAACAAGTAAAAGATTTTCAGAGTAATGAGTGTTTTTATAATACGGTATAAATAGGAAAAACTTCTTACCATCATAGACCGTTTTTCTTTCACCTGATCAAGGTGTTTTGTGGTCAATTCCACAACAAATTCAGGGTGGAATTTATTTACATAGGCAGCCATTTTCCCGTTGCGATAGAATTGCCTGACAAATTTGTGGAACGTTTTTGGCGGCAGATGATGAATGTATAGGTCAGGCAGCACAACAACACGATAGCCGGCTGCGCGAATTTCCCTTCTAAGGTACGGGTCCAAACCGCGGGGAATGATCTCATTTTCACCGCCGACTTTCAGAAAAACATCTCTTGGTATTATACAACAGGGGTGCTCCGCCATATCGCTATCAATGATTTCAGTAACAATCGGTGATGTTCGGCGTGGTAATTCTTTCATTAATCGCCGGACAAATAACGAGGCATTGTCAGGAATGACTTTCGCCACTCCTGCCATCCCGATATTATCATACTGCTCGATCTGGTTCACCATTTTTTCCAGCAGATCATTATGACCGAGCCTGGTATCGTCATCAAATGTGACCAGGTATCTACCTTCTGCTACCTGGGCGCCGCAATTGATCGCCCGTCCCTGACGGGTGTCACCGATGATGACAATGATTTCAAAGTCCCGAAAGGTTTGATCTTTTAATTGTTCAAGAAGCGAAGGCAGGAGACCGTCCCTGGTTGCATCCGCAGTTGGAATGATAATACTGACTAGCGGCTTTTGGTCGGGATCGTCCCGGTGAATCTCGATCTTGCCTTTGGATTCACCATTGGAGTATTTGACGAAAGGGCGGTTGATGTTGTCGGTGAGTGTTTTTATTATTTTCATTGTATGTAAATGTAATATGGTATTTTTTAATTTAAGCTGGAACTTCCATAACCGCTACGCGGTATTTTAAAGATTTGTGTTTGATAAATGTGATTTTGCCCGTAGGGCATCGGGTATTGTAACATTTGTTACTGGAACTTCCGTAACCGCTACGCGATAAGGTCAGAGATGAGTTGAGATCGTTTTTACAATACCTAAACCGCTACGCGGTATTTTAAAGATTGATGTTTGATAAATGTGATTTTGCCCGTAGGGTATAGGGTATTGTAACATTGGTACTGGAACTTCTGTAACCGCTACGCGGTAAGGTCAGAGATGAGTTGAGATCGTTTTTACAATACCTAAACTGCTACGCGGCATTTTAAAGATTTTTG
>JAUVYH010000227.1 GCA_030603165.1 Fidelibacterota bacterium
CAAAACCAATTTGGCATCATCAGTAAAATACTTTCTTCCGACTGTTTCAAAATCCGGACTGATAAGCGGAGTAAAAGTAACGGAATTCTTGAAAGATGTTGTCGGAGATATAAATATCGAAGATTTAAAAATTCCTTTTACGGCTACGGCGACCGATATTTTCACCGGACAGGAGATTATTTTCAATAAAGGAAATTTAGTTGAAGCAATACGCGCCAGCATTTCCGTTCCGATCATTTTTCAGCCTGTAATTCACAATGATCAAATACTGGTTGACGGCGGGCTGGCAAACCCCCTGCCAATTAATGTTGCATGTGAAATGGGCGCTGATTTTATAATAGCAGTAAATGTTATGCCGTCGTTGGATAAAACAAAATCGGACAGAAAAAAGGGATACAATATTCCCTGGATCAGTGCAATTACTTCCGGAATGAAATCGACAATGCGAAAAAGGCTGGAGTTTCTGAATATAGATTACAAATTGATAAGGAAATTATCGTCAAACAAGGGGAAATATAATGTTCCGGGTTTAAAAAAGGTATTGAACCAGTCTGTTTATATTACTCAAAGAAAATTAGCGCTACTCAGCATAGAATTATACAGACCGGATATTTTAATTGAACCGGATATCCCTTTCGCAGGTTTCTTCGATTTCTACAAAGCCAGGGAAATAATCGATATCGGATATAAAGCCGCTCAAGATGCTTTTTATGAAAACAAGCTTTTAACAAAATAACAAACTATTCACAGGAGGAAAAAATGAAAGACGCAAAAGGACTGGCAAAATTAGGAATAACCGAGTTATCCTTAATGATGGCTAATAATAGCTCAATAAGAAAATTGGCTATTCCTGTCATCGACAACAAAATCCGGAAGATGAACACCGGTAATGATGATACTACGCTTCCAGCAGAAAAGTATGCTCATTACTGCTTCTTCCGCAATCTTTTGAGAACCTTAGGAAAACGGATGGACGAAAAGTTGATTGCCAAAAGTTACCGGAGAAAACTTGCTAAGAACTTTGTCGGCAATATTATGTTCAATGGCAAGGATACAAGAAATCGGATTTTTGAACAAGAAGGAAGAGAACTTCCCAGTTTCATTACAATTAGTCCGACCCAAAAGTGTAACCTGAAATGTAAAGGTTGCTACGCCGCCAGCCATAAAGGATCATTTGCCAAGTTGGACTGGGAGACATTTGATAGAATCCTAACTGAAAAGGTTGAGCTATGGAATAGCTACTTTACCGTTATTTCCGGTGGAGAGCCGTTTCTGTGGAGCGATAAGGGAAAAAATTTGTTTGATATTCTGGAAAAACACAGTGATCAATTCTTCTTGATCTATACGAATGGAACAACTATTACCAAAGAAAATGCCAAAAGATTAGCAGAATTAGGCAACGCAACGCCGGCAATATCAATAGAAGGTTTCGGAAAAGAGACTGATGAGAGAAGAGGCAAAGGAGTATTTGATAAGATTCTCGAATCTATGGCAAATCTACGCGAATATGGAGTGCCATTCGGTATTTCCGTGACCGCAACCCGAAAAAATGCAGAATTAGTAGTATCGGATGAGTTTATTGATTTTTATTTTGAACAACAAAAGGCAATATACGGCTGGCTATTTCAGTATATGCCGATTGGCAGGGGAATTGATCTGGAATATCTTGTTACTCCTGAGCAACGCCTCTATATGTACCAGAGAGGGAAAATTATTAATGAAGAAAAGGGTTATGATTATGTTGATTTCTGGAACAATGGATATATGAGTTGGGGATGCATGGCTGGAGGAAGAAGAGGCGGCTATCTCTATATTGAATGGAATGGAAATGTCACACCTTGTGTATTTGTCCCCTACTCTCCCGTCAATATCTGTGATGTTTATAAAAGCGGCGGTAATCTGGACAAAGTTTTAGAATCTCAATATTTTAGTGATATTAAAGATTGGCAAAAGAGTTATGGGTTTCTAAAAAATAGAAAAGAGATTAAGAACAGGATAACGCCTTGCTTTATCAGGGACCATCACAAAGAATTTTGCGAAATTACAAGTAAATATCCTGTCAAACCGATCGATAAACCGGCGGAAGAGGCTTTGCATAGTGAAAAGTATCATAAGCAAATGATTGAGTACGATGAAGAACTTGCGAAGCTGTTGGACCCGGTTTGGGAAAAGGATTTTATTAATAAATGAGTCCACTAAAAAAAGCATCAAAAGTTGAATCTATCTGGTGATTATGGAAACTGTTAAAACAGTTCTATGCCTACGTAACTTACTATTAACCCCCAACTTAAGTTGGGGGTTAATAAAACACAGCTCAAACAATCCAACCGTTTCTCCGATTTATCGGAGGTTTCTTTCTGTAGAATTATACCTTTTTTAAGTGGACTTATAAATGAAAAATATTTAATATTCAGTTTGGATACTTGAGGAAGTAAATAATTTCACAAAGCCCATAAGTGTGATCGAGACAGGCTGAGTTTGTAATTAAATTTTAGGAAAATATCATGAACGATAAAAGAGTCTTTACATTATCTAACTTTATCAGCGCTTTTCGATTATTATTCCTTATTCCAATATTCTTCTTTTTAAAACAAGATTCTCCAACAGGTAACTTGTGGGCTGTGTTTTTTATGGTTTGGGCAATTATTACTGATATTGTTGACGGTTATTTAGCCAGGAAATTAAACCAGGTCTCTTACTGGGGTAAGATCATTGACCCTGTTTCGGATAAAGTCTGTGTCGCTGCCGTGATTATCTTTTTGGCTTTTATCCCCAGGGAGGTTAAAATTCCAATCTGGTTTGTCGCTCTGGTTTTGGGACGTGACATAGCAATACTCTTCGCTAGTTTTTTAATAGTCAGATTGAAAAATGCAGTGGGAACTTCTAATAAGATCGGACAAAGTACAGCAATTATTTTGGCTCTGGTGATAATATTTTATATCTTGAAATGGGAACCCTACTGTCAAATTATGATGTGGGTAGGAATGGCAATGATAATTATCTCGCTGATCAGCTACTTTAAAGTATTTCTGAACATCATGAAAAGTCCTGCAGGAAAAGAGGAAATGATTGCAAAAAATTAAATTAAGGGAAAATTACAAAATTAAAATGTATTGGGTGGATTCTTGCCTATATGGTAGTTTATTGATGGAAAATTTAAGGGATTATGTAAATAGATTTACTGCTCATCACACATATCCAAAAAGAAAAAAGGATAGCGAAAATGTTTAGAAAAATACTCCAAATTATTCTTTTCCTGAGTTTAATCATTTTGGTTTCAAATAATGCTTTCTCCAATTTATTAGAACAAAAATTGGATGGATCTACTTTAGAAGTATTACTGAAAAAAGGTGAATTAATTCTTATTGAGGAAGAAGATGGAAAACTTAAATATATATACTATGCTATAATAATTGATGCCCCTTTGGACAAAGTATGGCAGGTAATCACTGATTTCGAGAGTTACCCTAACTTTGTACCAGGATGCAAAATCTGCAAAATTATAAAGAAACACGGCAATGATACTACAGTTGCGTCTGCTGTAGAATTCAAATTTATGGTCATTAGCACTACAGTTGTATATAATACAAAATATATTTTAAAGAAACCTGAACTTATCATCTTCGATACTGAGAAAAATAAGGAGACGGGTAGTTTTAAACTAATTCCAATTGATGATGGGGAACGGGTTGTGCTTTTTCGTACTAAGGAAACCAGAGATTTAAAAAAATTTGGCTGGGTTGCTAAATTGTTGATTAGTCAGAAACCGGAGATGGAGGTTCCCTTACAGGTATCTCCTATTCGGATTAATATTAAAGCAATAAAAGATCAAGCAGAATCTTCTAATAAATGATATTGTAATGTAGCTGAATTATATAAGCATGTAATTAGAAAAAAGATTATGTCAATAAATAAAAAAATATGTTTGATTGAGTTAATTAAATGCTGGTGAAACTTACAAAATTTACTATCAGGGGAATAGTTGGAACTGCTATTGATACCATTATTTTACTTGCGCTTTCTACATATTTTTTTCACTCTTACTTCACTATATATATATTAGCGCCATTGATCTCATTTGAGGTTTCAATTCTAATTGCTTATATAATATGTTATTTCTGGATAT
>JAUVYH010000007.1 GCA_030603165.1 Fidelibacterota bacterium
TTCCAATCCCGCCTCTCTTGTTTTTCCATTTTCATTCATCATAACATAAATATTTCACTATTATTTTTCAATCATTAACTCTTCCTTCCTAAATCGTTCCAAACAGTAAAAAATGAAAATTCCTATACAATCAAGTTAAACTTGATCGCTCTGCCTGGGATTATGAACCCTGGTGGAAGGGAAAGGCGGAATTGTATTTTAGAGTTTATAACAAGAGCGCAAAGCCTGAAAGTTATTGGACCCTGGGTTATTTAAGTCCGGATGGTAATCATAAAAGTTATGCATGTTGGAAATGGGTCAAAAAATGGTACGGTGGTTATTATAAGCAATACAAACCCTGGCGGACTATTTCATTGGAAACAAACTGGCCTGCTTCAGTATATTTGGAAGATAGTAATTTCTCTTTGAAATTAATTGAATATGATCCTCCTATTTATGATTGGGGAGAATCATCCCAATATTGGTGTTCGGCTGCTGCAATATTTATTCCTTTTGCTCCTACTTGGCCTGGAGTAGCTTCTTTGACATTACTAACTTTAGCATGTGTATGGTATTCGGATGATGATATGATTGGTTGTGGAGATTATTTTGAAAATATTGTAGTAGAGGCATATGAAAATTCCGGACAGGAAATAATCTGGGATGCCGGGCATTATAGAATAACAATAATTGTGGAGTGAAGGTGCAAATGAAAAAATATCTTCTTATTTCATGTTTATTGATATTATTAATACTTCCTTCCGGTAGGGGTCACGGACAAAATGATTCCAAGTTTGGAGATTTTATATCCTATAGCAGTTTAGGTTTTTTACCTGGTAATTTATATAGACGTGATCTATCATCCCAACCAACCGGAAAAATTGAACTTATATTTAATTATTCTCTGGACCAATATCCACGATCTAATCCTTATAATGAATTTTTTAGAATACGACTAGATCTATCAGGTTATAATTACAAAAAAAGCATGGAAATATTTTCTTTCTTATTAATGTCTTCATTAAGTACGAAATCAAGAGTCTTTAAAATGAGATTTCCTTATTTATCCGGATATATAATGTATGATAACGGATTCGAATATCCCAGTGGAGGTTTTGGTGTTTTTAGGAATTATAGATTCAGAAAAATTTTTCAAGATGATAAGATTGAAATAATGGCGAATATATTTGCCTCAATTAATCCATTAAATTGGCATGAAAAACAGATGATCCTGGCTCCGGGAATCATTCTATTTCCCCAACTGCTGATAAGATATCGGGATATGCATATAAACCTGGAACTGTTCAGCTCTTATTCCTATGGCATTAAAAATGCTAAGAAATATTATAGGATTTATCCTCGTATTCAACTTGGATATTCTCTGAAGTGTAAAGTTAGAAACGTAAGTGATAAGTTGATACTTACCCCTTAATTTAAACGATATAATTCAGGCTTACGGTCCAAAAACAAATCATTATTTTGATTAATGGATTTGTTGTCGGCTTCAGCCGGATCAATATCAACTATTAAAACGCCTTCCCGATCTTTGGAAAGCTGCCCAAGACGTTTTCCTGAGATATTAGTCACCTGGCTGTTGCCGATAAATGTTAATTGATGTCTGCCCGATAATTTCTCCGTCCCAATTCGGTTTGCTGTTGCCGTAAAGATTCTGTTTTCAATGCTCCTCGTAACCATTGCGTCGGGACAATAGGGCAACACCAGGTTCGCCGGGTGGGCTATCAGCTGGGCGCCATCCAGCGCCAGTGTCCGGGCAGCCTCCGGAAAGATCCAGTCAAAACATATCATAACACCGATCCTTACACCCCGAACTGTAAAAACCGCAGGCGCTTCATTACCTGGATCGAAGAGATGTTTTTCATTATCAAATAGATGAATCTTACGGTAAGTGCCAATGTGAACGCCATTATCAAAGATGACAGCGCTGTTATAAATATTTTTGTTACATTTTTCGGCAACACCCATTACTACAGACGTATTCAGGCGTTTTGTGATGGACATCAGCCAGGAGTCAGTTTGACCGCCCGGGAACGATTCCGCGATAGAGCCGATCTCGGTTTTTGAGTTAAACAGATAGCCCGTCGTACACAATTCCGGCAATATCCACAAATCAATATTTGTATGACGGCACAATGTCGATTCAATTTTTTTCAAATTTCCCGAAACGTTTCCCCATAATGGAGCAAATTGATATAAGGCAATTTTCATATCGTCCTAAATGTAATTAACCTTTTTTAATTCATAAATTTTGCCACTTCCGAATCCCTTCGGGAAAAGACAATAGGGCTTCTAAAAATTAATAAAATATAGATATTGAAATATACGAAATAACTCAAAATTTATACCTTACCTTTTTATCTTTATTTTTATATTAAACATCATTTTGTGTCTTCGTGCCTTCGTGGCTATAAATAATTCAGGTTAAATGAAATTAAAACAAAGGTTCAGGATAAATAAAACATATAACAGTAACAAAAACACTCCTTCGAGCCGCGAAAGACGGCGCCCGATAAAAAGAAAGACAGCAAACAGAACCGTTATGCACAACATGAAAACATTCTCAAGACGGATCACATGTGCATCTATTTTTAACGAATAAATCATTGGTACTATGCCCAGCACAAAAGCCGTATTAAAAAGGTTACTGCCAATGATATTGCCAATTGAAATTTCATCTTCTTTTTTAATCACCGCCACAACGCTGGTAAACAGCTCCGGCAGAGATGTGCCAAGGGCAACGATCGTCAATCCAATGACCAGCTCCGAGATTCCCACGGCTCGCGCAAGACCGATAGCTCCCCTGACCGTCAGCTGTCCTCCGATTACGAGTCCCAACAAACCCAATACAGTGAGGAATGTATTTCTGATAATATGTCCCTTTTCCATCGGCGTCGGATCGACATCTGCGCTATTACGAACCTTCCGGTTAGCAATAATAAAGGTCATATACACAACAAACACGACCAGCATAAGCGCGCCCTCATAACCCTTCAGGGCGCCGTCCATGCAGAATAATACAAACATCAACGTGATTAACAGCAGAACCGGAAGCTCAAGTAAAAATATTCTTTTTTTTACTTTAATTGGGTGAATTACCGATGACAGACCCAGCACCAGCAGAATATTAGCCAGATTGCTGCCGACTATATTTCCGACGCTGATACCGTCCACTTTTTTAACGGCGGCAAAAAAGCTGACGACAAACTCCGGCATCGACGTGCCTAAAGCAACGATTGTTAAACCAACAACGATTTTTTTAACACCGAGAGAAGCTGCAATGGAAGAGCTTCCTCTAACGAGGAAATCAGCTCCGTAGTAGAGTAGAATAAAACCAGCCAAAAAATACAGTAAATACATATATCCCCAAGACACTTCCGCTTATTTCATTGACCGCGGGCAGTCTGCGAATCCGGTAGATAAGATCGGATAAAATTCATTCCGTAAATAACATGCTGAACGTCAGGATGCCTTTTTCTTAGTTTTTTATTTAAAACACTATATGCTCTTTGATAATAAAATTGAGCGCGCGGATACTTTTCAACACGCGCATAATGATCGGCGATATTCGCAAAAACCCGCCCAAGATTAGGATGATCAAAGGGCATAACGCTCTCTATAAACGCCGCGCATCTATAATAAAAATCTTCTGCCCTTGCTTTGTTTCCTTGTTTTTCATGTAAGTCTGCCAGTTGGCATAAATACACCGCCTTCCGAAAAATCCATGGTGCTTTTTTATTTTCGGCTATTTCAATCAGATCACACAATATTTTTTCGGCTTTACGGAATTTTTCCTGACATAAATACAACGATACGAGATTCTCAAGAGTTGGTATCAGCTCTACCGAAGATTTTCCATATATCGATTTCTTTAATCCGACAGACCGAAGGTAAAATGTTTCCGCCACGTCGTATCGTTGCAACAGGTCATAAATCCAGGCAAGATTATTGAGTGTTTTTGCAGTTTCCAGATGAGTGTCCCCAAAAAAAGTCTTCGAAAACACATACGATTCTTCTGCAACCCATAGCGCATGTTCATAATTACCTGCTTCTATGAAGTTCAAAATTTCTTTGTCGTATGCGGTCATTGGATTATTCACTAAAGGACCTCCCTTTATTTTTCTAATAAATCTACAGAAGTCAGATAATCATTACAAACATCAAAGTAGTGTTTTACCCTGTTTAATTCATAAATCTTGCCACTTCCGAAGGAATCCCTTCGGGAAAAGACACTAAGGCTCTAAGAATTAATAAAATGTAGATGTTGAAATATACGAAGTAAATCAAAATTTATACCTTACCTTTTTATCTTTATTTTTATATTAAACATCACTTTGTGTCTTGGTGTCTTAGTGGCTATGAATAATTTAGGCTAAAATAAATATGGCAATAAAAACCATTCTATTTTATGATTTCCTTTCGTATTTTGTATCATTATGATGGAAAAGGTCACCGCAAACAAGCATTTTAACACGGCGATTGCACATTCTATCGTCAATCATCAGTTGAAACGCCCTCAAGAAAACTTGTATTTTCAGCATTGGAGGAATTGCGGTCTCTGTCGGAAACTGCTTTCAGAACAGAAACAAACGGCTGGATTCACGATGACGCTCCCAAAACCATTGACAATATTTTTATTATCGGGTCACTCTACAATTCCATACCATATGTTATGTTCAGAAGATGCTGTTCTTGCCATATCGTTTAGTTGTGATGAAATCGATCAAAAGATCAGAGTGACTGGAGTAAATCCACAATCTGAAGACCCTCCCGGATTTTCATTATGTCTTATCAGTGAAATTGACGCCTATTTAAAACATGGAACCGAATTTCAAATTCCACCAATTAATGTCTTCTTTGTAAAATCCGGTTTTATGTTACAGGCGCTCTTTTGGACCTGGCTGATTCCATTCGGATCAGTGGTCAGCTATGGAGATATTGCCAACTGGTGCGGTAAGCCAAAAGCCGCCCGCGCTGTCGGCGGCGCGCTTCATAATAATCCCATTCCGTTCCTGATTCCCTGTCACCGCGTGATTGGCAAGGACGGACATTTAACCGGTTTTAGCGCCGGTATAAAAATTAAACGTCATCTGTTATCGGTTGAAAAAAGGATTTGAAGCCATCAAAATCAAGTTTTGAATTTTTAAGTAAATTGATGTAATTTTACTATTATGAAATATGTCGGCATTATTCTTGTAAATCTCCTGCTTATATCGGTCTCTTACTCTGATATTCCTCTGGAGAGAACATGGATGTTTAATATCGGCGATGACTCTACCTGGGCTGAAGTTGATTACAATGATTCTGTCTGGTATCCCGTCATAGTGCCGGATTCGTGGGAAAACCAGGGATTTGCAAACTATGATGGTGTGGCGTGGTATCGAACTAACTTTAGTGTCGATTCAAACTACTTTGCGTATGACACCTTATTTCTCCACCTCGGTAAGGTTCGTGATACCGAACAGACATATATCAACGGAATTTTTTTAAGTGATACAAGCCGGAATATTGATTCAACGGAAACTCTTTATCACGCAATACCGACAAGCTTAATACGGCAGAACAACCTTCTCGCAATCAGGATTTATAATCAGTCTGGAAATGGCGGCATCCTTTCCGGTCCGGTAAAAATATCTGTCACACCTCCGGAACCGTCGCTTATGAAAAAAGGTCATGTACCGCATCGCTCCACATATCGGTTGCCTTTCGGCAACGGTGTCGCCATTGCCGCATATCAAGTCGATAAACGAGAGTTTAGCGATTTCCGACCCCATTTATATGCTCAATTTGATGAATCATCTTTGACGCCCACGGTGGCGACATCTGCCCGAACCGTATTGTTTCAGAATCGCCGGGAAATTCCCCTTGAGGATTTACCGACAGTTTCCGCCGGTTATGTTGAAGGGACCGGAATCGTTCATCACAAAATACACGGGCAGGAATTTACCCTGGATCAGTATGCCTTTTCTCCCTTTTCCAAAGATAACGCCTTCTGGATTTTTTATGCGGTGCTAAAGGGAGATTCTTTAGAAAATTTTTCGCTGAATTTCGAAATCACGGATAAGGACCCGAATTTGAATGTAGGCAAATGGTCGTTCCGGGATAAAAAACGGAAATGGCTTTTCGTCATCTGTTACTACAGTGACATACCGAATCCCAAGTCCTACACGGTAGTGCGTAAATACAAAAATGAGCATCCCGGGTTTACTGCACTTATCAAAGAAATTGACTGGTGGAAGAATTGGCATAAAAAAACGATTTTACCGCCAAACATATCAAAAGAAGAAGTATCAGTTTACTCACAATCGATTGCTGTTCTAAAAATGGCTCAATGCCGCGAGCGATTTCCCGCCAGGGGACAAATCGTTAATTCCTTCCCCCCTCAAAAAAAGATCATGTCGGCGCCTGTCAGTATGGGGTTCGCAATTGACGCCTTTTTGAATTCCGGGCATCATGATGAAGCGCTATCGGCGCTACAATTTATAATGAACGGGCGTTGCGGGAGCTATAAACATATTCAATGGGCGGGAGAAGATATTGGTGTCGGACAAAATTACTGCATAACAACCGGTCATTATTTTGGAAATGGATTAGAGGCTAACAGCGCCGGAGAATTCGGACCCCGGCTCTACCTCGGTAACTTTGGTGTAGTTCTCTGGAATCTTAAACAATATGTAGAAATTACAAACGATGTAAAATTTCTGGAATATTATTGGCCAAAAATTTCCACCGAAATCGCAGATATTATTATTAACAGCATCGATGACACAGGTTTGATCCGCGCAGACAATGGATTTTTCAACATAGGTGCGCCCAAACATTATACATTTACATCGGTAACTGCATACCGGGGTTTAGTTGACGCCGCCTGGTTGGCTCGCATGGTAAATGACGAGCTCAAAGCCATAGAATATGAAAACGCCGCAATAGCGCTCCGCCAGCAGATAGAAATAAATTTATATGATGACGAATATAATGTATTGCAAGCATTTATGGAGAGCAAAGAAATGGCGCTCGACGCCGTAAACGCCCTGGCATTAATCTGGGTCTTTACTCCCCAGGACTTTATTAGCAAAGGAACTCTTTCTGTTTTCGAAAAGCATCTCGCGCTGAATAACGGCTTTCGTCGTTATATAAGCCCTATAAATCGACGTAAACACGAGTGGGTGTTCGGTGATATTCTTCTGTCAATTCTTAATAAACGCATGACAAACTTTGATAAAGCCGATGCGCTCCATATGTGGATTACACGGCAGGCGTTTGTCAATTTCGGGCTCATCCCGGAATATTTTGACTATCTCAATGCAGATTATGCCGGAAATATTCCACAATGCGGTCTCGGTGCGGGAATCTATGTATCATCGTATTGGGGAGAATGAATTATTCTGAAAAAATCTCCTTTTATTTTAACAACTCTCTTTTGGATACTTGCCTTTCTTTCCTGTTCAAAAAGCCCCTTTTCACAGCAAAATCTTCTCATTCTGCGAACCGGAAATAATCGGCAGATCAAGCGACTTATCACACAATTTTCCGGTTTTCAAAAACCCGGTGAACGATTCCGGCTTTGTCTGGCGGTTGCAAACAGTAGAGACAGCACAATTATTCCGGAGCTTGTCCCATTGACGGAAGATTCTTCCCCGCTCGTGCGTCTCGGCGCGGCGTTTGCGCTTGGTCAGTTGCGGTGCTCTGAATCTGTCAATATCTTAACCCAAAGACTTGCTTCTGAATATGATCCCGATATCCGCCGACAAATTGTATTGTCCCTCGGACAGGTTGGAGATATATCAACACTTCGATTGCTTGACGAACAGTATCATGACCATATACCCGATGAGACATTATTCAAAGCATACGTGTATTTTTTCTCAAGAAATATTATTCAATCAGAATGTGTCGGATATTGTTGTGAATCCCTGTCTTCCAAGAATGCAAATAACAGACACATGGCAGCTGCTGCGCTTCAGAGAATCCGCAATTCCGAATTGCTCACTCCTTATGCTAAGTTGCTTATAGATGCAGCAAAAAACCACGATCCGGAAATTCGCCGAGCTGTTGCCAAAGTATTACGACCAATCACATTTTCAAAAAAAGACCAAATATATTCTGATCTGTTAATCGACCCTGACTGGCGAATCCGTTATGAAAGCGTTTTGGCAATACCCGGTTTACAAGACAGGGAATCTTTATGGTTGGAGGCGTTAGACGATTCAAACAACCATGTCGTTGCAGCTGCGCTGCAAAACGCCCCGGACAATATTGTATTAAATCAACATTTAATAAATAAGCTGACACAACTGTTTAAAAATTCTTCCGAACATATCAGGGGCTCGATTGTTCAATTTACTACGCCTTTTCTTGATTCAAGCAATCAAGCGCCGGCGGATTCTTTTCCGGTTAACGAAACACTTTTGCCCTATAAAATTGCCGGATTGAAAAATTCTCCCAACAGGCAATCTTTCGATTTTCTGCTTAATCTTCCAAAACATCGCAAAAAGACAATTGCCACTCCGGCATACCTGGGGATTGTCAATATGCTGGATTCTCTAATTGCCAACAACACAATAACAATCGAGGAGTACAAAACAGTTCTGATCGATGGTTTAGCCGGCAATGATCCGGTTCAGGTATATCTCGCCGCAGACAAAATATCCGAAACGGATTTGAATATGACGGATATAGCGCCCTTTTTATACGAGTGTCTTAAAAAACATAATCAATATGCTTTTTTAGAAGCTTGTGTGGCTGCGCTCACGGCAATTGAAAAAATCCACCCTGATGACGCCGTTGACCATCTTAAACCTTTACTGAGCAGCAAACAAAAACAGATTCGCGACAAAAGCCGCCATATACTCACCGAAATTTATGGGGAGAATGCTATCGCTCCCTCTGATTATAATGATACTTTTGTATATTCTAGGTTGACAAAATTAAATCAATACGGTCTTAGCCCCAGGGTTGATATTCTTACAAACCGCGGAACGTTTGTAATTGAGTGCGATGGATTCTATGCCCCTTATACTGTCACCGCTTTTCTGGAACGGATCGACTCGGGATTTTACGACGGGCTAATTTTTCACCGGGTAATCCCGAATTTTGTGGTGCAGGGAGGAGATCCCCGCGGTGATGGCTGGGGCGGTCCCAATTATCATCTTTTAACGGAAAAATCTCCCGTTGGATATGATGTCGGTTCAGTCGGAATGGCAAATGCGGGAAATGATACCGAGGGTTCGCAATTTTTCATCACGACAACTCCCCAATATCACCTGGATTATAACTATACGCGTTTTGGACGTGTTGTTGAGGGAATTGATGTAGTATTGAATATTGAGAAGGGCGATAAAATTCTGGCGGCGGATATCCGGCGACCGTCAAATTAATTTTGCAATAATAAATCCCACCGCAAAACCCAGTAGAAAAATCACCGTGATCATTCTGTAACTTACTACATCCCGACCATATCCTTTTTTAATCGCAATAACCGAAATATAGTATCCTAAAGCATTTAACAACCAGAATATTGGCAGGGATAAAACCTTAATGATCAGCGGACCGATAAATGGTATCAGTGCAATAAATCCGGCGAGACCGGCAAAAGCATTGGCAATAATACCAAAAATAACAACAGAAACAGCAATTATTTCCTTGTCGATTTTTAGGTATAATCCCAGCACAACCGCCAGAATAATAATTGTCCAGGTGGTAATGAACCGCCTGTTACGGTATAGAAAAAAATAGATGTTACGGGAAAATTTCATTTCTGTTTTTCCCTAAAAAATCTGATCCCCAATTGTATTTCCTCTTTCCCGTTGCTTTAAGCATTTAAATCATAGATTAAACGAAGTCCCTCAAGAGTCAAATCCAAATTTGCAATATCAATGCGGTCTGTGTGTTTCGCCACCTCTTCGCAATAACCACCGGTGGCAATTACTTTGACCGACTCATCAGAGAGTTCCGATTTTATCCGGTCAACAATCCCCTCAATCATGGCAATATGACCGGCGAAAATTCCGCTTTGCAGGTGCTCCTTAGTGGTTTTGCCAATAATATTTTCAGGATAGATTAAATCAATCTCATGCAGCTGGGACGCCTTGCGAATCAATTCCAATGAGCCGGTTATCAGTCCCGGAGATATTGCGCCGCCAATATAGTCGCCATTTTTATTAATTACATCAAAAGTCGTAGCCGTTCCAAGGTCCACAATTATCAGCGGAAGAGTATAAAGGCGTTTTCCGGCAACTACATTGCAGATTCGGTCAGCGCCAACTTGTTTAGGTTCTCTGACCAGAAGCTTCATTCCCAGGTTCAATTGATATCCGATAACAACCGGCTCCAGAGAAAAATATTTTCTGCTCATTTTCACAAAACTGGTTGTCAACTCGGGAACGACAGATCCGATGATCACGCCCTTAATGTCCGCCGTATTTATTCCGGCGTCATTACATAACAGCTTTCCCACCATCCAGTATTCATCGACTGTCCGCGCATGGGAACTGACGATCCGCCAGCTTTCCAAAAGCCGCTCTTTTTGATAAATGCCTATTACAGTGTTGGTGTTGCCAATATCAACAACTAATATCATTGCTGTCTCCCTTTTAAAATAGTTACATCGGCGGCATGAAAAATGACTTTTTTAGCACCTGTATTCAACACAAGCCCGCCGTTTTCAGAAATATCCTCAAAAATTCCTTTGTGGATCCTTTTTCCATCATCCACCGCTACCTGTCTGCCGATTGAATCGCAGGCATTTTTCCACTTGTTAAAAATAATCTTTGCTCCCTTTTCATACAATATAGTCAACTGTTGGTCAATATTACGCAAAATATTTGTCAAAACAAGGAATCGGTCAAAACATTTTCCTGTTGTTGAATACAATGATGCTGCGTGTTGCAGATCATCCCGGAAAAACCCTTCCGGCTGATTGACATTCAGCCCGATCCCGATGACGAGTCGGGATAATACAGATCCGCTTGTTTTGCTCTGAACCAGGATGCCACACACTTTCTTATTATTCAGAAGAATATCATTAGGCCATTTTAAGGATAATTTGAATTTCCCGGATACCAGGGAATTTAAACCATCATATACGCCCACCGCAGCTAAAAACGTGTAGATATAGAGCGGAATCTCTTGATTTAAATCGGTCAGCAATATTGAAAACAGCAGCGCTTCTTCCGGTGGACTGATCCAGCTCCTGCCGAACCGACCTCTCCCGGCAGTTTGATAATCCGCCAGCACAACTGTTCCCGGTTTGTAAGAATGAGCGTTCATCAAATAACTATTCGTTGAATCAATTAACGGGAAGTGCACAATTTCCGGCTTTATAAAACGGGTCTTAAGCTTTAATAGTATCCTGTCCGAATTTTGCTCCATATTACTTAATCGTCAACTCCTTTAATAGCTGTTCGGCATTGCTATATTTATCGAGTACGAAAAGAATATAGCGGGAATCAACGCTGATTGTGCGCGTCAACCGATCATTAAATTGCCAGTCGCTGGTCATGGATTCATAATCGCCGTCAAAAGCGCACCCGATGATCTCTCCTTTGCCGTTCATGACCGGGCTGCCGGAATTGCCGCCGGTGATGTCGGCGGTAGCCAGAAAAGCGACGGGGATATCGCGCAGCTTTTTATCCACATATCCACCGAAATCACGTTTTGCGTGCAGATTAACTAATTTCTCCGGCACATCAAAAGGCTCTTCGCCAGTATTCTTTTCAATCACGCCCCTTAAACTCGTGATATGCTTGTAATAAACGCCGTCGCGTGGAAAATAGCCCTTAATTGTTCCATGAGTAAAGCGAATAGTGCGATTGGCGTCGGGATACATATCGCCGCCCTTCCATTCAACTAAAGCCTTGAAATATCCCGGTCGCAAGACGGTTATGGTTCCGTTAAATTTGTCGTTTTTCTTTTTATTGATTTTAAGAGCAGCATTTACTTTTTTAGCAAATTCGATGAATGGATCCGCCAGCGCGTCAAGCTCTGCCAACGAAAGATCAAACATTTTCAAACATTCTGCTTTCTTTACAAGTCCAGTGTTGGCATAGAGCGCTTCAATAAAATCACCGATCGTTTTTTCATAATCCTTTATATTCCGTCCTCCGATTATATCCCGGAGAAATTCAGGATGTTGGCCATCCGGTAAATTTGCCATCTTGACCAGAAAGTACTTCAGGGCTTTAGCGTCGGTGGGCGCATGATAATTTTGAAAACCTAATTCCATTCTTTTGCGCATATTGGGAATTTGAAAATCTAAATAACCCGGCTCTCTTTCGGCGTCGGGTTTCTCTTTTTCTTCGCTCCACTTTTGAATTGTTATGGCATTCGAAAGGGTGGATGCAAATCTGAGATAATTTAAGTAGCTGTCTGTCTCAAACCCGATTGCATGTTCCCGGTATAACTTTTCAATGGAAGGCAGAACATCGCCATACTCTTTTTTTAAGTTTTGGTTTTTATTCAGAAACCGGGTGAACTCCTTTTCCGCCTGTTTTTTCCTCGCCAATAAATTGGATTTCTTTAATCCTTCAACCATGCCCTGATTGTTTTTTAGAGCATTGTTCAAACCCTTGATTTTAGAGGAAAATTTGATGGCGAGTTCTGCATTGTTCTTGCTTTCGGCTTCAAGGGCGTCAATTATATCACGGAATATTTTTATTCTGAACGGCAATGAGCGGTTCAGATTCCAGTCAACGGAATAGGACGTTCTATATCGCATGGTCCTACCCGGATAACCTAAAATAAAGGCAAAGTCGCCTCGCTCAAAGCCCTGTTTCGAGAATGCTAAATAGGTTTTTGAATTGAAGGGAATATTGTCCGGGCTGTATTCAGCCGGAATTCCATCCGGTCCTGTATAAACCCGCATAAAAGAGAAATCGCCCGTATGGCGCGGCCACATCCAGTTGTCAATATCGCCCCCATAATTACCAATCGAGCTGGGCGGCGCATAGACAAGTCGAATATCCTTGAATTTCATATAGGTGAACAGATAATAAGCCGAGCCGTCCAGCATGGAAACGACGCGTCCTTCCGTACCTTCTGCCAAATTCTCGTGCTCCTTTTCAATTTGGGCAATAATTTTGCTAATGGCTTCCGAGCGTTCCGCCGGTGACACTTTATCGTTCACAGCAGCTAAAACCCGGTCGGTAATATCTGTAAAATTTAAAGTGATATAAGCGTCATATCCCGGCGCCGGTAGTTCTTTCTGATAACTGCCGGCATAAAATCCGTTTTCAAGAAAATTATTTTCCGGTGTGGAATTTTTCTGGATTGCGCCATAAGCCACATGATGGTTGGTTAAAACCAGACCATTGGGCGATACAAAAGAGCCGGTGCCGCCACTTATAATAATCACAGCATCGGATAATCCGCCGCCACCCGGCTTATAAATATCCTCCGGCGATAGTTGAAAGCCATTCAAATCACCGGGAATATTATCCGGGAGAAACATGCCTTCGTCGGCAAACGTTTGAAGTCCGAGAGTAATTACCAGAATAATTGTTCCCGAAAGAAAAAATGTGCCTCTTTTCATCCTGCTCACCTCTTTTGTTTTGTATAAAAATTTCTCATCAATATAAAAGACGAACTTTTGCCCGATCCGGTTGTCAACGATCAAAAACCGCGCTCTTTGCGGATATTTTGGTAGGCGTCATTAATGGCTTTAAATTTTTCTTCCGCCAGTTGCTGAATTTCCGGTCCGAGACTCGCTACTTTGTCGGGATGATATTTTACCGCCAGACCCCTATAGGACTTTTTAATCGTTTCAATATCATCTTCGGGTTGGACATTCAGTATGCTATATACCTGGTTATTACTTCCAATAAAAATTGACTTTATAGATTCATAATCTTTTGCCGTAATACCTAAGCCAACACAGATTTCCTGAATAGCTTGAAGTTCTACCTTTTGGAACACTCTGTCCGCACCTGCAATTCCAAAAAGCACATGAACAAGTTCTAAGCGTGAATAGTAATCCATATTTTCGCCGATCTGCCTGGCGACGTCGTGTATATTGTAATCCTTTTTCAGAATCTCTCTATACAGATAAAGCAAATCCTGAGCGTTCTGCTTGCCAAATTTTTCAACAAGGAAGCTCTTCACGTATTGTATTTCAGAAGAACGGACTGTTTTGTCCGATTTGCTGACATACGCAAACAGGGACAGCATAGCTACCGCGAAATCACCCGCCCGCGTGTCTCCATAAGGTGAGGCGCCACCACGAATATAATCCCCCGAATATCCGCTTCGCTTAGAGTCTTCCGACAGCATGCTCCCAATATATGCACCAAAAATCGCACCCAGAGGACCAAGCAGCGCCCAGCCAATACCGCCGCCGATGATCGTTCCTGTCCATTTACCCATTCGTCTTTCCTTGATTAAAAACATTGCGAATATCTAAGTATAAAAATACTGTCAAAATATAAAAAATCCTCTCGAAGTTTTATAATTTCTGAAGAAAAATTAGATATAGAAAATGATGGTATAGTATTAATAAAGATCAAAACCAGGGATGATGGTATACCCCCAATTTTATTAATATTCCCATTTTATGATTTAATTAAAATCCGAGACCTATTCTCATATTAATTGTTCCAAAACCATTTGTATCAGGATAGAGATCTTTCGAGATCACATATCTATAATAAATAAATGTATCTAAGGTTAATATTTTTATTTGAGCTCCAATTTGTGCATGGAATCCTGTATTCGTTTCTGCATTCTCTTTAATATAATCAATAATCTTATCTCCCATTGAAGAAGCATCAAATGCATCAAATAGATCATCGCCTAATAAATCTTCCATCATATTAATAGAGGCAAATGGCACCGATTTATGAAAATTTAGTCCCCCGCCGGCATGCAATTTTACACCTCCTAAAACAGGTAAAGAGAGTCCAGCAAGTTTTTTCCGTACAGTAAAAAAACCAGAGATTCGAGCATGGGCAAAATCGACATCTCCCGTTTCTACTAATAGAACACTGCTAGTGTAATTTTTAAAATTAAATGTATATTTGGAAAATGTGGCTTGAACATCTGCTTCAAGATCGATAAATGGTATAAAATCTAAGTATATATACCCGCCTAATCCGTATGGGTTTTCAAAGCCCTGTCGATCCATTAGAACTTTTACGATACCTTCTACTTTATCGGATTGGTGCCCTTCGACTGTTACCATATCCTGAAGACCATACAGTCCAATGCCGATAAATCCAAAAGCGCTGGAAATAGAAATTGCCACAACAACAAAAACCGCAATGATATTTTTCTTAGTAGTCATACTACCACCTCACCTTTTTTATGTTAAATATTTAATCACGATTTACTTTAAGCCTATTTTTTAATAAAATCAAGCTCAATTTCGCTTTTTTACCGCGCCACCACCAATGTTGTGACATATCCCACTGTCCGATCGCTCATTGAATCTGTGGCGCTGCAGCGAACCACATACATACCTATTCGGGCTTTATTGCCATGCTTACTCGAACCGTCCCAGTAGATGGCTCCTTCGGAAGACGACATCAAATTCTTCGCCGGTTGATAAATCAGACGCCCCATCAAATCATATATTTCCATTGTAACCATGGCGCTCGGAAAAGGAAGTTGAAACAATATTGCAACCTCATCATCGAAACCATCGCCATTGGGGGAAAAAGGATTTGGCTCTACTTTAATTCCCGGTTTTTTCCATTCCTTTGAAATGGCAACGCTGTTTACCCGTCCGGGGGTTCCGCCGTCGGGCGATGTGGACAGACGCCAATTATTTCGAAAATTTGGATTCGTATAAAAGACTCTTTCCATCGATGTGTTATTAGAGATCAGCCAATCAGAATTATATCGCAAACTATCTATCGTTTTACCGGTAGGGTCTTTAAGCACGACACCGTCTTCAACATTATTCAAGGATGGAAAAGTATTTATAACACACGTGTTTTCCGGATGCGCGCCCGGAAAATTAAATATCGTAGAATCTGCCGCAAAAATAAAATAGCCCTGGGCAGACACAGACTTTTTCTCCATATTTTGCGCCGGTCTTCCAATATTTTCGTCACACAGCGCACATCCTTTCAGCGGCAAATTGTCCAAGCCGGGGTTGTAAACTTCAACATATTCAGAAATGGAATTGCTGCCGGTTTCAATATCAAGTGGGATTGCCATAAACTCTGACAGAAGCAACGCCCCCTCATCGAAGGACACTTTCAGAGTTATAAAAAGAGAATCGTTTGATGGATTCACATCTGTATCACTGTTCAACACCGTTACTATACGATGAAACCCCGATTTTAACGAACCAATTTGAACATCAAAAGTGTCCATAGATCCGGTTTGTATCGATCCTAATATTTCTGTTGCTATTGGTTGCCCGGCGCCGGTATCTTCGTCATAAATTATCAATGACGCAGAAGGAACGTTGTTTAGACCAACATTGGAAAACCAACACCTAATTGTAAATTCTGTTTCGTAACTGCCTGTTTCCGGAATTGCGACAACAGAATCCAAAGAAAGATCGTGAGTCGCCGGTGTTACTGAATTAACTAATCCCGGCGTCGCTCCATTAGGGGCGGTCGATAGAAACCATCCATCCGGTGAAAAGCTGGAATTTGCCGGAAGAGTTTTTTCCAGAGAAACGCCCTGTTTCAGCCCCCAGCTGTCGTCATACACCAGAGAGTCAATCGTTGCGCCGGTCAAATCTTTTAAAATAATTTTATCGGATGTGTTATTAAGCCCGGGCCACTTTGGCGGCACAACAATCACCGCATCTGAAGGTGGAAAATAATCAAAATAGACACTGTCTTTCACCAGTACCAGGTATTCTCCCGATGATACTATTGTGTTTTCTTTCAATGTAACGGCGCTTCGTTTGTTGGAAAGGCTCCATTTATATAAGTTAATGTCGGCGCTCCCCACGTTAACAAATTCGACAAATTCTGTCTGTTCCGATGTGGGATATACTAAAAACTCATTCAATATTAACGAGCGAACCGGATAGGCGACTAACAAATTTGTATGGGCGACATTATCAGCTATCTGCTCATCTCCGCTCATCGCCACCATTGCAATATAGGAACACTTTCCGGATCTTTCGGAAAAGACTACTCCATCAATAACAATCACAGAATCCGGGAGCAGTGGGGGCACGCTGTGAATGCTCCAGACAAGTTCGCCCGGGGCGGCATGAGAATCTTCATTACGATCATGAAATAATTCAAGGGAAAACGATTTTGATTCTTCGCAGCCCGTATTTTTTATCTCAATCTGAAAAGCGGCAGAAATAACCAGCGATACCGTTGAATCAACAAAGACAAAGCTGCCCGGAATTATGGAAAGATCGAGTTGGTATTTTAAGATTGAATTGATCGCTCCCGGCGTCGCCCCCGAAGTAGAAATAGAGCCGCCCCAATTATTTTCTCCCAAAGCCGGAGAGTTTGGGTCTTTTCGCTCAATTGTTATCCCGGCAGCTCCGCCCCAGCTCTGTTCAAAATAAATCTGCTCAACCGTGTGGCTGATCGCGTCACACAAAAACAACGAATCCGAAGAATTGTTTATGACGGGGAACTCGTCTGGAACAACCAGCATACCCGAAAAATCCGGATACGCCTGAAGAAAATCTTGTTTGTCCGCAACAACAATAAATTCCTGCGGCTCAATAAATAACGGTTGCGCTGATAATATGCGCCATTTACCATTCGCATCCCGGTAATTCCACTTGTTTAAATCTACCGGATAAGAAGACGGATTGAACAATTCAAACCATTCTGTCTCGCCTGTTTCCGGTGTGTACATTATTTCATTAATAACAATTGAATTTTCAGGATATCCAACGGCAAACAGACAACTATCCAGGTCGTTTTCAGTGAGTTCGTCCGGTTGACAAATAACAGATGCAAATAACTGATAAGCGCCGCCGCTTATTGTTTCAATTATTTGGGATCCGGTGTATGTGTTTCCAGATTCAAGAGAATCCAATACGTCTATTGTTGATTCAAAAACAATATTAGAATCCAACATCGCCGCTTGCGATACAACCGTGAAGCGAACAGAATATTGATAAACGGTATTCATGCCGGTATTTTTTACACCGTAATTCATCTGTACCGGTTCGCCGTACATAGCGCACTGCGGCTGCGTTTCTATGTATTCCATTTCAAGATCGTTATTTTTTATCATCCAACTATTGCTCATACCCGGTGTTCCGCCCGTCTGATTATTCGAGAGCGCCCAATTATCCGAATTGTCTCCATCTATATATGGATTGATTCTTTCCAGGGTAACTCCCTGCTGATATCCCCATGTACTTGAATATTCCAGCGCGTCTATTCTTTTCCCGCACAAATCCCTAATGACAATGGAATCGCTGGTGTTATTTAACGTTGGAATTGAGTTCGTACATTGAATATAAACTCCGCCCACGTTCCAATAATCCAGTAATGTCGAATCCGAAGACAAAACAATATATGTCTCCGGAGGAATAAGAATATCTTTGTTTGTAATAACAACCCGGTTTGAATTGTCCGCGATCGTCCAGTGTATCATGTTAATTGTATCTTGCGAAACATTCAGCAATTCAATCCACTCGCCGCCCCAATCCGATTTTGGCACATACATAAATTCATTTATAACAATTGCATTCTCCGGACAGCCAACGGCAAACAGACAACTATCCAGGTCGTTTTCGGGAAGTTCGTCTCCCTGACAAATAACAGATGCAAAGAGCTGATAAGCGCCGCCGTTTGGCGTTTCAATTATTTGGGATCCGGTGTATGTGCTTCCAGATTCAAGAGAATCCAATACGTCTATTGTTGATTCAAAAACAATATGAGAATCCAACATCGCCGCTTGCGATACAACCGTGAAGCGAATAGAATATTGATAAACGGTATTCATGCCGGTATTTTTTATACCGTAATTCATCTGTACCGGTTCACCGTGTATAACACACTGTGGTTGCGTCTCTATATAGTCCATTTCAAGGTCAATGTCTTTTATCATTCGGCTATTACGCGTACCCGGCGTCCCGCCCGACTGATCATTTGAGAGCGCCCAGTTGTCTGAGTTGTTTCCATCTATATACGGGTTGATTCTTTCCAGGGCAACTCCCTGCTGATATCCCCAGGTGCTCGAATACTCCAGCGCGTCTATTGGTTTTCCACACAAATCTCTTACGACAATGGAATCGCTGGTGTTATTTAATGTTGGAATTGAGCTTGTGCATTGAATATAAATCCCGCCTACATTCCAATAATCCAACAAAGTTGAATCTGACGATAAAACAATATAGGTCTCCGGAGGAATGAGGATATCTTCATCTGTAATAACAACCTGTTTTGAATTGTCCGAGATTGTCCAATGTATCATATTGACTGTATCTTGCGAAACATTCAGCAATTCAATCCACTCGCCGCCGTGGTCCGATTTCGGCACATACATGAATTCATTAATAACAATACAACCGGCGCGGTAGGGAACTTTAATATCGAATAAAAACGTGTTGTTTCCCGGGTCGTCGTCCTCCGATACAATCGAGCCGATTATCAGATTTTTACCCGAATGGACATCGAGAATACTTGGATATATTACTACAGAATCTCCCGGCTCAACCGTCAATATATCTACGTACAACACTTCGTTTTGTTGTAAAAGCGAATCCCGGTTGTTATCGACGCCCAAATAGAATTCGGCATTATTAATTATTTCACGACCTAAATTTTTAATCGTTACATACAGATCTGCCGTTCCGCCGGCTCGCGGATTCGCGGCCCCGTCCAGCAGTCCGACACCGCTGACAGCCAGATCATAATCCTTTATGGCCACACTATTTTTGTATCCCGGTGTACCGCCAACAAGATTTTGGCATAATGCCCAGTTTTCAGACGTGTCGCCGCCCAGATAAGGATCGATCCGCTCAAGCGATACGCCTTGTTGATAACCCCAATTAGTTGAATATTTCAGTGAATCGATCACCTGGCCGCATAAATCTCTGACTACGATTGAATCTTCAGTGTTGTTCAACGTCGGCAGAGATTCTTCACAATGAACATATATTCCGCCCAGATCCCAATAATCCGTTATAGATTCATTAGAGGATAGAAGCACATATTCCGCAGGCGGGATCATTATGTCTGTTGTTGTTATCTCAACCCGGGATGAATTATCGCAAATCTGCCAATTCGCAAGATTTACAGTGTCATTCGAAATATTCAGCAATTCAATCCACTCACCGCCAAAATCGCTTTTTGGTGCATACATAAATTCGTTGATAACAACGCTGCCGGAATGATAGGTTACTTGAAAATCAAATAAACCCGTGTTGTTTTCCGGATTATCGTCCTCTGCTGTAATTATGCCCAATAGCGTGTGTTTCCCGGATTTAACTTCGACCAAACTTGGATACAGAACAACCGAGTCGCCTGGCGATACAGTTATAATATCTACTGATACGACTTCGGTATTTTGAAGTATCGTGTCACGGTTCAGGTCGTCACCAAACTGAATTTCAGCATTGGAAATAGTCTCTCGCCCTAAATTCTTGATCTTAATTGAAAATTCTACCGTGCATCCGGGGTTTAGCTGAGAAGTTTCGTCTCGCCGGGCAATTTCCGCAATCGCCAAATCAAAATCTTTCATGGCGATACTGTTTTCATACCCCGGCGTACCGTATAAACAAACTGCGTTTCCCCAGTTGGCAAGTCCGTCAGAGCCAAATATATCAATTTTTTCTTCCGAATAACCTGCATCCTGATCAGGAGTTGTAATTGCAGAACTGAGAGTATCTCCGGATTCTGAAATAAGAAATAGATTGTTGAGCTCAGTGTTTAATAGTCCGAAAGAGCTACTCGTGATTGTAATTAATAAAGTCCCGTCCGGAATAAAATCATCGTAAGTATGAGATTCGTTATCAAGAATAAGAGCATAAGAATTTGGGGAAAATGTAAGGTCAGAGTAGATATACTTTCCAATGATATTTTTTATAGAACCATTTATAATTAGAAGTGCTCCTTCTAAGGATATATCTGTTTCACCGTAATTAAATAATTCTATGAATTCATCATAAGAATCTGGTCCCTTAGCGTCAAACATTACCTCATTGATTGATATTGTCTGTCCGTCCAGCAGAATAACCTGGAAAAATAATAAGATTGCGAACAATATCTGGAAAAGTTTTTTTATATTCACGATTGTGAACCTTTTTGAATTTCACTCAATTTTATGCTCTATATCACATAATGTCAATATTAATATTGTTTCCGACATCATAAAGAAAATGATTGACATCTAACATCAATGCATCGAAATTTCATTTACTCATAATTAATGCTACCCATGAACAATAATGACCAGCAAAGTAATATGAAAAACAGACGCTTCAAAACGATTTTCTACCTTGCCGCCGCGATAGCCGCCCTCTGTGTAGGCTCCAATATGAGCTTTGCCCAGGCGCCCGGAAAGTACACCAGAAAATCCATTTCGTATGTAAACGCTCTTCTGTCAACAAAGGATTTCAAACTACCTTCTTCCCAACAGAACTACCTGCTGGATGCTATTCACACCGGCATACGAATCGCACGATTTGATTATAACCCTCTCCCGGAAAACACCCATAGCGCTTTTAGAAAGCGGCTTTCTCAACGCAACTTTGTTTCGGCGGATGATATAGAATCCCTGATAAATAAAACGATTATACCCGAAATTATTAAAATCCTGGACATCAACAAGGAAATGCGGGCGCAATCGCTTATCAGCGAAACCCAACGCAATTCATTTATTGCCTTAAAAGCAAAAGAGATCGGAATAACGGCTCAGCAATTGGAACAGGTGATGAATTCATCTTATTTGTATATTCCCTTTATCGATAAATATCGTGTGAAGAAAGATAGCGATAAAGAAAAGGTCAGCGTACATATTGGCGGTGGTTTACTCTGGTATCATATTATCGCCGGAGAGAAACCTCATGTTGAGAAGTTCGCCAAAATATCATCCGAAGGGATGTCGGGTGCTGATTCAGAAGAAAAGTATTCTATTGACAGTGAAAGGGTCAGCGCCGATGAATACGCATTCCGGAATGCTGCCCATACACTGGCGATGAACCTGGAAATTAAAACCCGCGAACTGGATATGTTCAAATTGAAAGCCCCCATCGCCAATATTCAAAGACGTAAAATCTGGTTTCCGCTGGGAAAGGCAGAGGGAATTAAACTTGACGACCCGTTCTTTGTTGGCGAATGGATCGAAAAATCAAATGGTAAAATCCGCTTCCAAAAGTCCGGATTTGTGCGCGTGAGCACAGTTTTAGACAACCGGAGTACCCCGGGACAACTTTCGCAGGCCATCGCTATCAAAAAGGGCGATTGGGCAAAAGGAATGATGGTTGTGGAACACCCGAGACTTGGAATTGACATTGCAATAAAACCAAGATGGTTTACGATGAATATAGATGAAGGCATAGTATTTAACGGCGAGAAAGGATTTGTTATTTATTTCGATGACTATCAAGGCGGAGCTATAGGTTTTGATATAGACCTGCACTGGAATATTGCATCGCTTACAAAAAAACGTCAGAGCTTTTTAGTGTTCGGAGGTTCCGCCGGGCTTGTTCCGGTAAAAAGCAGCATTTTCAACTTTGCTTTCTGGAACAAGGACTGGACACCTCTTGATTTGATTCCTACAGAGAGCTGGGTTGCTGGTATTTATTACGGTCATGTCGGATATTTAAAAAAATTCTATCTTGGTCCTTTTGCCGTACATGGTGAAGGATTGTTTGGCGTGCAGACTCTTAGTATCTGGGACTATAAAAGCGGTGATGATTATGATGGTGAAACGATTACTATATCTAATAAAACAGTCGGGCTGCGAGTAAATCTTGGTCTTGAGTATGCCGTCAATATTGATTGGAATATCGGGATGTTCGCTGGTTTTAATGTGTTCCCGCCCATTGATTGGTGGACAGTAAAATATGATGAAAAAGAAGTCGATATGGAAAATATGTCAGGCTGGGCGGCGCCTAAAATTTATAGCATTGGACCTACATTCGGATTTTACATACACTTTTCGCCACCCACTTTACCGTTTAATCCAGCCGCGGTTGTACAAAACCAATTGAAAAACTTATAGGACATTAATGATGAGACTATTTAGGCATACATTTCTTATAACAATTTTAATTACATCGATTATCTCTGCAACGAATCTCCCGCGGTCACGAATAGCAACCCAGCTGGAAAGCACCTCTCCTTCAGAAGTCATGATTCGCGCAACCGGTTTTGGTATTGACAAAAAACACTGGAAACCAAAAGCAAAGACGCTTGATAAAAGCGCCAACAATGACGCTAAAAAGACAGCCGTCTGGTTTGTTCTCTTCGGAGGAAGCGATCCGCTTTTACAGACCGACAATGAAAAACAAGCATTTGAAAAAATCCAGGAAGATTTTTTCAAAATGGACAATGTTCGCCAGTATATTTCCTGGGAAGCCGACTATTACGACAAACGCCTCAAGGTAGATGGCGGCAAAATGCTGAAAGTGGAAAAAACCTTCAAGATAAATAAAAGCCTGCTCGAAGCAGAACTGGTAAAACGTTCTATCATCACAAAATCAGCATCGATCTCTGAATCAGTCGGCATGCCTACAATTATGGTAATCCCGGAGACAACCGGAGATATTGCCCCGCTGGAGTTACTCAAAACAGATCCGGACATTAAGAAGAGCGCCGAAGTTATTGAATCCTATCTGACCGCGAAAAAATACACGGTGATTGTTCCCGAACAGCAACAGGTGTTGCAGGAATTAACAGCTACTCAATATGCCCTGGGCGGAGCAGCCGAAGATTACAGTTATCTTCTGGCGCTTTCCATTGGCAGTGATGTTTATATTTCCTATAATATTTCTGTTGAATCACGAAACATCGGATCGTCCCTGGTGAAGAAAGCCATTGTCGGCTGCCGTGCTTATGAAACAACCACCGGGCGACTGCTGGGAACCGAAACCGGCTATAGCCATGAACGAGTTGCGCCAAACCCGGTATTAATCGAAGAGGCAATGAACGATGCGATTAATAATGTCCTGAGTAGAATCACAAATTACTGGAAATCTGATATCAAACAGGGAATTCAGTATAAAATAATTGTTAGCGTCGGTAGCTCTTTCGACGCCGACCAGGCTGAGGAAATAATATTTTCATTGAGCGATGTTTTCAAGGACATCGCATCGACTCTCAAAGAAAACACCATTGCCGATTATACATATGACGTATTGCTCTGGGTGAAGCCGGAACAGTATTCAACCGCCACGGATATATATCGCGCGATAAAACGTTCCTATCGCGGTTCCGGTATGGTCAAAAGGATTTCAATTTCCAGAAAATTAATTTTATTATCCATAGAAGAAGAATAGGAGGCGGGCGTGCGGAGAAACATCCGGATAATTACTCTTTTATTTATCAGCATAAATATACTTACATTCGCACAGGTGCCTAAATGGGCAACGACAAACAGTCATAAAAAATATCCATCATCAAAATACCTGCTTGGCGTAGGAATATCCAAGGGCAAGACCGAAGCGATCGAGCTTGCCAGAGCAGACGTCGCCAAACAAATTCAGGTAAAGATCGAATCAGAGTTGGAAACGATTGAACAGGAAATCAGCACGGGGGATCGGACTAAATTTAGTTCGGAAATCATCTCAAAAACCAAGTCCGCCGTTTCTGAAACTATTGCCGGAATTGAAATTAAAGAAACCAAATTCATAAAGGGCAAATATTACATCCTCGCAATATTGAATAAGCAAAACTATCTTGCCGGAATTGAACAGGAAATGGATAATACAGTCGCCGAAACCGAAAAATATATACAGAACGCCAGAAAATTAGCCGGTAATGGAAACATTTTCAACGCTCTCGACAGCTACATTTCCGCTCAAAACATCATTCCGGAATTTTATGTAAAGCGGGGGCTATATACTGCATTGACCGGCAGAAATTACGGCGGAGCCAATACTGTTTCAGCCGCTGACATTCTCTCTGAAATCCGGTCGGTGCTCTCGGGAATTGATATAAAAATCATAAGCGGCAATAACCAGTCTGCGCCTATCGGGACATCTTTAAAAGAGCCTGTTATTGCAAAAGTATTTTTTGTGGACGATGGCGGATCGGAGATCGGCATCAAGTGGTATCCGGTAATTATCAAATATGCCAACGGCGAAACCCTTTCCAGGCTGGGTTCCGGAGAAGACGGGAAAATAAAGGTCAGTGTTTTAGCTACACCAACAGGAGCTTCTTCACAGCGGGGGTCTGTGATCTTTACTCTCGGGCTCAGCAATCTACCCGAAATGTTCAGAGCTGATCTGTCTAAAATACAAACATCTATTGTCTATGATGTTTTAACTATCGATATCGCATTCTCGGTCCGCATTGTAAACTCTTCCGGTGAACCGCATCAAAATTTAGCAGAGCGTGTAAGCGCCTGGATAAATGAGAATGGTTTTCAAACCGACCAATCGGCAAATATGATCATAGCCGGCAAAACGTCCATAACCAACGAAAAGGTCATTAGCACTCCAGCCGGTAAACAATATTTCGTCGAAGTTGAAATCCAGCTAACCCTCATTAATACCGATTCGAATAAACAATTAGCGTCGGTATCCGCAAAAGGTAAGGGTCTTGCCATTGGTTCAAAAGAATCGGCTTTTGAAAAAGCGTGTAACAACATAAATGTATCAAAATCAAAATTTGCCGCCTTTTTACAAAGTGCAGATAATAGATAAAAAGTGTATATTACGAATGAAAGAGAAATTAAAACAAAAGGAGAGGAGTTATGAAGAAAGTTCTAACCTTAGCAATGTTGATTCCATTGGCATTGATGCTTGTAGATTGCGGAGGTCCGCCGAAAGCTAAGATGCAGGATATTCCTGAGTGGTATCTGAATTCTCCACAAGCAGAAGATGTAATCTATGAAGCCGGCGACGCCGCCAAGATGAGTATGGCTCTTGCAAAGGAAGCCGCCGATTCTCGTGCAAGAGACGGAATCGCACGGGCTATTGAGGTGAAAGTCTCCAACATGTTGAAAAACTTCATGCAGCAAAGTGGAATGGGAGATGATGCTGAAGCGATTGAATTTACATCGTCTGTTAGCAAGCAAGTGGCTAATACGGTACTTAGCGGTTGTCGTATTACCAAACGGGAAATGAAAACCAAGGGCGCCACATTTCATGCGTATTCCCTGGCGGAATACAACTTGAATTCATTAATTCGGGAAACACTGAACCAGGCTAAAAAACAGAAGTCTCTTTATAATGAGGCTAAAGCTAATCTGAGCTTTGATGATCTTGAGAAAGAAATCGGGAAATTGGAAGCTGTAGAGGATTAACAATAAAATTCTTAAGCCTGTCCGGCAACTGAGACTTGAGCAAACCCGTTTCTGTCCCGATATATATCTGGGCTAAACGGGTTTGGCTTTCGCTGAGCAGCCTATTCATTTCCAGATTCATATTTAAACTAACCGCGTTTTGAAAGCATCAATATGAAAAGAACAAGTATTGTAATTCTTGCAATAGTTTTGTTTCAATTTTGTGGACATTTCCCTATAGGGGAGCTTTCAGAGGCTTTATGCCAGACGTTAATCCCTGCGTGGTTTGAGGAAATACCAAAATCCCCTGCCGGGATAATGTTATCTGTAGGGTATTGTGGAAAATACCAGGACAAAAATCTCGCCAGACAGGCAGCAATTAATCACGCCCTGATAATTATGGCTAAGCAGGAGCAGATACGCCTGATATTTGAAGTGGAAGAATTTGCAGATGGAAGGTTAAGACTTTTAAATCCTACTTTTGAGCAGTTTTACGAGGAATCAATTCTGAGCCGGATTATGCAGGATTATAAAGTACTTGATTCATTATCTACGGAAGACGGTTACTTTGTTTTATTATCTCATCCATCCAGCGATCGATTTTCAGTAAGGTCAACCGGAGGAAAATCTTGGGGATCTCGACCCAATTGGACGAAAGAACTGCCCGGATCGAAGGATTTTGTCTATGGCATTGGACTGGTTGGAAAATACTCTTCCTGGGTCAGGGCGTGGAAAGACGCCGATGAGTATGCGCGTTTTGATCTGGGGAAAAATATAGAAATCGAAGCAGAATCGATTCATGCTGTTAAAAGAGATGATAGATTTACAATAGAATCTAAAATCTTGCGACAGTCTTATGATATAACTCTCAAAAACTCTATTATTGTTGCCAGATGGTACGATGCAAAACGGGATATCTATTATTCGCTGTGTCGAATGCAAAAGCCCACTTCTCCCTGAGAAAAGAACTGAAAATAGAGAAGGCTAAATAGGGTTATTAGAAAAAATCGCTTGTTCAGAAACTTGTAATGTACCCCGAACCTTCGGTTCGGAACTCTTTAACAGTGCGATAAACTGAGGTTGCGAAGCGGAGCTTCGCGGTACATATGAAATAGAACAAAATGAAAAACACCGACATATTCGATTACCGTTTTTACTACAAAAGATATCTACCTCACATTCAGCCGGTTGACGCGGTTCTGTTTGTTACCTATTCCATAAAATTTGAGTATCCCAAAAGCTTTTATGAAAACTTAAAAAGAAAAAAAGAAGAATTTTTTAAATCTCTTAAGCATATTCCAAAAGAAGATCGAAAAGAAAAAATCAACAATTTCAATAAAATACAGTTTGACATTACTGATAATTTCATTGCTAAATTCACAAAATCACCAAAATGGCTAAATAATTCTCAGATTGCTGACATTATAAAAAACAGTCTGTTTTTCAAGCACGATAAAGAATATAATCTGATTTGCTATTGCATAATGCCGAACCATGTTCATATTTTAATTAAACCGCTTCTTAAAACTAAAGACAAACCCTATTCAATAGCAGGTATTATGAAGAATCATAAAAGTTTCACTGCTATTGAATCGAATAAAATTTTAAAAAGAAATGGGCAATTCTGGCATCGCGGTTATTATGATCACTACATTAGAGATGAGAATGAATTTTATAACGTTATTCGTTATATTCTGAATAATCCGGTTAAAGCAGGATTAGTTGAAAAGTATGAAGATTGGGGATATTACTGGGTAAATGAAGAAGTATTGCAACTATAACCGCTCCACCCCGCCTCAATGTACCCGATGTACCCCGAACCTCCGGTTCGGTACTCTTTAACCGCGCGAAAAACTGGAGTTTGCGAAGCGGAGCTTCGCGGTACTGATATGTTGGAAGACTTTAACAGCGTGAATTAATCAGGCTAAAAGGTTTAATTACTCTTTATGCCGGCAGGCTCGCAATTCTGCGCCGGATTAAATCCTGTGCAGAATATTTTTAAGCAATTTATTAAAATTCTGCTTGGATAGCGTTTTATCGACAAGAAACCCTGTTGAATGCAGAGACATATGTTTGGCGGTTATTGCTCCGTCAAAAACATCTTCTGAGACAACAATATTATTTCTAAGATCAATTATTTGTTTCTCAAGCTTAGACAATTTCAGAGCGTTTTTTGGTATCAAACATATCGATTCCCGGCACAATAGCCCTGCATCGCCTGAACAAGATTTAATTATCGAATTTAATTCAGCGTCATATAGACCGGTCATATCAGGAAATCTCGTGCCAAAATCCTCATTGTTCGGGCCGATCAGCGGATTTTTACCGGATACATTTATATGATCTGTGATTATATGTACTTGAGAGCCGTCTTGACCGGAAGGCATAAAACCTTTACCAATAAATAATATTTTCTGTGCACCCAGCGCCGCTGCTGTTCTGGTAATTTCACGCCATATATCCACGGTATTGTTTTTTATTTGCCAAATACTTACCGGCTCTTTTGCGCCGCTTATAATTCCGGCTTGAATGTTTTTATCTGAGTAGAAAGAAGTTATTTTTAATGAAAGGGGAACTGACGAGATAATAGCAATAGGCGCGTCGGGGAAATTACATTCCTTTAATTGCTTTATAATCTCTCTATGTGTAAGCGACATCCCGATTATTTTTTCTGCCAATCAGACTCGTCATTATCCGGGTCTGGTGTGCCGTCTTCTGTATCGCCTTTTAAGAAACACAGTAAATCCGCCTGTTTACGAATGGCGTCGTTCAGTGTCTGAATTAACCGGTTTTTACGGTGTTGAAGCTTTACAATCTCTTCTTTTTCAGATTCCTTTTTATGTTTTGTTGCATCTAACACGTCTGAAGCGAGTTTTTCTGCGTCATAAACTATTTTCCGGGCGCGCTCTTCCGCGTCTTTAATAATATTTTCCGGAGACTTTATATCCATTTGCTTCAATTGCTTTTCGATTGGCTCCAACTCTTTAATACGGCTTTCCAGCTTGCCAAATTCTTCGGCAAGCATTTCCAGAAAATATCTCACTTCCACTTTATCATAACCGCGGAGAGCTTTGTTAAATTTTCTTTCCAAAATATCTTTTTCGTGAATCATGTTCTATGCCACATTTTGTTTAATTTCGGGGACCAAAAATTGCGCGTCCCAACCGAATCATCGTCGAACCTTCCTGAATCGCAATTTCATAGTCATCTGTCATACCCATTGATAGAATGTTAAAACCATCATTTTCGCTGTTCTGCATATCTTCAAAAATCTTCCTCATTCTTCTGAATGCATTCCGGATATCGACAATATCTGAAGTGAGCGGTCCAATCGTCATTAAGCCTCGAACATTGATATTGGGCAGCGAAGCTATTTCACCATTTATGTGCTCGACATCATCAGGATTTATACCATATTTAGATTCTTCCCCAGAAATATTTACTTCGATAAGTATATCGACATTTTTTTGCAATTGTTGGGCAATACCGGAAATCTTTCTTGCTAATTTAATCGAATCGACCGACTGAATCATATCGAAATTCAAAACAGCAATCTTCGCTTTATTGCTCTGCAGATGACCGACCATGTGCCATGTTAAACCTGAATGCTGCTTATTTAGATCATTAATTTTGGGAACAGCTTCCTGGATTTTATTTTCACCGAAATGTCTGACGCCACATTCGATTGCCATGTTCACAATCTCGGCGGACCTGGTTTTACTAATAACAATCAGGGTGATATCGCGAGGATCCCGACCGGAGCTTACAGCTGTACTGTTTATTCTTTCTTTAACCTTGCTCAGGTTTTCAGAAATCGGTCTCTTTCTGTGGTCAATAAAATGCATTACATGGTTAATTTGTGTTTTGTCCTGCTTTCTCTTCATCAATCAGCAGGATGGTCTGGTCGTCATCTTCTTCTCTATCATTGTTTGATTCCAGAATTCGTCTCACGGACGATATGGAATCGCCCCCGTCTAATCGTATTAACCGGACGCCCTGGGTGTTTCGGCTGATAGTTCGTATTGTTGCCACGGGTAATCTGATCAGCACGCCTTGCTCGGTAATAATCATGAGGTCGTCGGTATCAACAACCTCGCGGAGAGCAACCATTCGTCCGTTACGAGCAGATGTTTTCAGGGTGATGACGCCAACGCCGCCTCGCTTTATAACCGGATAGTCCTTGATATCTGTTCGTTTTCCGTATCCATTTTCCGATACTGCCAAAAGGGTTCCGCCTTCGCGCTTGACAATTACCATTCCAACGACAATATTATCTTTGCCCGGAAGTTTTATACCCTTAACGCCAGCGGCGGTTCTACCCATGGATCTTACATTGGATTCTCTGAAACGAATTGATTTGCCGTAAGCTGTTCCTAATATAATGTCCTGATCACCGTCGGTCAGGCGAACATCTATCAGATCATCATCTTCTCCCACATTAATTGCGCGAATACCGGTGCGTCGCGGATTCCCAAATGCCGAAAGGGTTGTTTTCTTTATTGTGCCTTTTTTTGTCACCATTACAATAAAGTGCTCGTCGTCAAATTCTTTCACGCTTAGGACGGCGCGCACCTGTTCTCCCGGCTGCGTTTCTATCAAATTAACGATCGCCCTGCCCCTGGATGTTTTGCTCCCGCGGGGTATTTCATGAACCTTTAGCCAATAACATTTTCCGCGATTAGTAAAAAACATCATGTAATTATGCGTGCTGGCAATAAATAAATTGCGAACAAAGTCTTCGTCTTTTGTTTGTGCGCCCATAGAACCGCGACCACCGCGATTCTGCCTGCGTGAAATATCAACCGGAAATCGTTTTATAAACCCGTTGTTTGTAATTGTGATCACCATGTCTTCATCGGCAATCATATCTTCAATTGAAAATTCCCCGTCATCGTCCATAATTACAGTTCTGCGTTCATCGCCATACTTATCGCGTACCTCAGAAATCTCATCCTTTAATATTTGCATTCTAAGGAGCTTGCTCTCTAAAATTTCTTTCAATCGCGCGATTAATTTTAGCGTCTCTTTATACTCCTCAACGATTTTATCGACCTCGAGTCCAGTCAGTTTTTGTAAACGCATCTCCAAAATAGCTTGGGTCTGGCGCTCAGAGAATTTAAAACGATCAATCAAATTTATTTTCGCATCAGCCGGAGATGAGGAGCTTTTTATTATCGCGATGACCTCGTCAATGTTGTCCAGGGCTATTTTTAACCCTTCCAGTATATGTGCTTTTTCCTCGGCAGCGGTGAGATTATATTGAGTCCGTTTAATTATTATTTCGTGGCGAAAATCGATGTAGTGACTTAATATTTCTTTTAGTGAAAGCTGCCGCGGAATACCGTCAACCAAGGCCAGCATATTTATTCCAAAGCTGTCCTGAAGTTGGGTGTGGCGATAGAGTTGATTCAAGATTACTTCCGGGATAACGTCTCTTTTTAATTCAATTACAACCCGAATACCGTCCTTGTCGGACTCGTCACGTATATCGGAAATCCCCTCCACAATTTTATCCCGGACAAGATCCGCTATTTTTTCTATCAGCCGGGCTTTATTGACCTGATAAGGAATTTCAGTAATAATAATACTGTCGTTACCAACCTTAGCTGTTTCCACAAATGCCTGCGCGCGAATTTTGATTATACCCTTGCCTGTTTCATAAGCGCTTTTAATGCCTTCTCCGCCAAGGATCATCGCCCCGGTCGGAAAATCGGGACCCGTTACAATTTCCATCAGGTCCTGTAGCGTCGCTTCGGGATTTTCGACAAGATAAATTATGGCGTTAGCTACTTCCGTTAAGTTATGGGGCGGAATGTTTGTCGCCATACCGACAGCGATACCGCTGGCGCCGTTGACCAATAACAGGGGAACAGCCGTTGGAAGCACGGTGGGTTCTTTTAAAGAATCATCGAAATTTGGGGTGAATCTGACCGTCTCTTTATCGATGTCTTTCATTAACTCGCTGGAAATTCGGCTCATTCTTGCTTCGGTATATCGCATTGCGGCAGCATTATCTCCGTCTATTGAACCAAAGTTGCCTTGCCCGTCAACCAGTGGATATCGAAGGGAAAATTCCTGCGCCATACGAACAAGAGAATCGTAAACCGCAGCATCGCCGTGATGGTGATATTTACCCATAACTTCTCCGACGATACGCGCACATTTTTTAGTTGGTCGGTTATATGGCAGACCAAGTTCAGACATGCCATAAAGAATCCGGCGGTGAACCGGCTTTAAACCGTCTCTGACATCCGGAAGAGCTCGTGAAACAATAACCGACATGGAATAGTCAAGATAAGAATCCCGCATCTCTTCGTCGATATTTACCGTAATAATCTTATTTCTTTGAAACTCTATATTTACTTGTTTATTCATTGTTTAAACATCCAAATTTCTTACGTATTTCGCATTTTTCTGAATAAAATTTCGCCGGGGCTCCACATCGCCGCCCATCAGGGTTGAAAACGTTTTATCTGCCTGGGAGGCGTCTTCAATAGAAATTTTTACAAGCGTTCTGGTTTCCGGATTCATGGTCGTTGACCATAACTGTTCCGGATTCATCTCTCCCAAACCCTTGTATCTCTGCACGTCAATTTTTGTTTTGCCTTCTTTCTTAAAACGTTTTATTAGTATTTCCCGCTCGTCTTCGTCATAAGCATAATATTCTTTTCGACCGGCATAAACCTTATAAAGCGGCGGTTGTGCTATATATATGTGTCCCTCTTCCGCCAGCCGGGGCAGGTAACGATAAAAGAAAGTTAATAACAGTGTTCGGATGTGGCTTCCGTCAACATCGGCGTCAGTCATAATGATGATTTTACTGTAGCGCAATTTTTCAATGTTAAATTCATCTTCGCCAAAACCGGTTCCAACTGCGGTAATAATAGTCCGTATTTCATTGTTGCCAAGCACCTTGTCGATCCGTGCTTTTTCAACATTTATAATTTTTCCTCGAATCGGTAAAATTGCCTGGTATTTTCGATCTCGTCCCTGTTTAGCGCTTCCGCCAGCCGAGTCGCCCTCAACAATATAAAGTTCACACAGACTGGGATCTTTAACAGAACAGTCGGATAACTTTCCGGGCAGGTTTCCTATCTCCAGGGCGCTTTTGCGTCTGGTTAATTCTCTTGCCTTTTTTGCAGCGTCTCTGGATCGCGCCGCATTCAGGCACTTTTCAATGATTTTTTTTCCTTCGGAAGGATGCTGTTCCAGATATTCGGAAAGTCCCTCGCTGACAACTGAATCTACAATTCCTTTTATCTCGGAATTTCCCAGTTTTGTTTTGGTTTGCCCTTCAAATTGTGGTTCAGGAACTTTTATATTAACTACAGCAGTTAGTCCCTCTCTGACATCTTCTCCTGAAAAAGTAAAGTTGTCTTTCTTAAAGAGTTTGTTTTTCTGTGCATAGTTATTCAGCGTTCTGGTGACAGCCGTCTTGAATCCTACAAGATGCGTTCCGCCCTCCACTGTATTAATGTTATTTACAAACGTAAAAATATTATCTGAATACGACGAATTATATTGCAGCGCTATTTCAACGGGAACGTCATCTATCTCTTTCTCAATATTTATGGGCTTGCCAATAATTGAAGGTCTTGTCTCGTCCAGGTACTTTACAAATTCGGATAATCCGCCTTTATAGAGAAATCGTTGTTCGTTATCGTCGCGTTCATCTTTAATAATTACTTCAAGATTTTTATTCAGAAATGCAAGTTCCCGCATACGATGTTCAAGAATATCATATTCCCATAGAGCCTTTTTAAAAACATCTTCGTCGGGTTTAAACCGTATCAAGGTTCCTCTTTTACGGGTCTTTCCTTTTTCAATAACTTTTGAGGATGGAATACCTCTTTTATAAGACTGTGTATAAATCTTACCTTCCCTGTACACTTCCGCATGCAACCATTCCGACAGAGCGTTTACAACCGACACGCCAACACCGTGCAGCCCCCCGGAAACTTTATATGTTCCCTTGTCAAACTTACCTCCGGCGTGCAATATTGTCATTACAACTTCGAGCGCCGGTTTCTTTTCAGTTTTATGAATATCTACCGGTATGCCTCTACCGTTATCAAATACGCTAACAGAGTTATCTTTGTGAATTGTGACAATTATTTTATCACAAAAACCGGCGAGAGCTTCGTCTATTGCATTATCAACAACCTCAAAAGCAAGGTGGTGTAAGCCTCTTTTACCTGTGTCGCCAATATACATTGCCGGTCTTTTGCGAACTGCTTCCAGCCCCTTGAGAACTGTGATTTTCTCAGCGCTATATTCAGCTGATTCTGCAAATTTAATTTTTCCTATCGTAGTATAATCTCCTTAATTTTTGCGTTTTTTAATTCTTTATTTATCTTCTCTAATAATTCTTTTCTGTGGAACAATAATTCATTCCTCCATGTTGGTGAATCTACAGAAATATACAATTTTCCATACGCCACTTTGTCTGCGCGGGTATGGTTGGCAATAGTTTCTCCTACAACACTTTCCCAGAGGGAGACGGCTTCCCACTGTCTTACCGGGGTTTCAATGCCCATTTTTTTCAACATTTTTTCAATTGCTGTTCCGATCTGTATCATCACTATGAAAATCCTATCGGTAAACCAAATGTCTTTGCATTATATTTTTTAAAATCAAAACCGTATTTTTTAAAAACGGTGATATCTGTAGTTGTTACAAGCGTCTGGTTTTGTTTTCCAATCTCTTTCAGTATATTCATACAATGGGTTACATCTAACATTGCAAACAAATCATCCAGCAGGAATATAACTTTCTCATTAAGGTTCTTCTCAATATAAATACCCTCTGAAATCTTCAGCGAAACCAGAAGAATTTTTTGTTCACCATGAGATCCTGTAAAACGAATATCTCTGTCACCAAATAATAACAAAATATGATCCAGATGGGGACCGGTTCCAGTGCGCCCAAATAATATATCTTTTTCAAATTTATCTACCAGCTTTTCTCTAAATACGTTTTTAAAAACCTCCAAATCAACATTAATATTTGGATTTATCTTTACTGAAACATCTATATTGAAATGTGATATTTTTTGGAAAACTTCTTTTAGTACAGTGTTAAAGGACTCTATACATTCACTTCTTTTTCTTTGAATTATGTAAGCATAATCTATTAAAATTTCGTCAATCGTCTCTATATATTTATCATATTTGTTTATTTTTTGTTCTCTATATTTATTAAGCAAAATATTTCTTTGATATATACGCTTCTTATATTCCATTAAAGCTATAAGGTATTCTTTATTAATCTGTGCTAAAATACGATCGATAAAATTTCTTCTGATTAACGGACCGCCATCCGTGATTTTTTGTGTTCCGGGAGATAATATAATTACCGGAATTTTGCCAATTATATCTGTTTTTCTCTTTAATTCGTTTTTGTTCAGAAAAACTTTTTTACCCTCATATTTTGAATAGTTTAAGTTTACAGAAATGTCAGTTTTCTTTGAATTGGTAAATTGCCCAAAAATTTGGAAATAATCCTGTTTATATTTAATAACATCAGTATCGTTACCGGCACGGAAACTTTTAGTCAATGATAAAAAATGGATTGCTTCTAACAGAGTTGTCTTGCCTGTTCCGTTATCACCATAAATTATATTCAGATTATCATTAAATTCAAAAAACCCATTGTCATAATTTCTGAAATAATTCAGTTTTAGCGTTTTTAATTTCATAAAAATTGTAAACTTTTTTCGGTTTATCTAAATATATCAGATAAGAAAAAAATCTGTGTCTATTATTCATTCAATCGTATTGGCATTATAAGCATGGTAAATTCTTCGTTTTCACCTTGCTGATCAGGTAAAACGAGACAAGCGCTTATTGCGGATTTTAATTTTAATATCACTTTTTCCGTATCTATGTTTCGTAGAATTTCTTTGAAATATTCTGCGTTATAACCAATAACCATTTCATCACCACTATACTCAGCTTCCAATTCTTCATCGGCGGATGTTCTTGACTCCGGGTTCATCGTTGATATTTTTGATAGTTCTTTACTAACAGAAAGAGATATCTGATGGGTGGTCTTATTTGAAAAAATAATTACACGTCTTAACGTCGCAAGCAGATGATTTACATCAGTAATAACTATTTTATCATTATCTTTTGGAATAACGCTCATAAAATCCGGAAAATGTTCATCAATAATCCTTGAATATATTACCGTAGAGTCTAATTCAACTTTTATATGGTTTTCGCTAATCGAAAGCAATGTGGCGCCTTCATTGTCAAGATATCCCAATAATAAATTTAAAAATTTTGTTGGAATTATTACATCGCCTTCAAATTCATTGCTATTGCAGTCTTTTCTGATTATACATACAAGTCTGTGTCCATCGGTTGATACAGCACTTATTTCATTGTGTTTAATCTGAAATAAAACTCCCATAAGCGCTGGTTTTATTTCATCTTTACTGACTGAAACCAGTGTTTTTTGGATCATTCGTCTCAAAATAGTATTTTCTATTTCGATGTTATTGAAATTAGTTATTTTTGGGACAGATGGAAATTCGTCCCCCGGACGCCCCATTATCTCAAAAATTCCTTTACCGGATTTTAATATTACACTTCCTTCTTCAGTTGCTGTAATATTAATATCACCTTCTTCGGCTTCATTAACTATATCTAAAATAATCCTGGTAGGTATTGCAACAGATCCATTTTCAGATTCGTTGATATCCAGTATTGTATTCATTGTAATTTCAATATCGGATGATCTGAGAGATAGATGACTATCATTAACCTCAAAAAGGATACTATTTAAGATTGGCATAGTCGATCGAGTAGGTGAAACTTTTGATATTTTCTGAATGTGTGTAAGGAGGATATTTTTATCGACGGATAATTGCATTTTTTAGTACTCCTTTCAAAATATTTTCACAACGGGTAATTTTACCAAAATATAGGTATTTTTACAAGACATTTTAACGCATAAAAACAGATATTATTAAAAGGGTATTCCACTCGAATCAGGTATCTATTTTCTAATTGTGAAATCCGGTCAAAAGGTTCTATCCTGTTTAATTCATAAATCTTGCCGGACATACCTTTAAGCCTCTAAGAATTAATAAAATATAGATATTGAAATGTACAAAATAAATCAAAAATTTATACCTTCCCTTTTTATCTTTATTTTTATCTGAAAAGGCAAAGAATACCCCGCTGCTTGCAGCGATTGGGATGAATTTGCCAAATTTAGAGCAAGGCTGTAACTTTCCAATATGGAATTAAAGTTTGCAAGTCATTGTTCTTATCAAATTCGTTATCACATGGTGATGTGTTTGAAATATCGGAAATTACTGCTCCGGCAGAAAGATTATATAGACAGTTTAAGAATCATATTGCAAGAGATAGGAGAGAGGTATTGGTTTGAGTTTGATGAGATAGGAACAGATGGAGACCATGTACATGTTTTTGTAGGAGCCGCGCCAAAGTGGGCCCCTTCAAGAATAATGCAGGTTATCAAAAGCATAAGTGCACGGCAGATGTTTTCAGAATATCCAGCATTGAGGAAACAATTATGGGGAGGAGAGTACTGGAGCGATGGAGGATATATAGGTACAGTAGGAGAGGGAACCACCGAATCTATAGTCAGGAAATACATACAAGAGCAA
>JAUVYH010000153.1 GCA_030603165.1 Fidelibacterota bacterium
TTCCAATCCCGCCTCTCTTGTTTTTCCATTTTCATTCATCATAACATAAATATTTCACTATTATTTTTCAATCATTAACTCTTCCTTCCTAAATCGTTCCAAACAGTAAAAAATGAAAATTCCTATACAATCAAGTTAAACACCTCCGGTGTTTTGCTTGGTGGTGGTGTGGTTCTTTTTTTCACCAGACTTCGTCTGATGTTATTCACATTCAATCCCTTCGGGATTTTTGCTTATTTCCATTTCTCTGAACCCGAAAGGGTTAAATATGAATAACAATTGGTGTAACCTGTTGACCAAGAAACAACCTATAAATCCTCAATCCTGAAAGGGTTGAACTACATACGTCTGATTTCCCCAGAAGTGATTTTATGCTTATCAGGTTAAACGCCTCCGGTGTTTTGCTTGGTGGTGGTGGGGTTCTTTTTTTCACCAGACTTCGTCTGATGTTATTCATGTTCAATCCCTCCGGGATTGTTTGACTTACTTCCATTCCTCTAAACCCTGCAAGGGTTAAACATAAATAACAATAGGTGTAACCTGTTGACCAAAGAACAAACTCAAAAATCTCCCAACCCTGAAAGGGTTGAACTGCTTAGGTCTGATTTCCTTAAAAATGTTGAAAACTTTGTTCTTTTCTGTTTTTATTGTAACAGTCTCTTTATAAATTATTTTTCAATAAATTATGTTATGACATTTGAAATATATTTTTTATCAAGTTTCGTTAATTTCACAGAATTTATTTTTCATCCGAGGTGGCAATGAACTTACAGGTTATTATATTACTGGCTCCCCCGATTCTTCTGGCGCTGACCTTCCACGAATTCATGCACGGCTGGGTGGCTTATCGATTGGGCGATCCTACCGCCAAATTAGCAGGGCGGTTAACCATGAACCCGCTTGCGCATCTGGATCCCTTTGGAACGATCATGATATTCCTGGTGCGCTTTGGCTGGGCGAAACCGGTGCCGGTAAACCCGCGCTATTTCAGTCAACCAAAAAGAGACATGCTGCTCGTCTCGGTCGCGGGTCCTGCGGCGAATATGCTATTGGCATTTCTTAGCGGGTTGCTGTTGAGGTCGATTTATGCCGGGACTTTCAATTTTCTTCCGGCTAATATCCTGAAGCCGGTTTATAACATGGTAAATTTTAGTTTACAGATTAACCTGGCGCTGGCGATTTTTAATCTTTTACCGGTGCCGCCTTTGGATGGTTCGAAGATTTTATATGGTTTATTACCTTATCGATATGAACACATCTATCAGTATCTCGAGCAGTATGGCCCGTTTGTTTTAATGGGATTGATCCTGTTTGGAATGATCACACGGATTTCTATTCTTGGCGCTTTTATCTATCCTTTTGTAAATTTCTTTGCAAGATTATTTGTAGGATGAGTGTAATGGTCAGATACAAAAAAAGAGGATTTTCGATCAGGGCTCAACGCTCTGATCGTGACAGTAAACGGATCCACTTTCAACGTTTACATAAGAATCCCAAGAAAATGACAAAACCATTGTGGTGGCTGATTTTTATATTAATCGTAATCGTTGGAATAATGTTGTATTTGAACGGTGTCAGATAACGAGGAGTGTTTATGCCTGAAATAATTGAATGCATCCCGAATTTTAGCGAGGGGCGCGACCTGAATGTTATTAAAGCAATCACTGATGCAATAGAAGCTGTTGACGGCGTAAAACTGTTGGATGTTGACCCCGGCGCCGATACTAATCGTACGGTAGTTACATTTATCGGAACAAAGCAAGGTGTTCTAAAAGGAGCCTTTGCCGGAATTGCAAAAGCAGCCGAAGTAATTGATATGCGGAAGCATAGCGGGGCACATGCCCGGCTGGGTGCAACCGATGTATGTCCGCTTGTTCCAATATCAGGCATCACCGAAGAGGAGTGTGTTCAACTCTCGCATGAATTGGCAAAGAAAGTAGCCGATGAATTGAATATTCCGGTCTATTTGTATGAAAAATCAGCCCAGAAACCGGACAGGGAAAATCTTGCAAATATTCGCGCCGGCGAGTACGAAGGGTTGCAGGAAAAACTGAAAGATTCGGATTGGAAACCCGATTACGGCAGGGCTGAATTTAACGCCAAATCCGGCGCGACGGTGATGGGCGTCAGGGAATTTCTGATTGCCTACAATGTCAACCTGAATACAAGCGATCGCAAATTAGCCACCGATATTGCTCTTACCATCCGTGAAAAAGGTCGTTTAAAACGGGATAAAAAAGGTAACATTGTCCGTGATGAAAATGGCGTGGCGCTGCGTGTTCCGGGTTTATTGCAATATACTAAAGCGGTTGGCTGGTACATCGATGAGTACAAGATGGCGCAGGTGTCCATTAACCTGACCGATTATAAAGTCACTCCGCCTCATGTTGTATTTGAGGAAATCCGGCGGCTCGCTAATAAAAAAGGGCTGCGTGTGACCGGTTCCGAAGTCGTCGGATTGATTCCGAAAGAAGCCATAATCATGGCGGGAAAATATTTTCTCAATGCCCAGGGACGTTCCAAGGGCGTTCCAGAAGAAGCATTAATTCGCACCGCAGTTCAGTCGCTCGGTTTGAACGACGTATCGCCTTTTGAACCTGCCAGGAAAATCATTGAGTATCAGTTCAAAGAATTTAAAGATTCGCTGGTGGAAATGACAGCCCGTGGGTTTGCCGATGAATTATCCACGGATTCCCCCGCGCCGGGCGGCGGCAGCGTGGCGGCTCTCTCCGGGGTAATGGCTGCCAGTCTGACCGCTATGGTCGCAAACCTGACCCATGGTAAAAAGGGATATGAACGCCACAATAAAAAAATGAATGATGTTGCGGCAAGTTCTCAGGAATTAAAGGACGAACTGCTGAGATTTGTCGATCTGGATACGGCGGCGTTTAATGAAGTAATGGCGTGTTTCCGCTTACCGAAAAAAACCACTGAGAATAAAGCCAGACGGCAGGCTGCGATACAGGAGGCTACCAGGAATGCGGCGAATGTTCCCTTACAGGTAATGGAAACCTGTGTAAAGGTATTGGAACTGACCGAAGTCGTATCAAAATACGGGAATGTTAATTCAATCAGCGATACCGGCGTGGCGGCATTATCGGCTGATACGGCAATCAAAGGCGCCGGGCTAAATGTTCTCATTAACCTGTCCGGCATCGACGACCAGGAATTTAACGGTGCAATGAGGAAAAACGTGGTTGAGTTAAAACAAGCCGGTCAGAGAATGGTCAGACGGATAATGAACCGGGTCGATAAGAAAATAGCCGATATGAACTGACAGGCGCTGGAATACATTATATGTCAAAAATTAAAATACTCTCTGATCAGTTGACTAATAAAATCGCCGCCGGTGAAGTCGTCCAGCGCCCTGCTTCGATCATCAAGGAACTGGTTGAAAACAGCCTGGACGCCGGCGCTACAGAGATTACTATCGTCATCAGGAATGGAGGTAAAACACTCTGCCGGGTAGCCGATAACGGTGAAGGAATGGGAAAGGACGACCTGTTACTGGCTTTTGAGCGCTATGCGACAAGTAAAATCCATACCGTTGAAGACCTGATGGCTATCCGGACCCTGGGATTCAGGGGGGAAGCCCTTGCGAGTATTGCCGCTGTTTCCATTGTGGATGCGGTTACTACCGAAAAAGACGCCGATGTCGGTTATGAATTGCGGATCGAAGGCGGAAATTTCCGTGATATCAAACCGGTAGCGCCTAAACCGGGAACAAATATTTCAATAAGAAACCTGTTCTATAATATTCCGGCAAGGCGCAAGTTTCTAAAAAGCCGGGATGTTGAATTTCGCCATATAGTTGACGTCATTCGCAGATTTTCCATGATACATCCGCAAATCCATTTCAGTCTTATTCATAATGATCATGAGGTGTACCGGTTGCGGTCAGAGGAATTGAAAGACCGGATTTGTAACCTTCATTCCAGTGACTATGCGGACAATTTGATCCGGGTCGAAAACACAATACGGGAAATGTCTGTATCGGGATATATCGGGAACCTGAATCTTGTCCGGGCTCGGCGAGGCGACCAATATTTTTATGTCAATAAGCGTTTTGTTACCGATCGCCTGATGAACCACGCGATTAGTTCGGCATATTCAAAACTGGTGTCAAGAGGCGAATATCCGTTTTATTGCCTTTATCTTCAACTGGATCCGGTGGCGGTTGATGTGAATGTTCATCCGACAAAAATGGAAGTGAAATTCAGAGAGCAAAACGAGGTTTATCGTTTTTTAGAGGAAAGTGTCAAAGCCGGACTTAAGGAAATTATGAATGTGATTCCGGATCTCAAACGTTTCACACCGGAACACTATTACTCATCAACCCCGATTTCTCATCGTAAAGAAACCAGCCGAAAAGAGCCTGTGACAGAACACTCCGAACAGCCGGATATTCCTGAAGATTTTAATGAAGATCGTGTCAGTCCTGAGATTGAACAACTCCAATCTCAAACCGAGATGTCCCTTCATTTTACACGGCGCAGACCGGAAGGGCAGTGGACGCAGCGGGCAAAACGGTTTATCGAGAACGGTGTGCCGGAGCCGGAAGTCGTATATCGTCCGGATGTTCCTCTATACCAGGTTCATAATAAATATATCATCGCTCAGATCAAATCAGGTCTGGTGATAATCGATCAGCATGTCGCCCACGAACGGATTCTCTACGATAATGCGATAAAAGCCATGTCGGAGCAGCCCTGGAAAGGTCAGCAGCTGTTATTTCCTCAAATCGTGGAATTATCAGTGACCGATTTTTCAATGCTATTAGAAGTGTTGCCGTTTCTTGAGAAAATTGGTTTTAGCGTGAAAGAATTTGGCAAGAACACAATAGCGGTTGAAGCCGTTCCGGCGGGAATGACCTGGGGAAATGAATCCACAATTATCAAGGAAATCATCGATCATTATCAGGAATTCGGCGCCAAGGACACCAGCATCCAGTCAAAAGTAGCGGCGTCCTATTCATGCAAGGCGGCAGTCAAATCCGGCGATAAATTGACTGAAGAAGAGATGAGAAACCTGGTGGATAATCTTTTTGCCACTCAAAATCCCTATTTTTGTCCCCACGGACGTCCGATCATTATCAATCTGAGTCTGAAGGAACTGGATAAACGGTTTGAGAGGACGTAGCTGTTTATTGTGAGTACCAGGACGCTATCTGATAGATCAATTCAAGAAATTCCCTTTATCGTTGGTCCCACAGCCGTCGGAAAGACAGCGACGGCAATTGAACTTGCCAGGCGTCTTGACGGCGAGATAATTTCTATCGATTCGCGGCAGGTGTATAAGGGGCTGGATGCAGGCACCGCCAAACCGACGCTTCGGCAGCAGCAGGAAATTCCGCATCATTTGATCGATATTCTTGAGCTTACCGAGCAGATCAGCGCCGGCGGCTACCGTGAATTAGCATTGAAAACAGTGCATGAAATTCTGTCCCGCGGGAAATTGCCGGTTTTTGTGGGCGGCAGCGGAATGTATGTCAAAACGGTAGTACAGGGAATCTTCCAGGAGAGCGTAACCGATGCAACTGTTCGCCAAAAAATTAAGTCGGAGCTGAAAGAAAAAGGCTCCGCGACGCTGTACAATCGCCTGGTGGATATTGACCCGGATTTAGCGATCAAGACTCATATAAACGATATTAAGCGCATTACCCGTGCGCTGGAAATTTACGAGATCACCGGAAAACCGCCTAGCGAGCATTACAAAACACAGGAAACCAATCCACCGTTTCCGTACCGGATATTTGTGCTGACAATGGAGCGTGATAAATTATATGAACGGATTAATGAGCGTGTGGATCAAATGATCGCTGACGGGTTGGAAGATGAAGTTAAACGATTTCTGCGATCGGGCTTGCGTGGAGATATGGACTCATTACAAACCTTAGGTTATCGGGAAATGCTTGTTTATTTCGATAAGAAATGCAGTTTTGATGAGATGGTGGAAAATATCAAGCGCAATACTCGTCGTTATGCCAAGCGCCAACTGACCTGGTTTCGGAATCAGCTGGATGCGATATGGATAACTATTTCGGAAGAACAATCCATTCCGGATGTCGCTGAAATAATCATAAATCAGCTGAACGGCGAAAATTGATCGTTTAAACAATATTAAAAATTTAGAGTATGTTATTCAATTCTCTACAGTTTCTGATATTTTTTCCAATTGTTGTAATTTTCTATTTTACCATACCTTATAAATATCGCTGGATATTGCTACTGCTCGCCAGCTACTATTTCTATATGTGCTGGAAGGCGGAGTATTTGATTCTTATTCTGGTTTCTACATTGATCGACTATATTGCCGGTTTAAAAATGGGCAAGACGACTGTAAAAGCAGAACGTAAAGTTTATCTTGTTCTCAGCCTGTTAATAAATCTCGGACTCCTGTTTACTTTCAAATACTTCAATTTCTTCAGTGAATCCTTTCACCAGATTTTCCAGCATTTCAATATTATGTATAAAGTTCCGTCGCTAAAAGTCTTATTGCCGGTCGGGATCAGTTTTTACACGTTTCAGACTCTTAGCTATACTATTGATGTTTACAGAGGCAAACGCAAGCCGGAGCCCCATCTCGGTATCTTTGCATTATATGTATCATTCTTTCCGCAACTGGTTGCCGGTCCGATTGAGCGCTCGACCCGGTTATTGCCGCAGTTATATGAGAAAATGGAGTTTGATTACCAGCGGGTCAAGGACGGATTACTGTTAATGGCATGGGGATTTTTCAAAAAGGTCGTAATTGCAGATCGGCTGGCAATACTTGTCAACCAGGTTTATAATAATCCGACGGACTACAGCGGATTTCCATTGATTCTGGCAACCTACTTTTTTGCATTTCAAATATATTGTGACTTTTCAGGTTATTCCGATATTGCCATTGGAGCGGCGCAGGTAATGGGCTATCGTCTCATGTTGAATTTTAACCGTCCCTATTTTTCCAAATCGATCTCGGAGTTCTGGAAGCGCTGGCATATTTCGCTGTCCAGCTGGTTCCGGGATTATCTGTATATTGCGCTTGGCGGTAATCGAGTCAAAAAGTGGCGGTGGTATCTCAATATCTATATCGTGTTTATAATTAGCGGATTATGGCACGGGGCTAACTGGACGTTTGTCATCTGGGGATCGTTACACGGGTTTTATCTTCTGTTTTCCACGTGGACACAGAAATATCGAACTGCATTATTTGATGCGGTTACACCGATTCGTTTTGAAATGATTCGAAAAGCGCTCCGTGTTTTGATAACCTTTCACCTGGTACTGTTTTCCTGGATTTTCTTCAGGGCAAATTCACTTCACGAAGCATTTTACATTATTTCGCATCTGTTTTCCGGGCTGAATATGTCTGCGTTGAATACAATTTCCGGTTTTGGAACTCCCGAATTAATGTTTGTCATCGGTGCAATCGCCGTAATGGAATTTATTCACGTAGTTCAGCGAAAACATGGAATCCGCAAGTTGCTTGGACAACAGCCGTTTATGATTCGCTGGGCAATTTATTATTTTCTGATAATGACGATCTTACTGTTTGGCGCGTATGATTATTCCAATGCATTTATCTATTTTCAATTTTAACGGGTTAAGATGATAATCAGGCTTAGTAAAAAATTGCTGCTGTTTATTTCACTGGTTTTCATCAGTCTGCTGATCGTACTCTGTCTTCCCGTCCATGATGAAAATCATTACCTGATGGCAAGTATTGATAAACATGACCTTTTATCCGGAACCCCTTCGCCAAGAATCATCATTGTTGGCGGTTCAAACACGATTTTCAATTTTGACAGTGATCATATAGAAAAGGAAATTGGGTTACCGGTAATAAATATGGGATTGCATGCCGGGATCGGGCTGAGATATGAATTATCCGAAATAGTTGACCAACTGCAAAATGGTGATGTTGTCATAATTGTACCTGAATATGCCCAGTTTTTTAAGGATAATTTGGAAGGTGGC
>JAUVYH010000177.1 GCA_030603165.1 Fidelibacterota bacterium
ACAGAAAATGGATTGTATAGTCAATTCCCACTCCGATCATAATGCTTGAAAGCATTGCCGTTGCGATATTCAGTTCGATCCCGACATAACCCATCAGCCCGAAAACAATGATCACGGCGCCGCTTAAGGGAATAATTGATAAAATTCCGCCGATTACTGACCGGAAAATAAATGCACTAATCAGGCTCACAAGAACGATGGAAAGGATCAGGCTTCGCATCTGACCGCGAACCACCATATCCACAAGCTCTCCAATAACCGCTACAATGCCGGTAATCGCCGGAAAATTTTCGTCGCCCAGATCATCACGGACATATTTCCGGGTATCCTGTAATAATTTACGCATTGACATGGAACTGGTTTCATTGACACGGGCAAGTATCTGGGCTTGTTCGTAATCGTAATCCACAAATTGACTTAAGTCCTCTTCATCTCCGGAAATAGAGAAGAGTAATAGATATTGTGCCACAGCTTCCCGCGTTTCAGGTATTACTTCGTACTCTAAACTGTCTCCATGAAAGGCTCTGTTCATCTTCTTTAATTGATCCACAATGGAGACAGTACGGGTAACAGTCGGGTCCTTTTCCAGGTAATCAGTCAATCTCTCCATCCGGTGCAGAAATTCAGGGTCTTTGATATCTCCTTTTGCAAGAATGCTTAATTGTGCCGAACCGCCGAAATAGCGATCAATAATGTCGTTACTGATCCGGATTTCCGAAGTCTTTTTATAATAGTGCATGGGATTCGTATCTACGATTATCTTTGGAATTCCGGTAGCGATAATAATAATAACGAGAGCGCATGCAATTAAATATTTCTTGCGATGTCTGATAAAAAAGTTACCCCAACGCGATAGAAATGCGTTCATTCTCCCGAAATTCCTATTTTGCTTCAATACCATCGGATAATCCAGCAATTTCAGCGCTGCGGGAACAAATGTAATACTCAGAATAAACGCCAACGCGATACCAAAAGATGATAACAGTCCGAGTTGCCGTGCAGGCGGCAGAACATGAGATTGCAAGCTTAAAAACCCAACCATAGTTGTTATACCAGCCAAAAATACGGGTGTTTTCAAATGCAGCAAAGTGGTTTTTATAATGTCAGCTTTATTCTTTTCCTTTCGTTTTTTATATTCCTCAAAATAGTGCGAGATAATATGAATGCTGTAATCATTGGCAATGGCAATCAACATCACCGGCATCAGCATTGTAATAAATGTGTACTTCATATGGAATAAAGCCATGAAACCGAGAGTATTAATGATGCTCATTATAACAACAGCAAAGGGTAAAAAAGCGCCTACCCAACTGCGAAAACAGAAAATCAACAGAAATATCATTAAAGCAATTCCGTAAGGAAACAGTGCTTTCATATCAGATTGCATCGTTTTAACAATCTCCCGTCTGGTCAATGGCAAACCAGCCAGATGAATCTCCTCAGGTCCCTCATATTTTTGTTTCAGGTTAGTAAAAGTCTGATAAATTTCTTCGTCCCTGCTATCTCCATCTCCGAGTGACAGCACCGCGATGATTGACGTGCGCTGAAAATCTTCCGAAACAATATTTCCGTATAATAAATCATTATCTATTACCTTTTGACGGAGAATTTCTCTCTCTGCTTCAGTCTCAGGAAATTCTTCGATAAAATCCCGAACCTCAAATCCGTCCCGGGTGCCTTTAATTTCAAACGAATTTGTCAGTGACATGACCTTATCAACTACATCAAGGTCCTCAATCTCACCACATAATTCCTGTATTTTAGTTAACGTGGCTTCACTGAATATATCTTCGGATTTCAATGATAATATTACTAATTCCGACCCTCCAAAAATATTTTCCAATTCATTAATGGAACGGATTATTTCCTGATCCTGCGGCAACATAGATTTTATATCAGGATCCAAAACAATATTCGGGATGTTCCATCCCATTAAAACAGTTATTAATATACAGAACCCAATTATTGTCCTCGGATAGGACATCACAAAGTCAATCCAGGATTTCAAGGGTTTAATCTCACGTTTATTCATTATCCACCATTCTGTAAATCGGTTTCCACAATTGACTGTTTTTTCCCCCAGGTAATCAACATAATCGGAGGAGTCATTAGAATTCCAAATATAAAGGCTTTCAAAAAATTCTTTTTAAATCGAAACTCGGCAACACCTGCAACCTGAAGACATATAATCAAATAAACGACAATGATAATACTCAGATTGTTAATGCAAAAACTCCCCAGCGAGCCCCACCAGGCGGAGCTGTAATCCGGTAATGATATAAACCAGTTATAGAGTTTTATTAAGCCCTTGATAATCCAGTACACTACGATCATCACCGAAGGCAGCAATAGAGCTAAAGCGATTTTTTTATCCGTCCAGGTTTTCATGCGGACTCCTCTTTTTACCGTAAATAAATGCCGGTTTGATCATTAATAATATGGAAGGCATGACAGTCAGCGCTCCTAACAGACATGCCATTATTGAAAACACAATTAGAAACCCGAAAAAATAGATCGGCAGAAATCCCGAAACCAATAAAACGGAAAATCCAATAATAACCGATATACCGTTATACAGAATTCCTTTTCCGCTGGTACGAAGTGTTTCGGGCACTGCACTTTCAAGACTTTGCCCATTTTGAATTTCTAATCGAAACCGGTACAGAAAATGGATTGAGTAATCGATACCCACTCCAATCATGATACTTGACAGCATAACTGTCGCCATATCCAGGCTGATTCCGAGATATCCCATCAAGCCAAAAACAATTATAATGGCTCCGCTGAGCGGAATAATCGATAAAATTCCGGCAATCATGGATTTAAAGATTATCGCGGTTACAAGACAGACCAGACCAATCGATATCAACAGACTTCTGATCTGCCCGCGAACCACCATATCCGCCAAAACACCAACAAAAGCTGTCATGCCAGTAACGGATGGGAATTCATCTGCATTAAATGTGGCATCGATAAAATTCTTAATGTCCAGGTATAGATGGTATGACGCGGCTGAGCCAAGTTCGGTCACACGAGCCTGTAGCTGCGCCTGTCTATAATCATAATCGACAAAGCGGTCCAGATCCTCAGGATCGCCTGTCAGTGAGTACAAAAAAAGATATTGTGCAACAATCTCCCGATTACCGGGAATTTTTTTAAACTCGATGCTGTCACTGTGGAATGCCTTATTCATCAGTTTTAATTGATCCACAATCGATATTACCTGAGTAATTTGCTCTTTCGCTGTCAAATAGTCGGAAAGCGTTTCCATTTTCCGAAGAAATTCCGGTGACTTTATATCACCGTTTGCTAAAATCGATAATTGCGACGAACCGCCAAAATAGTGATCGATAAAATCATTGCTTTTACGTATTTCGGAATCTTTATCCCAGAAATATATAGGATTGGTATCGACGTTCATTTTCCGGATTCCCGTTGATATTCCGATGATAATAACTCCAATAATGATAAGAAATCCGGTTTTGCGCCGAATAAAATATTTACCCCATTTACTTAAAGCTAAGTCGAGAATACGTGACGGTTTTCCCTTGCGCAGGTGAGTCGGATAATCCAACACTTTCAAAGCTGCCGGCAGAAAAGTCATGCTGAATATGAAAGCCGCTCCTATCCCGAAAGATATAAGGATACCCAATTCTCTGGCAGGTGGTAAAATATGTGATTGCAGACTTAGAAATCCGATAAGCGTTGTTAATCCGGAAAGAAAAACCGGTGTTCTTAATAATAAAAGTGTCGATCGGATAATCGAATCTTTGGCGACATTATCAGGACAACGCGCACACTCTCCAAAATAATGAGAAATAATATGAATACTGTAGCTGCTCGTCACGGCTATCAACATTACGGGAACCATCAAACCAATAAAGGTAAATTTCATTCCGAGAAGAGCCATAAATCCCAGCGTATTCGTTACAATCATAATCGTGACAACGAAGGGTAAAAATGCTCCTATCCAGCTGCGGAAGCTGAAAACCAGGAAGAAGATCATTAAAATTATTCCATAGGGAAAAAGAGTCTTTAAATCCTGCTGCATTGTAACGGCGACTTCCCGCCGGGTCATCGGTAAACCCGCCAGATAAATGCATTCGGGATTTTCATATCTCTGCCGCAATTTATCAAAGGCTTGATAGATTATTTCGTCATCATCGGACTTATCTGAAACCGCCAGCATGGCGATCAATGCAGCGCTTTTAAAATCCTTTGAAACGATATTGCCGTAAAGCAACTCATTGCTGCGAATTTGATCTTTTATCTGCTCTACTTCCTGGTCGGTATTCGGAAATTCAACAATAATCTCTCCAACTTCAAATCCGAATTCCGTGCCCTTCACATCGACGGCATTTGTCAATGAGACAACTTTATCAACGAAGGGAAAATTTTCCACTGCAGCCGTCATTTCCCGGATTTTTTTTAACGTGCGATTACTGAACACATCATCCGAAGATATCGACATAATAATCAATTCCGAACCGCCGAACAGGTCTTCCATTTCGTCCATTGACAATACAATATCAAAATCGTCCGGAAGCATCGCTTTAACATCGGCTTCCAGCTCCAGTTTTGGAATATTCCAACCCATTAACAGAGTGATGAGTAAAGCGAAAGCAATCATGCTGCGTGGGTATTTTAATACAATATCAATCCATTTATTCAAAATTACTCTTTTATTTCATCGATCATGGCAATATCAAACCGTTTGTTCTTCTCCATCAGCCCATTCATGATAAAATCGGTAAACATTCTAATCATCTCGGAAATGGAATATGAGTAATTAATGAAAAATTCCGGCTGAAATATAGTTTGAACAATATTCATGATCATTTCCGTGATAAAACCCAGTTCTAAATCATTGCGGATTAATCCCATGTGCTGAGCTTTTATAAACGCATCCTTCAGATTACGCATCAGATCCAGACGAAATTCTTCCACCTGTTGCCAGACATTCGGATAATATAGTTTTACTTCATATACGGAGGTTGAGCTGATCACAGATAAATGATTCATGATAATGTTTAAAACCATAAACACATGTTTAAGAGGATCCTCCGGATGTTCCGGAAGATTTTTAACCTTTGTAAAAAGATCAGCGAAATTGTAGAGTAAAACTTTCTCAACAAATTCCTCTTTGGTGGAAAAGTGTTTATAAATAGTTTTTTTACTGATTTTCAGATCGCTTGCCAGTTTTTCAATCGTGAAATTCCGCACACCATTTTGCATAATCTGGCAGCGGGCATGTTCAATAACCGGTTGAAGTTTCAGTGGAATCTCTTTATCGCCCAATGGAAACGTTTCTTGTTTCATACGTTTCCATTTTAATCAATCTAAATAGATTTTCCAATAAGTATTTTAACTATTTTCAGGGAAATATTATGACTTCGTTGCGGTCTTTTTAATAAACTTTACTGTTATTGGCAACTTGTTTTCTTCAATAATTCGGGATACAATTCGCATATTTTCCTTTGTGCGAATAATAATGTTTATCTCAATGGATTTATGCCACGTATTTATTATATCAGCCATAGTCCTTAATCGATCCAGAAATGTCTCTTCAATAATCGATTGGGTTGATTCGAAATTAAAACAGCGGTATTTATTGCCTTTTTCGATGATCAGATCCGGAACAAAACTTTTCCAGTATTTTGGGCAATCCTCAAATTCCTTTAATAATTTCGTGTATATCAAGAAATCACGTTTCGTATATCGCCTTATCAAATAACGCAGAAGATTCAATTGATCATACTTGAGACGAGTTTTCTGCAGCGAGCGACGTAAAACGCTGATCACACGGGCATATAGAACATTCAAATCAAAAGGTTTGGTGACATAGTCATCCGCCCCGGAAACAAGACCGCTCACCTGAGAAGAAGGCGCAGATTTACCGGTTAACATTATCACGGGTATGAAGGAAGTTATCGGTTGGTCTTTGAGCGTTCTTAACAGATCCATCCCATTCACATCCGGCATATTAATATCCAGAATAATCAAATCCGGTTCGATTTGAAGGACCGTATCAAGCGCTTTTCTGCTTTCCACAAGCGTAATAACCGTCATTTGACGTCCTTCAAAATACTCTTTGACAAGTTCTAATACTTCAGGGTCGTCATCAACAATAAGGATTTTTCGCACTACATATCTCCGATTTATGATTCAATGAAACAAATATACAGAAAAAATGTTTAAAAAAAGAAAACTATTTTGTTATTTGATATTAGTGATCTTAATCAATTATTTTGAATTTTTATTATTTTAACTTCAAATAAGATGAAACTTTTTCCATTTTAGATACATCTAAGTAACTGATTGAAATTATTTGACAATGTTTTCCAAAATAGCCGATTGGCATAATTCTTGTGATTAAATTACCTGACCGTTGATTTTTGAAACACCGATTTAAATTAAGGTACAAATTCACAATATATCCCCTCCCCCTCCCCGGATGTGCCGTAATATCCATCATAAATCCCCTCA
>JAUVYH010000192.1 GCA_030603165.1 Fidelibacterota bacterium
GAGGACTTCAAGATTTCGGCTATCTGCACTTTTTGTTAGCACTTCGGAGCGTACTGTGCCAACATTTAGTAAGGCTATCCTATCACGAGGTTTGATTGTTAATTTTGTCTTATAAATATTTCGAATTTCATCAATTTCTTCTTCTCTGCAGGAACAGTTGAGAAATTCCAACCAATTCACAGATAAATAATCTTCATCTGTCCTTAAATGGAATGCAGTTGGTTGAATTTGCTCAACATCTACATGTTTACGTGGGCAGAGTCGTGCGATGTGATTATCATCAGGTATCGTATCACCTTTCATTCTGAGATCCAATCCCATACACCATAGGAGTCGACTGTTTCTATGAGAGTATCAGTTGTTGTTATTCCGGAAAGCCTTATTGTTCGTTCTGGATGTCTATCGTTCGGTTTGAATATCACAAAACGGACATCCCCATTTGGTAAGAAATGCACACTGAACACCTGATTCTGTCCATTTCTCCATGAAACATAAATATCATTGTCAGGCGTTAGTGAAATTGCTGGGTACTTTAAATTCGCTCTTAAGGTTAATTGAAAAAAATAAAAATTGCGAAGTGAACCAACCCTTATACCAGAACTGGTAGAATCCTCTTCCTTTGCATCATTAAATAAAGTGATAAGTCTATTTGCCAAACGTTCGTTATTTGGGATAGAGGTTGATCTCCTAATCTGGAAAATTAATTGTTGTACCTGATTATCTTCGATATCGAGTAAATCAGCTCGTGTAAATGAGTCTTCGTTCTCAAGCCAATCTTTTACAGAAGCTTCTTGATTTTCCTGGTTTACGGCCGGTGTGATCCAAACCTCGAACTTAGTTACAGGTTGAGCTTTTCGATGCAAGCGCCACGCTCCAATATATGGGTAACCGCTTGGGGAATCATCTAAAGTAAATTTAGTACCATATATCGTGGTAGCTTCTTGTGCTACTTTTTCCTGTAAAGCCAATTCAGGCATTTTCTTCTCGCCCCCAAATTTTTTGAATTTTATGCGTTGTTAGATCAGCAAAACCTCGGACTATCCATTCATGTGCTAAGTCAAACCATTCACGAATAGCTTCTCTACTCGTTGATTCGCTAATTCCTCGCGCCTTCAATTCGAGAACAAACAAAGGAACTTTGTCCTCAGTTAGTGTAGCTTGTTTTAAATTAACGATCAGATGACCCTTTTGTTCCGGCAAAGGAAACTCTGTCTGCCAAGAAACTTTTACAGGATTCGGTAAAAAACGCTTCTTCGTTTGCTTCCAAAAAAAATCCGAAAATATATTTGAAAGATCATCAATCGTATTCCATCCTTGTCCCTTTGGAATATGGTTAATATAGCTAAGTTCATATTCGATTGGCTTAAGCTCGCCTAAATCAAATTCACTAAAAAAAGTTTCAATAGTATTTAATACACTTTCAAAATTCTTGATCACATGACTATATCGAGGGTAATCGCTTTGTCTGCGTCGCCAATTAAAATAAAACCTGTCAATCTGAAATTGTATCAGCTGATCATCTGACTTATTAATAAACCATACTCTCGGTAAGGGCATCCCTATCGCTGTATCAATTAAAATTCCTCCTTTAGCTGATGCTATAGGTGGAGCATGTTGTACAATAGGATAATCAGCACAAAATTTATTCCAAAGAAGACCGATATGAGTAACACGGAGTTTATCAGAAGGATCAAATCGCATCCCGCAAACGACTTCATTAACAGGTGGGTTTTTATAACTTGGAAGACCACCAGTTGAAAAGGAACTTTCGATAATGTTAGTCATTAGAATATATTACCTTCTAAATTTATGAAATCAACAGGAATATAATAAAAATACTCTTTCGGGTCAATATGAAATTACTTATTAAGCATTTCTATTGTACAATCAATATTATGCAAATGAATAGAGCCCGTTTTTTATCTTCTCAAATTGTAATAACGTATTGATAAAGTGCAACCTATGTTTATTCTGTACATTTACACTCAAAACAAGTTTCTCTATGCAGAAACTTGTTCAGAAAGTTTCTCAATCAAGAAACTTAGAGATTTCTCTATTAACAAACATTCAATCCGGTTTTGCAGAGCTCGATCCATTTGAAACAACTTTAGGCAATAATTATTCTATTGTCAAGTCTAAAATTAATCAAATTGCCCGATGGCAGGCGGGGGTGTGGTTACGTATCCCTGAATCCGCCCAATAAATTGGGTGGTTAATATTTGAAAGATGATTTTATTAACGTGTAAAAGGTTAACCACCGAATTTATTCGGTGGGATAGAGAAACCCCTGTCCCATAACGCCGACTTTAGTCGGGGAATATTCCAAATCCGTCAAAAGCCGGACAAGTGAGTTCCAAGATGAGAAAAAAGCTTGTAAATTAGTGTGGATGGTGTTATATTAAATTTGTAATGATTACAAATATGAAACATATTAAAAATGAACTGGAGCAAAAGGGGATCAAGCCCACCTACCAAAGGCTGTGCATTCTGGAATATCTTCACGCCCATTTGGTGCATCCAACCGTGGAGATGATCTATGATAAACTGGTAGAGCGGGTTCCGACAATGTCCAAAACCACGGTTTATAATACCTTGAAGCTCCTTTCAGAAAAAGGGGTGATAAACGAAATTACAATAACAGGAACCGAAGTCAGGTATGACATCAATTGTCAATCTCATCATCATTTTTTATGCAAGAAATGTGGAAAGATATATGATGTTGACGTAACCTGCCCTTTTGCTAATATGGATCATAAAGAAATTTCCGGGCATGAAATTCAGGAGATTCATGGTTATTTTAAAGGTATATGTAAAGAATGTTTAACAAATCAAAATAACGAATAGGAAGGTAAACAAATGAGAGAAAAAGTTGAAAAAGTTCTTGAAGCAGTGCGTCCATTTCTTCAGGCTGACGGCGGCAATGTTGAATTAGTCGATATTACCGATGATGGAATTGTCAAGGTTAGATTGACCGGCGCCTGCGGTTCATGCCCTATGAGTACAATGACTTTGAAAATGGGCGTGGAGAAAAAACTCAAAGAAGAAATTCCCGAAGTGAAAGCCGTAGAGCAGGTTTTTTAATCCAGTTCTAAGAGAAATATTATGCTCGGTATAATTAGTGAAATATGGAATTTCCTTTTGATCGTCAGTCCCTGGCTTTTGCTGGGGCTGTTCATTGCCGGTCTGATTCACTCTTTTATCGGAGAGAGTTTTATAAAAGAGCATTTGGGCGGCTCGGGTTTTATTCCTGTTTTAAAAGCGACTCTGTTTGGAATTCCCCTGCCGGTTTGTTCCTGCTCGATTATTCCCATTGCGGCGGGATTAAGAAAAGATGGCGCTTCCAAAGCCGCAACGATGTCATTCCTAATTTCTACACCTACAACCGGCGTTGATTCCATTTTTATTACCTATGGCATGCTGGGCGGCGTTTTTGCCGTTGCCAGACCGTTCGCAGCTTTAATAGGCGGAATCTTGATTGGAGTTGTTGTTTATTTAACAGAAAAAAATAATCAAACCCGTCTAATTGTCGAACATAAAAAACATCCGCATTTATCGCTTTTGGATAGAATAAAATCAACTTTTTTATATGGCTTCAGTGTGTTGCCTCAGGATTTATCGAAAACTCTGTTATTGGGAATCGCTGTCGGAGGGGCGCTGTCTGCATTATTGCCGACCGATTTTGCGTCCGAATATTTATCAAATCCGCTAATTGCTTATCCCTTAATGATTGTGGTTTCGGTTCCTATTTATATATGCGCGGTTGGTTCAGTGCCGATTGCGGCGGCTTTATTAATGAAGGGATTGATTCCCGGCGCGGCGCTGGCGTTTATGATCGCCGGTCCCGCTACCAATACGATTACAATGGGATTTGTCGGTAAAAAATTAGGTAAAAAAGTATTTGCCATTTATCTGGTAAGTATAATTATAATTGCGGTTGGCGGCGGTCTGCTTATGGATCTGTTTTTACCAACCTGGTCGGGGCATGAGCTTATGCAGCGACATGATGAGACATCGGTTTTTCTGAAAATAATTTCCACAATATTATTATTGGCGATAATGGGATACAGCCTATTCAGCAAGCAGAAAAAAATTAAGGATGTTGACATGGAGTACAGGTTTTATGTTCCGGATATGACTTGCAAGCATTGCCAGCTGACTATCGAAAATTCTCTGAAAAAATTACCCGGAATTGAAAATGTTGTAATCTCTGTAACGGATAAAACAGTTAGTGTTGACGGTGAAATCGATAAAAATACGATAATAAAACAGATTGAAGGTGTCGGTTATACTGTTGGAAAATAGTATCTCCAAAAAGATGCTAATATGAAACGAAATAATTTATATAAGGAGGAAACATGAACAATATTAAAGGTACTCAGACAGAGAAAAATCTTCTAACTGCCTTTGCCGGTGAATCTCAGGCGCGGAACAGGTACACCTATTTTGCAAGCAAAGCTAAGAAAGACGGTTATGTGCAGATATCCAAAATATTCGAAGAAACCGCCAGCCAGGAAAAGGAACACGCCAAACGTCTTTTTAAATTTTTAGAAGGCGGCGAGGTAGAAATATCGGGCTCTTTTCCAGCCGGAGTGATTGGGAAAACCGTTGACAATCTAAAGGGGTCCGCCGCAGGAGAAAACTATGAATGGACGGAAATGTATCCTTCTTTCGCAAAAACTGCCCGCGATGAAGGTTTTGATGACATAGCAGCTGTTTTTGAGGCGATTGCTGTTGCCGAAAAACAGCATGAGAAACGCTATCTCGCATTGATGAAAAATATCCGGGAAGAAAAAGTTTTCAAAAAAGACCAGAAAGTATTCTGGGTTTGTCAGAATTGCGGATACGTGCATTATGGCGAAGAAGCACCGGAAGTTTGTCCGGCATGTGCGCACCCGCAGGCTTATTTTAAGTTGTTGGGTGAAAATTACTAATAAATCCGGTTAGGAAGTGTGAATTTGGATTACAACGTATTTTTAAGAATTGGCTATGGAATGTATCTGGTGGCGTCGCAGGACGAAGGACAATTAAACGGGCAGATCGCAAATGCAATTGTTCAGATTACTGCAGAACCGCCGACATTTGCAGTGAGCATCAATAAAGAAAATTTTACTCATTCGTTTATTGAAAAATCCAGGGCTTTCACCGTTTCGATTTTAGGTGAGACGGCGTCTATGAAATTTATTGGTAAATTCGGATTCAAAAGCGGACGGGCGATCAATAAATTTGACGGCACAAATTTCAAGACGGGGAAATCAGGTCTTCCGATTGTTCTCGATCACGCTGTTGCATTTTTTGAATGTAAAGTGATCAATTCTTTCGATGTGGGGAATTATACTGTTTTTATCGGGGAAGCCGTTAATGCCGAAACTCTGAACGATATTAAGCCCATGACCTATTCATATTACCGTGAAGTCATTAAGGGCAAATCTCCAAAAACAGCGCCCACTTATCTTGATAAGAAGAAAATAACGTAATAGTTCACCACTGAAGGACACGGAATATCACAGAAAAGATATAAAATGATCAAATTGCTATATTCACCCCGTGTAATAAGTAAAGAAGAAGATACAAGAAGATGAATAAACGATG
>JAUVYH010000253.1 GCA_030603165.1 Fidelibacterota bacterium
TTTTTCTGCGACTTTCATTTATTACAATCCTACAATAAGTTTTATCTAAATTTAATAAATAAATCACAGATGTCAAGTATTTGGCGCCATATACTTGACAAATAATGTTCTGCTAACAGGTACATTTATCATAGCAAGTGCACGCAATTAGTACCCGCCTGCGTCGGGCAGCAATTCCTGCCTACACCGTGAAATCTGAGTAAAACGAAGTAATTTCTCTGGGTGCTTGTTCCATCGGGAACTCACTTGGCACACAATGACGCTGAATGTTCAGGGGCGAAGATTGTTATGTGCACTACCATTCAGTATAATTGAAAAAATATTTGTAAATAAGTTGTCTCTAAAAGACATAATAAAGATGTATAGTGATTATCCAATTTTATTAGATACTCTTTCAATAAGTGTTTCTAAATTCTTTGGTATAAATACTGGCATTATATTTCCTGATTTTAAAAGAAGTTCTTTAATAATTCGCAGACAAGGTTTTAGAAGATTTGGTATATCAGACTTATGGGCGAGAAAACTCTTAGGGACATAATAGTCAAATTCGTTTTTGTAAAAATGCAGTACCTCCAATGTTTTCATCTCTTCGTCGCTTACCTGAACTGCTTTGCTAAAGATATAGCGACCCATAAAAGCGTCCGTTTGGATCATAGCTAACACGTCAAAAAATCCAATAAGATAGTTATCAAATTGGGGCTCAGATTGTCTATCTTTTCTCATTATGGGTTCTTCACATTCTATGGGATCAGAGAAACGCCAAGCCTTTTTACAGCTGGGAATAGCATGTTTTCGTATTTCTGTCCATGGTCCATTCCCATGTTTAGATATTACCACCCGATTAGGATCCGAGCTTTTTCCGGTAATGGATATATTGGCCGTACCGCGCAAAGCTTCAATCATAGTTCTGTACAATGCGGTATGAGCTTCTTTAATAACGCGTAGAAAATTTCGATATTCTTGTTCTAATTCAAACTCCAAGTGTATAAAGTTATTTCCAATAAGGAGGGGATTATCGATAGTTCCCAATTCATTATCGGAAGCATAACCAAGCCGTTTCCAACCAGCTTTAACTGCATCTATAACACGTTGCAAATTCCGATCTTCGTTATCGAATAAGTTGATCCATTGAAACTCCTTGAGTTTTTCTGGCACTTCACAATTATCCAATCTTATTGGTATCAAATATATATCACTTTCGAGTTTTTCCTGCCATATTTCAAGCGCCGCTCGTATTTCTTTTTGGATTATCCCTCGTTTTTGGGATGAGTTTGATGATAGACAAGCGATAAAAAAATCAGAATTCCTGATAGCTTCTTGAAGTTTATTTTCCCAGACTTCCCCTGGCAGTATTTTGTATATGTCCATCCAAGGTTCAAATCCGTTTTTTTCAAGTTTTTGATAAAGTTTTGTTACACTATCCTTATCTTCTCTCGCATAGCTAATGAAAATTCTTGGTCGTTTAATCTTTTGATGAGTGTTCATTTTAAAGTCCTATTACGTTGTAGGCTATCAGCGTTGTATATCTATTTTACAAAACCCTAATGGCTGACGCTTTACTTGCACCGTGGAGCTAACCACCTTTTCTATTTTCAACAACTCTTCCAAAACTCTCAAAACCTCAAATCAGTCCACAGCGGTAGGCGTCAGGTGAAGTATATGGCTGAGCTAAGCCACTTCGCGGCAACCAGTCGGTAAAATAACAAATTTAATATTCCTGAAGGTCTTTTCATCTTGTTTAAATCTACTGATTTTCAGCGGAAATTACACAAAAAAGAAAGGACAGATTGATCATCAATAACGATTGCTGTCAGATTAGATATTTTTTCCAATACAAAATCTATATCAAATGGGTTTTTACGTTCGAATTCGGTACAACAAATATTATAACCATCATCAGTAAGAGAAAGTTTATGTATGTCTTCCAGTTATCATTCATTGCTTAGTCAATGTAAAACTGTAATTATTATTCGAAAAACTTAGTGTTGTGCCATCAATAGATACACCATTGAATGATTCTTCACCCGGATTTTCGGAATAATTTATCACTAATGTTTGACCGGTCGGATTGTATACGAATGAACCTGATACGCTCCCATAATAAATTGATACCATTGTAACGTTTCCTGTAACGTC
>JAUVYH010000072.1 GCA_030603165.1 Fidelibacterota bacterium
AAGGTATGCACCAAAATTTTCTTCAGATAACTGGCTTGATAATATTTTTATTATTAATACACCTATAAAAGCTACAGCAATTTGAACAATAAAAGTAATTGATATGTTTTTTACTAATTTATTTTTCTTCATTTGTAATAATTAACATATTCATTTAACATTTTATTAATTCAACTTGCTGACCGGTTTTATTAAATCCTTTATCATTGATAGTTATTAATAAACCTATAGTTCCTCCCCAAAACAGCCATAAGTATCTGTTATCAAAAAGATCTCCACTTAACTGTGCATTTAGTAAAAAATAGAAAAAGGACAATACAAATGATAAAAACAAATGACGATATTCTTTTATATCAATTCTTATAACATCTTTTATTTCTATTACCAACATCAATATTCCAATTAAAAAAAACACAAAACCTATTAATCCCTGTTCAAATAAAACTTCCAAAAAAATATTATGAGGGTAACTAACTTTATGATAACAATCAAAGAGATTTGAAAAGTTACCAATACCTGTACCAAATATCAAACTAAATGGATAATCTTTAAAATATTCAAAAACACGATTATAATATATTAATCTCATAGCTGAGCTACTTGCTTGAGAAACACTTGTTGTGGTGTTAAAGACATTTTGTTCAAAGAAATAAGCATATCGGTTTAAAAAATTACTTGGTATTAAAAATAAAAGGATAATAGTTATCGAAATAACTACTCCAAAAATAATAAACTTCTCTTTTATTTTCCTTCCCCAAAAAAATACTATGTATATTAAAATAATGAATAATAACATTAAAACAGGTCCACGTGTATTTGTTGCGATTAATGATAAAGAAATCGGTAATATTGCAAATACACACCAAATTTTATAACTAAAACTTTTAGAATATTCAATCGCAATTAACCAATATATAATACCTAATCCCATTGTTCTAGCCATACCAATCGGATTACCACCAGTTAAAGTAAATCTTGCAACAAACATCTCAACAAATTCACCAGCAACAATATTTTTAATTATTAGAGTAGTGTTTATTACAGATAATAACAAGATACTATATTGTAAACTATTTATGAATAGTGCACTTTTACTTAGTGTTTGAAAAATTACAATACCGCCAATAAATAGGAAACCATTAAATAATAAAACTTTCAACAACTTTTCCATTCCATATTTTGGAGAGTTTGTATATAAAACACTTATTATTACAATGGAAATAAAAATTAGAAATATTACTAAATGCTCTTTATTTATTGAAATAGTCTTTACCTTGGGTAAATATTTAATTAGAAACGACCAAATAGTAATCATCATAAATATTACAGTGATATTTAGTACCAACGGTGAATCACTTGGTAAATTAACTAAATCATTTATAATAGGCAGTAAAATCATTATGCTAAATCCAATTTCTGGATATTTAAAAATTATTATCGAGGATAAAACTATTATAATGACCAGTAAAATATTCATATAATACTAATAAAACATTGCTCTATTTACGGTTTATTTCTCTTTAGCGATTACGATAGATGTTGATATTAATCCAGCTACAAATGCACTTAACAATACAATTAATGATCTTTTAGGTTTACTTTTTATTTCCGGTCGAATAGCTTTATCTAAAACTTGCAGTGTAGGTATTTTTTTTGTTTCTTCAATTTTAGCCTGCTCAAATTGTGGACCTAAAAATTTAAAAACATTTGTTAAATATTCCGCTTTCCTTTCTAGACGCTTCATCTTTAGCCCAATCTGTGGTATTTCTGAAAAATTCAAGTATAAATTGTCATCAGAATTTTTTCCAAAGTATTCACTATATTTTTTATTTAAAATTTCTACTTCATTTTCAATCATTTTTACTTTGGGATTATTTTTTTCAAAATTCTTTTGTGTTATCGCTAGTTCTATTTCTTTGGTAATAATCTGAAACTTTAAATCTGTTGCATTCATTACACTAACAGATATTTGCTCCTCAATACTTAAAATGCCTTCACTTTTCATAAAATCAATAATATCTGCCTCTAACAATATTAAACTATCTATAACTTCATCCATCCTGTTCTCAATAAACTTCCGAACATTTTTAGCTTTACCGCTTGTCATAGCAATATTAATACTATCTAGACAAAATACTATATAATTCGCCATTTCAGCAACTAAATCTTGGTCTTTATCTAAGACATTAACAGCAATTTGCATCTCATCACCGACAGCGATATCCATGTTCTTTTTTAATTTAAGTAAAGTCTCTTCGATATTATTACATTTATATTTCGTCTGTAAATTAAATTTATCCACGACTTTTTCCCGTAATGAACGACTTTTCAATATTGATATATACCTAAACTGGTTGTCACTTCCACCTAAAAGATTACCGACACCTAATTCTCCCAGCATCCCCAAGGCTCCAAAAGGAGATTGTTCCCCAGAAGGAGGTAAAATTACTGCACTTGCTTTATACCACTTTGGTAAAAATAAACTTATTACTACTGCAATTAGCGAAACGATAAAAACAGTCGATACAATAAATTTTTTCCTTTTCCAAATAAGCCGATATATATTCAATCCTGTTGCCTGATCTTCAGTCATATTTGCTCCATTTATATAATTTTACTTAGTAGATAATATATTTGTAAATGATCTTTTTTCATACTATGTCTTTGCTTGTAAAACTGCAATAGTTAAAAGTGTTTGGATTACTGCCAATGTTACTTGCAGTAACCCCACATCACCAACAAATATGGAATATAGTGATCTTGGGACTATAATTACGTCACCTCTGGAAATATCAACCGTCAGTCCCTTTGATTTTGAACCGTCTGAGTGAATAATAATTGCGGTTTTTGCTTTCCCTTTTGTTGTTGCACCTCCAGCCAAACCAATAAAATCAACAGCTTTGAAACTTGCAACATAAGGATAAGCACCTGGCAAATTGACTTCGCCTTGTACATATACTTCGTTCAGAAGACCAATTTCAATTATATCGCCGGATTCCAGTTTAAAATTTCTTACTTGTTCAGCTGATTCCTGAAAGCTAAATTTATATTTTTGATTATTTTTTAATCGAAGTAACATTACTCGTTCTAGAGAGGCATTTTCGGTATAATCTAATTCTCGTTTTAGAAAATCATAAAGCGTTTCATTTGTATCTATTGGATACACCCCAGGTTTACTAATACCTCCTTGTACGGTAACTGTTCGCTGAAATATTTCTGCTTTGGAAATAAAAATTATATCACCATCATTCAGTTTTGGGTTAGCAGCCATATTCCCGTTATATAAATAATCCAATAAATTCAATGTTAAACTCTCTTCATTTCTTTTTAATTGAACTTTACTAGTAACTGCAAGTTGACGAAAACCACCTGCTCGATTAATGATGTCATAAACTCTTTCCGTCGGTTTTGTAAGATATGCCCCGGGTTCGTATACTTCACCTAAAACAAATACTTTCATTGGCCGTACAGCTGCCAAAGTAACAGAAATGGTGGTGTCCTTGAAAAATTTAGTTAACTGTTTTTCAATCAATTTAATTACTTCATCCAATGTCATATCTAAAACAGATATGGTCATAATACCCGGAATAATTAATTTCCCTTCAGGAGAAACAACTACTTCCATATACTTACTCTCAGCGCCGATTATATTAATACCTAAAATATCACCAGCGCCAATCAAATACGTTTTTGGATCAATCCAGCCTTCCAACGCATCCAGATCCTGCATGTTTTTATATAGTGCCTTTCGCTCTTGTATTCGCCTATCTAACACTGCTCTTTCGTTGAGCATTTCTTGGGTTGCTCGATCTTCTTTGCCTATTTCTTGTTGTTTCCGAAAATCAATACGGCTTACTTGACTGATACCAGAGGTAAAATATAAAAATATTGCGATTATTTGGAAAACCATCTTGTATTTATTCATACTTTTTACAACTCCATCTTATACCAAAGACATTCCTTCGGGATATTGTTTCTTATAAAATTCCAAATATTCGCCACTCTTCAACGGCTTCCACCAGTCCTGATGATCCACATACCATTGCACGGTTTCTTGCATAGCGACATCAAATGAGTGCTCCTGTTGCCAGCCCAAATGGTGCAACTTTGAGGAATCCAATGAGTAACGCCGGTCATGACCAATCCGGTCCTTTACGTATCGAATTAAGGATTCCGGTTTTCCTAAAAGTTCCAGTATAAGTTTAGTAATCTGGATATTCTCTTTCTCACTGCCGCCGGCAATGTTATAGACTTCCCCAACTTTACCTTTTTGAAGAACAAACTCTATTCCCTTGCAATGATCTTTCACATATAACCAGTCCCGAATGTTTTTCCCGTCGCCATACAGGGGTAATTGTTTATCTTCCATTGCATTGGTCACAAATAATGGAATTAATTTCTCGGGATATTGATACGGACCATAATTATTGGATGCCCTTGTAATAATAATTGGCATATTATAAGTGGCATAATAAGAATACGCCAACCGATCGCCGCCCGATTTACTGGCGGAATACGGATTACTCGGCATCAACGGCGATTCTTCCGTAAAGGACCCCGTGTCAATCGAACCGTAAACTTCATCGGTACTGATCTGAATAAATTGTTTGATTCCGAACTTTTTCGATGCTTCGAGGAGAACATAGACGCCGTACATATCCGTTCGAATAAAATCCTCCGGATTGCCAATACTCCGGTCAACGTGACTTTCAGCTGCAAAATTTATCAGATAATCCGGTTTATATTCCTGAAATATTTTCCGGACAATTTCAGAATCACAAATATCACCCTTTATAAATACATAATTTTCGTTTTCTTCAATATCTCGAAGATTTTCTGTATTTCCCGCATAGGTAAGTTTGTCAAGATTTATCACCTTAACATTCTCATATATCTCAAAAAGATAATGGATGTAATTGCTGCCAATGAATCCGGCGCCGCCGGTGACAAGATAGACATTTCTACTCACTATTTTTCTCTTTCATATTTAGGACTATTCGGTGGTTATTCATTAGTCATACAATGGTCATTCAATAGTCATTCTATCGTTATTCAATTGTCATTCTATTGTAATTCGATTTTATTTTTGCCAATGGACTTGATGTAATTGTTCAGTTTGACTCCAAGATTGTTGATTTCTTTTATGAAATCCTGATAGTCGTCATCTCCGATTAGTGCTCTGTTATGCGCTTTAGTGAGCCACGTTTTTGTTTCATATAAAGATCCTCTTGAGTAATATCCAAAGTTTTTTACTTCTTTAAAATGATATCTTCCGAAGCCCTCACTTAAATTTGCAGCAACTGAATCGACTGCTCTTATCAATTGTTTACCCATCGTATCCTTTTCAAAGGTGCTCCATGTTCTTACGATTTCCCAGATTTTCTCTCCCAATTCCGTTGCCAAATTATAAACATTCAAATCTTCCAGATTCATAATAATTTCCGATATTTATATCATAAAAAATATTTCCAGTTAAATCACCATCGAAATACTACTGAATTTCAATTGAATCACCATTGAATTACCACTGAACCACCATCGAATTACTATCGAATTTACCATTGAATCGCCATTGAATTACTATCGAATAGACCGCCCGATACAGTCATACAGAAAGCCTTTTTGAATAACGGCTTGAGGATCGTAAATATTCCGGGTATCGATCATAACAGGTTTTTTCATCACCGACTTAATATACTCGATATTCATATTCCGGAATTCATTCCATTCGGTCAGTATAATTACAGCATCAACACCTTTAACAGCGTCTTCGGATGATGCGACATAGGTGATTTCCGGATAATGTTTACGCATTTCGTCCATGGCTTCAGGATCATAGCCTTTTATATGACCGCCTCTTTCAAGGATTTCTTTAATAACAGTCAAAGCCGGCGCATCACGAACATCATCGGTGTTCGGCTTAAATGCCAGCCCGAGCAGACCAATAGTTTTTCCTTTCAGGTCCGGCACAAATTTCAGCAACTTTTCTATAACCCTCAATTTTTGGAGCCTGTTAACTTCAATAACGGTTTCTACGATTTTTGCCTGTGTTCCGGCTTGTTCGGCGATTTTGACAAATGCCAATGTGTCCTTAGGAAAACATGAACCGCCATATCCGGGACCCGCATGTAAAAACTTCTTGGAAATTCTGCCGTCTAATCCCATGGCTTTAGCTACTTCCAGAACATTAGCTCCAACAGCCTCACATATATTGGCTACTTCATTGATAAACGAAATTTTGGTCGCCAGAAATGCATTAGACGCATACTTGATCATTTCAGCCGTACGGACATCAGTTCCGACAATTGGAGTTTCAAGCAGATAAAGAGAACGATAAATATTTTTCATGATATTCAGCGCTTTTTCAGAGGTCGTCCCCAGGACAACCCTGTCAGGACGCATAAAATCACCAACAGCCGAACCCTCGCGTAAAAATTCCGGGTTGGAAACGATATCAAACATATCTTCCGATACACCTTTAGACAATAATCTCTCAATGATTTTATCGCCTGTTCCAACCGCCACCGTACTTTTAGTCACGATGACTTTATAATCATCAATCACTTCAGCAATTTTATCGACAACATCAAATACATACGATAAATCCACTTCGCCATTTTCCGCAGACGGAGTCGGTACGGCAGAAAAAATCACCCGGGAATTCTTGATTGAGTTTTCTAAATCCGTTGTAAAACTCAATCTGCCCTTATCAACATTTTTCTTTACCATATCCAGCAAGCCCGGTTCATAAATAGGCAGAATGTCATTTTTTAATTTCTTAATTTTCTCTTCATCAATATCAACACAAATAACTTCATTGCCAAAATCAGCTAGTCCCGTTCCGGATACCAAACCGACATAACCGACACCAATCATTGCTATTTTTTCCATAAAATTCCTCCTGTGAAAAGCGATTTGTTATAATTTAAAGGTTTTTTTGCGGGTGCTGCGATCTATTTGTGAATAACAATATTTTTTATCAAGCCTCTTCTCTTTTATCCGTCGTTAACACGTCGAAAATTTGGACATAGCTAATCGAAATCGCAAGGATTTTTTATTGATACCCGGATAATCGACGGATAACCCATTCGGAAAACAACAAAAATATTAATAATATAAATATACCATTCCACCGCCACAGTTTCAGTTCGTGGCGCTTATCCAGGGTGGTAGATTCTAGTGATATCTCATCTATTAACGACAGGAATCTATCCGGTCTCAGATAATGCCCACCGGTATTTGCCGCAATTGATCGAAGAACTTCAATATTCTGTCGAATGGTTGAAAATTCAACCGGGTTTTTCAGAACCGTTAGCTTCTGTTGAAAACGACCCAAATCATTTTCTCCTACTGAAGCAACCGCGTTAATCTGATATTCTCCTTCTGAACGTAATGGAATCTTTCCACTGTATTTTAATCCATTCCATTGTATGAGAAACGCCGTCGAATTGTTCCTTGAATCAAGCAATTCAGCATTAATAACCGCATTCTTGATCAGATTCCCCTGTATATCTGTGACAATCCCTTCAACTTCCGCCACTTCGCCGGTAAGAAATATTGTCTTATTTAAATGAAACTGAATATTCGAAGTACTGAGAGTATCCGTAAGCCACTTAATCAAGCCTTTAAGTAATTCGGAGTAGAATTCGTGATTCTCTTTGTCGATTGTCATCATATCCCAGCGCCACAAATCCAACCCTGTAACAATTGCTTTTCTTGATCTGTTTGATTCAGCGATGGCAATAACAGGTTTCCTGACTGGTAATACTGTTTCGATTAACGGTTTAAATATATTTGATAGTTCTATTTGAATAAATGGCATGCCAACCGGTGGGAGTTCAGCCAATAAATCTTTTTCCATGATACCCATGTGAATATCTCTGATAATCGGATGATTGCTCTGGTTTTTTACAATTTGAACGGAAACCGGAGTGACATTTTTCAAATTCAACCGGAAATTATTAAAAAATGGTTCTCCAACTAAGCGATCCAGTTTCGCAATATCCGTCGAACGTGTACATTGTGCAAAAATTGCAGGCTGATCCCGGCGGAGCTTTGCCATTACAGCTTCCATCTGAACTGAAGTCGTATATCGTGTGGGAAATCCGAAAAGAGCAACAGCATCCCACTTTGACTGAAACGGCTCGGTTTGTGATGTTGTATGCCATTCATTTTGAAATTCAAGTAGATCAATAAGTTCTATTTTAGGAATAGTCTTAATTATTCTTGCAAAAAATCTGGACTCAAAAGTTGCACCTCCCTGTATCATTACCATTAAGGTATGCGCGGATTTAACACGCAGCAGTGTCGTTTTAATATTGTTAAATGGATTTCGGTCCCGCAAAGTATCAATCATTACGCTATACCGCTTAATCCCGGGACTATCCGGAATAACTTTAAATAGAATTGTTTGATATAAAGATTGCTGATACGGTTTCAAAACTTTCTTTTGAATTACCTGATCATCCTCTTCTAAATAAACCGTAAGCGTCTCTTCGTGACCTAAGGGCAGTACGCGAGCTTCAATGCTTACAGTATCACCCACGTTCGCAAATGGTGGAACGGATATATCAAACACTGACGGATCAAGGACAGGAAGACTATCGCCAATTCCAATCGTATAAATCGGGAACCGGGAATCAATCTCCATCAACATCGGGTTTTCACCCTGGGTAAAAACCCCATCGGTAATGATAATTCCGGCTTTGATATTCTGATCGCTTAGTAATTTTCCACCTTCAATTAACATTTTTGATAAATCTGTTCCGACAGCATCAAATTGAAGGTCTTTTACAGATCGGATTTCTTTTTCAAGGCTGGAACCAAACGGAAAAATCTTTACATCAGCGCCAATATTTTCAAATCCTGAACGAACATTTTCAATTATGGACGTCAATGAATCACTGGATACATCTTCATGAGCAATCATACTTAACGATTTATCAATAAATATTGCAACGATCGGATCAAGCCTTTCGACAGTGGTCCACTTAATTATTGGTTTTATAATGATTACTGATATTATAATAAATATTGACATCCGGATACCCATAAGGAGATACCGGATTTTTGAGGGTTGTTGATTTTTCCGGCGGAACGTCAGAAATAAAATAATCGCGATTACGACAATAACCGCAATAATCCATAAACTTAGATTTTGAAATTGAATTGATAGTGAATGCATTAATGAGTTCACTTAAAAAATGTAAAAAGCCAGAGAGGGAAACCGTTGAAACGGTTGAAAAGGTAATGTTGTGTAAGGTTAACCCCCCGACTCAAGTCGGGGGTTAATAATAACTTATCTGATGAAATAACTGTTTCTCTCATAGAGATGCCTTTGGCAAACAGTTTCTGAATATTTCTTAATATAATTTGAATTTCATCCTTTTTCAAGCAGACTCATTAATTATTAGAGACCAGGGATAAATTTGGAATAGCCGATATATCACTGGATGAACACTGGTTTCGCCGGAGCAGTTCTAACCCGGTGCGGGCGATCATCGCTGCATTGTCTGTGCAATATTCTAATGATGGAAAATATATTTCCATATCATTTTGTTCCGCCGCTTTTTTAAAAACACTTCTCAATCGGGAATTAGCCACAACTCCGCCTGCCAGCACGAGCCTGCGAGCATTACGCCGGAGTGCGACATCAATCGTATTTCTAACCAGAACATCAACAATAGATTCCTGATATGATGCGCATAGATCATTCAGATGTATCTCAGCCCATTTTTTCCCTTCTTTTCTGACCAGATATAAAATCGACGTCTTTAAACCACTGAAACTGAAATTACTGGCTTCGTTTTTAATTCTCGCTCTTGGGAAATGGTAAAACGTCGGGGCTCCTTCTCTTGCCATCTGATCTATTATTGGACCTCCGGGATACCCTAAATTTAAAATACGCGCTGCTTTGTCAAACGCCTCTCCCGCGGCGTCATCTACACTCCTGCCTAATATTTCATATTTATGGAAATCCTTAACATGAACGATCTGGGTATGTCCACCGGAGGCTAACAGACATAAAAACGGATATTCCAGGTCAGGATGATCCAGGAAATTTGCCATAATATGACCTTCGACGTGATTTACGCCAAGCAGCGGTTTATTACTCGCGTAGCTTAATCCTTTGGCAAAACTCAATCCTACAAGCAAGGCGCCCATGAGACCGGGACCACGAGTCACGGCAATTCCGTCAATATCATCGATGGAACAATCAGACCGTTCTAGTGCTTCTATTGTCAGCCCTTCAATCATGCGCATATGTTCTCGTGATGCGTATTCCGGGACGACGCCGCCATACTGATGGTGTAATAATTGAGAGCTAACCAAATTTACAAGGACATTCCCGTCGCTTAAAACCGCTATGGATGTTTCGTCACAAGATGTTTCGATACCTAAAATTTTCATTTATCTTTCACGAACAATTCGAACTTCAATGCGTCTCGGTGTTAAATTACTCCAACTAATTACTCCTGCCGGAAGTTCCACAGAAGGAACATAAGAATTTTCACCATACTTCCAGTTTTTCTTAAAATCAAAATAAACATTAATATCTTCCGGCTGAATATTGGTCAATTGACTTACGGCAGATGAAACCGTTATAGTGACTTCCGATGGACTGATCTCTACTTTCGTTCTACGCGGCACACCGACTACTCTGACAGGCACATTTGTAATAGATTGTTCTCCGATTTGCTCAACGGCTTGATAAATATGTATCTTAGATGTTGAAATATTGATATTATCCGATGCGGGAATTTCCAGACTAAGATCTAATTCAACCGGCGATATCACATTAGCCGCAACATATTCCTCAGTAACGATTTCCTTGTGTTTTTTCATATAGGTTCGGGGACCGCTTAATATAACACTGTCAGGCACGATTACAGGGTCGTTTACAAGAATATATCCCGGAGCTGTCTTGATATCCAATCTGTGTCGAACCGGAACCTTTAAAATATCCAGGCGATCAAGTTCGACCCGTAATGATTCAGGATATACAATATGGTTTAATATAACATTAACATTCCGCGGGATAATGATCTTTTCAGGATTTTCATTAAAATACTCATTCAAATTAAAATCGTAAAACCAGCGGATAGTTTGGACATCCAGCACAAACTTGAATGATGATTTCCGCGTAGTCAGCAGATAAAATAGATCAACTCCTCTGCCGGAAAAATTCGCCTTGATTTTCTCCGGTAACTTTTCCTTTAACGTTTTACCTTCTTCGATATTTCTTATGTCAAGAGAAGTGTCGATCGTATAGGTGTACTGATTGCCGAGCATGGTAAAAAACCAAATAATGATGACAAATAACATAATCCCAATTTTTACCCGGGTATTCTTCATAAACCAGTTTTTAAACTGACGACCAATTTTTAATAAGAAAGATTCATCAGCCATAGTATAATCCAATCAATATTCAACAATTAACATCTGAAAATAACATAGGGGCTTAATAATATCAAGCCCCTATATGGTTTTTTATTCTGCAGCTTTTAATAACATTTCACTCTTTTTTTGCTTCGTCAGTGTCCTCGGATTTCGTATCATCTTTAGCAAGCTCTTTGGTTTTCTTTGTTGTCTTTTTAGCCTTGGTCACTGGTTTTTTTGCTGTCTTCTTTGCAGCTGCTTTTTTCTTTGATTCTTTCTCTTCTTTTTTAGGTTCCGCCTTTTTGATTGTCTTCTTAACAGTTTTCTTTTTAGCCGGTTTTTCTTCAACTATTTCGGCTTTTTCGGTCTTCTCCGGTTCCGGTTCTTTTTTCTTTTTGGCGGTAGATTTCTTAGTGGGTTTTTTCGGTTTCTTTTCTTCAGCTACTTTTTCATCAACCTTTTCGGATTTAGCAATTTTTTTCCGAATTTCCTCTGGAATCTCTAATCTGTCAGAAACATCTGCCTGTTTCATCATATAGGCTTCAGCGTCATCCTTTGGTTTTTTCGGTATAGCCTGTTCCCTGGAGAGAATCACCCGTTTTTCATTCTTATTAACCTCAAGGACTTTTAACTGAACCTTTTCACCGATATTGACTACCTGACTAAGATTGTTACGGTCTTTTTTAGGCATCTGTCCGATTGGTACAATACCGTTAACGCCGTGTTCCAGGTTGATTACAATTACCTTATCGGCAATCTTTGCAACTTCGCCTTCAACAATCGCACCTTCAGCGTATAAAACTTCAATCATAGGCCACGGATCTTCTTCGGTCTGTTTAATACCCAGGGTGATTTTGCGGTTTTCCTTGGATACTTCGAGAACCTTGACCTGGATTTCGTCTTCCCGTTGCACAAGTTCACGTGGGTGACGTACTTTACGAATCCAGGAAAGATCGGAAATATGGACAAAACCATCTATACCTTCCTGAAGTTCAACAAATATACCGTAAGGAGTCAGATTGCGAATAACACCATTATGGATTGAGCCCGGTACATAGGTCTGTTCTATCGTTTCCCAGGGGTCCGGTCCCAACTGTTTATATCCAAGCGATATCCTTCTTTCTTTATTGTCAATGTTGAGTACTTTTGCCTCAATCATTTCACCGAGGCTGAAAACTTCGGAGGAGTGTTTAATATGCTGGGTCCAGGATATTTCCGATATATGGATAAGACCTTCAACGCCCTTTTCAAGCTCGACAAACACGCCATAATTAGCGATGTTAACAACTTTTCCTTTAACCACAGAATCAAGGGGATAACGATCCTCTACACCTTCCCACGGATGAGGCGTCAATTGTTTTAATCCTAATGACACCCGCTGTCTTTCAGAATCATAGTCAATAACTTTAACAGTAAGTTCATCATCAATATTCACGACTTCTCTGGGGTGATTTACTCTTCCCCATGACAAATCAGTAATATGGAGCAAGCCATCTAATCCACCAAGGTCAATAAATACACCAAAATCAGTGATATTTTTGATACGACCCTTGAGAACATCGCCAACTTTAATCTTGGATAGCAGTTCATCACGTTTTTCTTTCAGACTTTCTTCTAACAGCTCTTTACGGCTAAGAACTATATTTTTCCGCAGTTCGTTTAGTTTAACGATACGAAAATTAAAAGATCTACCAACATATGAATCAAAATCCGTAACCGGACGTACATCAATTTGTGATCCCGGCAGAAACGAATCGATTCCCATAATATCGACCACCATTCCACCTTTGATGCGGCTTGTAATGCGACCTTCAATGGTTTCACTGTTATTATAAATGTCACGAACTCTTTCCCAAACACGCATGAAGTCGGCTTTACGTTTGGATAGAATCATCTGACCATTTTCATCTTCCAAAACATCAACAAAGACTTCTATCTGATCGCCGATTTTAGGCATCTCGCCTTCTTCAAATTCATCTCTGTTAATAATACCTTCCGATTTAAATCCAACATCCATCAGAATTTCATCGTCATTAATAGAAACAACAGTACCAATGATACGCTGTTCCTGGGAGATATCTTTTAATGAGCTTTCATAGATTTTTGTCTGCTCATCAAGTGATTCTTCTTTGATCTTTTCGAGATCTTTCATCTCGAATACTTTAATTTCCTCAGATAAAGGACCGCAACTTACAATTTCTGTTTTATACATTTTCGAAGCGGTTTCTTCAACGGGAGGTTCTTCAGAAGATTCCTTAACAGTTGACTCTGCAACTGCCGGTATTTCTGGTTCTTCCGGAGTTTCTGTTTCTTCCGGGTTTTCGGATTCTACCGGTTTTTCTGGTTCCACTAATGTTTCAGGTTCCGCAGGCGTTTCTTCAAGCTCTTCTGAAGGGTTAGGGGTTAATGTTTTTTCTTCCTCAGTCATGAAATAAATTCCTTTGGTTTAGGGTTTATGATTTTCTCTGTCTCTTGTATCATTGATCTATTCCGATACACGTTATATTTAATGTTGAATGATGGTTACAATCTTTTTAACCTGTTCCTCAAATGTAAGGTCGGTTGTGTCGATTATAATCGCATCCTTTGCTTTTTTCAATGGTGAATGGGAGCGTGAAGAATCAATCTTATCCCGTTTTTGCAATTCACGGGCAATTTCATCAATACTCAAATCTTGTCCGATATTTTGATAATCCTTAATACGTCTATGGGCGCGCACTCGAATGTCCGCATCCATATAAAATTTATAATCCGCATCGGGAAATACATTTGTCCCGATATCTCTTCCTTCCATCACAATACTGTCAATCATTGCCATTTGTCGCTGCCGCTCGGCAAGCACTTCCCTGACTCCGGGAATTGCACTGACCGGGCTTACCATATCAGCCACCATTGAGGAACGAATCCCATCAGACACATCCTCATCATTTAAAAAAGTATGATGAACATCTTCGATCCATTTAAAACTGATTGTAATTTCTTGCGCGATTTGAGCAACCTGGTTTTTATTCTTTACGTCAACTTTCCGCCGAAGAGCTTCAAGAGTAACGGTACGGTACATCGCACCTGTATCAACGTATGTAAAGCCCAATCGCCGGGCAACTTCTTTGGCGGTACTGCTCTTGCCGGAACCCGCCGGACCATCAATTGCTACTATGATTCCCATTCTTCACCTTTCAAATAGCCAGAAAATTTAATTCTATATAGTATAAAAACAAATGTTTTCCTTTAATAATTTAAACCGCATTTCTTCTTCAAAACCCGGACTTCTTTTTCATTTAAATAACGCCAAAGTCCCCGGCTCAACCCGCCGGCGGAAATATCCGCATATTTTAACCGATCCAGTTCGATTACCTTGTATCCCAGAACTTTGAATAAGCGGTGAATTTCCCGGTTCAATCCTTCCCTTAATTCCAATCGAACAACCGATTGATATTTTAGGTTTTTTATTGATATAACATTTCCACGAGCAACTTCTTGATGATTTAATCGAACACCCTTTTGGATTTGATCCGAAATATTTTCCTGAATTATTCTGTCCAGAACAACCTGGTATAATCGTGATATTTTATACTTCGGATGAGACAGCCGGTACTGGAGATCACCATCATTAGTAAACAATAATACGCCTGTTGTGTTTTTATCCAGTCTTCCCACCGGTTTTACAAATATATTCCTGGGTAGCAGCATTCCAACATGTTTCCGGTTCTTTTCATCCTGAAGCGTCGTGACAACTCCCTTCGGCTTATTCATCACAATGTAAGTAAATTGTTGAGGTGTGATTTTGCTTCCATCCAGCAAAACAATGTCATTTTCATAGACAATGGTAAACAGACCAGCCGCAATTACACCGTTGACGGCTATTCGTTCGTCCAGTATGAATTCTTCACATTTTCGGCGGGAGGCTATACCGCAGAGTGACAAATACCTATTGAGGCGAATTCCCTTCTTCTTCATCATCAATAATTTCCACATTCATTATTTCTTCGATTTCTTTCAGTTTGGGAAGATCCTGGAGAGAATTCAATCCAAAGTATTCCAGAAAACGGGAAGTGGTTCCATAGAGCAATGGTCGTCCCGGTCCTTCCTGGCGACCTTTCGTCTCAATCAGGTTTTTTTCCAATAATGTTTTCAGGTAGCTGCTGACGCCCCGAATGGCGTCTATTTCACTTCGGGTGATTGGTTGTTTATAGGCAACGATTGATAAGGTTTCCGTTGCCGATTTGGATAACTTAACATTTCCACGATTCTGATATAATCGCCTAATCCAGGGCTCATATTCTTCCCGTGTCATCAGCCGGTAACCATCTGAGACCTTTTGTACCCAGACAGGTGTTTTCTCCTGTTCATAATAT
>JAUVYH010000059.1 GCA_030603165.1 Fidelibacterota bacterium
CAAGTGAATCGCCTCGATTAAATTTTTCTTGGTTTCTTCTAAAGTGGCTCCCTGCGTATTAGCGCCTGGGAGTTCTTCCACATAGCCTATATAGCCTTGTGGAGACTTCTCGAAAATTGCGGTAAGTATTTCCTTCATTTCCCGCTCCTTTATTTGTTTTGCCCTAATCGCCAATCATAACCCGCAGCGAACTTAAATCGGCAAATCTTTCACTATTTCAAAAACTCTATCCAAACTCCAAAAACCTCAAATCATGCAACAGCGTTCGCTGTTAGGTGAATGCGATGGTTACATGTAACAACTAAATTCTATTGTAAAAGCAGCATTTTTTTTGTTTCCATTAGATCACTTCCTACTTTCAATTTGTAGAAATAAAATCCACTTGAAAGTTTGTTTGCATCAAAGGTAACAATATATTCTCCCTGCTTTTGAAATTCATTCATCAATGTTTGAATTTTCCGCCCAAGTATATCATAGACTGTCAATGTAACAAAACCTGATTTTGATATCGAATATGAAATCTTAGTGTAAGGATTAAATGGATTCGGATAATTTTGAAATAAAGCAAAATCTTTAGGCATTATATTAGGCACTTCTTCAACATCTGTTGTAATTGAAGTATAGGTCATCGAAACATCATCGAACCACATGTCAACATTATCACCATAACTAAAGAAACCAATATGAGCATAAGCTTCATCTTCTGCAACGTCATTAACTTGCTCAGTATGTTTTTGTACTCCGTCCCACCAGATAGTTATATTTATTGTTGGAGCCGTTCCGCTTATGTCAATTTTCATAGTATGCCAATTTCCATCCGAAGTATTTACCGGTGCTTCATAAAACACATCAAAATCGCCGCTTACCATATTGCCGGCAATTAGTTGTAAGGTATCACCTTCCATTACATGATATTCAAGAACATTGCCTTCTGCAGATATTGCAAGAATACCTGTATAATAAGCACCGGCACCTCCGCTTTTTCCTTTAACTTCAAAGGAAACTTCACTTACTGCGCCTACGGGAGAAAACATTCCCAGCGCGTTCTCATCTTCACTGCTGAAACTCATGTGGCATTGACCGCTTTCTACTGTGGGATATAATTCCCAAGCCTCATTACTAATGGCAATCCAACCAGCCATATCACCATCGTTGAAATTATCCGTAAACGTTCCCTGCGCGAAAGTAATCCCTGACATTACCAGGCAAACTACTAAAGAAAAACTAACTTTTCTCATCATTTTTCTCCTTCTAATTATTTGTTTAGATTTCTGTTAATACGTTTTTTTTAAGTTAAAATTACCTCATTTGTAATCACCTCTTTTTTTTATTAATTAATCAACATTTTTATATGAAACAAATATTTAACAATTAAGTATAGGTAATTCCTTATTATATGTACATAACATTATCAATATATGGAAAACTTTCTATCATATCAGCCTTTTAGGCAGAAAAAATTTCCTCCATAAGGAGTTCCGTCGGAACACCCATTGACTGCATTTGATTTAAAACATGGAAAAAAGCATCTCGATTTTCCATATTTTTATTACATGACCTCATGGATTGCAAGTTAAAAGGGATTAACATAACAAACAATAAAATATTCAAACCATTCCTATCTCCGCAGCGCCGCCTTGGTGAACCGATAATCCTTTTAATAAAAATTTAATCATTGTATTTTGCCCCTGATTGCATCCGTTGGATTCATTTTACTAATTCTCCGGGTAGGTAAAAAACTTACAATTGTCGTAGTTGTCAAAACCACGAGAGCAGTCACGACAACTAATCCAATACCATAATAGGGATAGATCGTATCGGTAATTGTAATTCCCATGTCGTCAGTTCCTTCCGGCATAGACATGCCTTTTACCGCTTGAAGGTAAAGCAGGGGACCGCCGTAAATTGCTGCCAGTATTGCAGCCAGAATTCCATGCATTGCGCCCTCAATAGTAAAGATGCGGATTACCTGTCCGCGGGTCATACCGAGGGCGATGTCGGTGCCTATTTCTTTCTGCCGCCGGAAAATGGATAGAACCTGGGTATCGAATATTGCGATCCATGCTAACAGTAGCAGAATAAACCACATAATCACGCCTTCAATATTTCCCATTTTTCTATACTCGTCGAGATCTTTTAATAATATGGAGTGATCTTGAAATAACCAATGCTGTAAATCCTGAGCTGAAGTGATTTCCTGATTTGCAACCACAAGCGTCGCTTCTCCGTCCATTTGCATCATTTTCTGAAGTCGTTGTAAGGATACCCACATCTGCCCGTTATCAATCATCGGCACGCTTGTTTTGAAAATATATACGACTTTGGCGTCAGCCGCATCAAAAGTACCATTTGCGTCACGCCAGCGGACCGTGACAATATCGCCAATTTTTAGTTTGTTATTCTCAGCCATCCTGGAACCCAGCATCACCGGAATCTCATCCATATCGGATTTTAGATATTCAGTCGGAATAGTAAGAACCTTTTGATCCGGTTCGATGCCTTTAAGTAAAACACTTTGAACCCGTCCTCCCGGATATATGGTAGCTTGGGTAATTAAAACCGGAGCATAATCAGCCTTTTCCTGTAATTTTTCATGTATAATCCCATGGGCATCAGCCAGGGTAAAAGGATCATAGGGATCGTAGTTTTCATGCCAATATTGACCGCCGCCGATTTCCTGGTTAATAGTATCGTTGCGAGCCTGACGGTCCCAGCCATTCGTAATACCCCTGTGCCAGATAATGACAAGGAAAGAGAATGAGAGAATAAAGACATTCAGCCAAGTCCTCAGTCCCGCCCCAATAAGGTTGCGATAGGCTAATTTAATCGCTAACATTTTTTCCTCTGGCTGCTGGGTGCTGGTTTCTGGTTGCTGGTAGCCAGCCGCAAGGTTAATTTTTTAAAGATTGAATAAAACGATTGATTTTCTTTCCTAATAGAACAAGTTTTTCATGTAAATCGTTGTATAATTTTTCGTTTTTCAAAGAATTTGTTTCCCATAGAGTTTCCAGGTGATCTATTGTTTCATCGTTTGAACTAATGGAATAAGTAATGAAGCGCACATAATCTTTTTGATAGTTTTTGCGACCATATCCTTCAACTATATTAGACTTAACTGATTTACTTGATCGCCTGATTTGACTACCTTCTTCATACATTTCAAAATTGGGAAGATCTTCTAAAGTCATTTTGTGGATTTCAATAACTACATCTTTTGCTAATTGCCAGATTTCCAGATTCTTATAACTCATAATTCTTTTCCTTTGTCTGTGACTCTATCCACTAGCTGCCAGTAACCAGCAGCCAGTTACCAGTTGCCAGCCACCAGTAACCAGTACAATTCGTCTCGGGACACTTTCCCATCAAAAGGAGATACTATAATTAATTATCTAACGTCTCAAAGCAGCTTTGGTAAATTTATATTCCGGAATATCGACGTTAAAGTCAATAGATTCGATAAAATATTCGGTGCCTTTACCCCGTGACAGCATATCCTTGAAGATCATATGTCTTGGATACCAGCGACCATCCTGTTTGAAAACTTCGAGTATTTCGGTCTTTTTCAGCAGTTTGCCGCTCTTGGCAAAACGCTCCTCTTTTAGCGGCAGCAAGCGCTCTGTATCTACCCAAATTTTCCGGGAATAATAAGAAATATCGTCTTTTTTCGCGGTAAGTTCCAAAACCCAACATTCCCGGTCGCGAATGGTTTCTGTCCCCAGGATCTCTGCATTATAGCTTTCTATCATGCTGGAGTTGTCGGTAATATCTTCATAAGACAGGTCCGAGCCCATTACCGATTGCCGCAGAAGGTGTCCGGAAATTGTGATTATTCGGTCTGTCGGTTCAGGAGTATATATCCAGAGCTTATCGGCAGTTTTCAGCATTTTTGTACCGGCCTCGCGCGGCGGCGAAAGATATTCGACCATTGCCAGATCATTTCCTTTTGACCAGCTTTTTGATTCAATCGTCCGGTCGCCGATCCTGCCGTGAATAATCATTTTCGATTTTGAGATTGCCTGATCGAAAACCATGTTTTCATCGATTTTATTCAGTATCTCCTCTGCGGATGGCGTTTGAGCCATTAACAAAGATGAGAAAAGAATTAATATTCCAAAGGCGATAATTTTTTTCATGTTTCCAACTCCTTAAATAATGAGGCGGTTTGCCTTCTATAAATTCCAATACCGGCTAGCATCGTGCCGATGACAGTAGCGAATAATCCCGGAATAAAACCGATATAATAAGCATTGCGTGTGATAACTGCGCGATAAACCGAGGGCATCATCATAGAACTGCTTTGCGTGAATGCACTAATATCAATACCTTTGGTTAACCAATAAGAAAAGCCCAAGCCTATTATAGTTCCTAAAATCGAGCCGATAATCCCAATACCAATAGATTCAACTATCATAGATCTGTAAATATGACCCTTGTGCTCTCCAATTGCCAGTCGAACACCGATTTCGCCATAGCGGCGCAAAGCGCCCAGCAATCCGGAATTCCACAATACAAGCGACATGGCAAAAATAAAAACAAATATTAAGATACCGAGGAAATGATTGGCATAATCAAGATATTCAGATAGGCCGGATTGTTCTTTCAGTTCGGACATTGTCAGGGAAAATTCATCATTTGGATCGGAAAACTCCGTATTAAATTCTTGCGCCATTGTTTCTGCCCTTAGATTATCATAAACATTGTCAGAAAAATAACCCAGAATTTCGCCGGTTGCATTCTCCATATTCAGGGCGGATTGTGTATCTGTGATATCCATCATTATTGCGGATCTATCCATAGCTGTCACACCGAAACGGATGGTTCCTGATACAACAAAATTTCTGATTGCCATACTACCATACATCGTGGAACTTAATAATGTCACTTCCTGTCCCGGTTCTATTTCCATTTTTTTTGCAAAATCATCACTGATCAGAATTTCACCGGGTTTTTTTGGCAATTCTCCCCGTATTACTGATTTCGTGATATTTAACCTATCGAGTTCCGTGCTGTTTTCTGACAAAAGATCAACCGCCATTCCCATTGTTGGTCCCTGTATTTTTGTCTCTCCGTTTTCATCGGGGACGTCTAATAATCCGCCAAACTTGATTCGTTGAATAAAGGTCATGGTTGGATAGCGATTATGTAAATTGTTCAATATGTTATCAACGCCAACCATTGCATAATCATTTGGCAGCTGGTTAATATTATCTGCATATCCCCATGTCATAACTTTGACATGTCCAGTCTGAAATTTCGCATTAATGTCTATCATATCTCCAAATACGCCGGTGAGATAACAATTCATCAGGACGGTTAATGCGACGCCAATACTGACAGTGATTGCCGGGAAAAAGCTGCGATGGTGATCTCGGAAGACACCTTTTAATAAAAATTTTATCATTGTATTTTCCCCCTGATTGCATCTGTTGGATTCATTTTACTAATTCTTCTCGTAGGTAAAAAACTAACAATAGTCGTTGTTATCAAAACTATGAGAGCGGTCACGACAACTAATCCCACACTATAATACGGATAGATCGTTTCGGCAATTGCAATTCCCATATCGTCAGTTCCTTCCGGCATAGACATGCCTTTTACCGCTTGAAGGTAAAGCAGGGGACCGCCGTAAATTGCTGCCAGGATCGCTGCCAGAATTCCATGCATGGCGCCCTCTACAGTAAAGAGGCGGATTACCTGTCCGCGGGTCATACCGAGGGCGATATCTGTGCCGATTTCTTTCTGCCGCCGGAAAATGGATAGAACCTGGGTGTCAAATATCGCGATCCATGCTAATAATAGCAGAATAAACCACATAATATATCCACCAACATATTTCATTTTAATTAACTCGGCAAAATCTTTTAACAAAATATCATGATCTTTAAATACCCAATGCGGTAAATCCGGAGCTGAAGTGATTTCCTGATTTACAACCACAAGCGTAGCCTCTCCGTCCATTTGCATCATTTTCTGAAGTCGTTGTAATGGCACCCACATTTGCCCGTTATCAATCGTCGGCACATCTGTTTTGAAAATATGGACGACTTGGGCGTCAGCCGCGTCAAAAGTACCGTTTGCGTCCCGCCAGCGGACCGTGACAAAATCACCGATTTTCAGTTTATTATTCTCAGCCATCCTGGAACCCAACATCACCGGAATTTCCTCAATATCGGATTTCAGAGATTCAGTTGGAATGGTAAGAATCTTTTGATCCGGTTCGATGCCTTTTAATAAAATACTTTGAACCCGGCCTCCCGGATATATGGTAGCCTGGGTAATTAAAACCGGAGCATAATTAGTTTTTTCTTGTAATTTTTCATGGATAATTCCATGCGCATCCGCCAGGGTAAATGGATCATAGGGATCGTAGTTTTCATGCCAATATTGCCCGCCGCCGATTTCCTGATTCTTTGTATCATTGCGAGCCTGGCGGTCCCAGCCATTAATAATACCCCTGTTCCAGATAATTATAAGGAAAGAGAATGATAGGACAAGGACATTCAGCCATGTCCTCAATCCAGCGCCGATAAGGTTGCGATAGGCTAATTTTATTGCTAACATTTTATATTCCTCCTTTAATTAGAACACGGATAGAACGGATGCAACGGATTTTAACGGATAATTGTTAATCCATTAAATCAGTGTTCTATTTTATTTTGATTCTATCAATTTCCCCCAAAAAGCCATGCCCCAGTGTGTTATAAACCTTGTAATAAGCTTTTATCATCTTCTCGGTAGTTTCTTCATGTAACATTGTATTTACCTCTATTAATTAAATATTTTATCCGTGCTAATCCGTCTTATCCGTGTTCTGTTTTATTTTCAAATGATTGTGAAATATCTTTCTTTTGAATTCAGGCTTTTTTCCAAAATTCAAAAGAAGACCAAGCTCTACCATTGTTGCTTTTAAATAATTGATTAATTGAGCTTCATGATTTTCACAAATTCCCTCTGCTGCTTTCAACTCAACTATTATGAGATCGTCAATAAGCAAATCTGCAAAATAATCTCCAACTTCCTCTGATTCATAATATACTTTTATATTTTTCTGTTTGTTGACTTTAAAACCCATCTTTCGCAATTCAATTGCCATTGCATTCTCATAAACCTTTTCCAAAAAGCCATGACCCAGTGTGTTATAAACCTTGTAATAAGCTTTTATTATCTTCTCGGTAGTTTCTTCATGTAACATTGTATTTACCTCTATTAATTAAATATTTTATCCGTGCTAATCCGTTTAATCCGTCTTATCCGTGTTCTATTTCCTTCCAAAATTTACCTTCTTGAATAGACTCTAATTGGTTCTTTCAATTAATTCATCTTTTACCACTCTTCCGTCTTCCAGGGATATTTTCCGGTGCAGGTATTTTTTAACCTTGTCGTCATGGGTGGCAAAAATAAAAGTTGTTTTCAACTCTGAATTCATCTTTTCCATGGTTTGTAAAATGTTGTGGGAATTTTCTGCGTCCAGGTTTGCTGTCGGTTCGTCGGCTAATACAATTTGCGGTTTTTTAACCATCGCCCGCGCAACTGCCACACGCTGACATTCGCCGCCGGAAAGTTGTGCCGGTCGGGATTTTAATTTATCCAACAAACCTACCCATTCAAGAGCGTCCAGAACCGCCTTTTTCCTATCATCAGCATTCATTCCGAGAAGAAGTAATGGGAATTCGACATTTTCATAGACGCTATAAACAGGCAATAAGTTGTAGGTCTGGAAAATAAACCCAAGGTGTTCATTACGCAATTTCGCTGCCTTCTTATGAGATAATTCACCAATTGACTGTCCGAGAACAGTAGTTTTGCCTTCACTTGGAACATCTAGAGAACCGATAATGTTTAGAAGAGTTGTTTTCCCCGACCCGCTTGGACCAACCAGACCGGTAAATTCGCCCTGTTTAAATTTGAGATTAACATCATCCAGCGCCCGGAAATATCCTCTGCCAACAGGGTAGTCCTTCGCCATGTTTTGAATTGTGATTATTTGATTGTTTTCCATTACTCTCATCCTTTATTTTTTTGATTTATAGTCATTTATTGGTTCCTTCTCGTTTAGAGTGGGTTGGTATACTAAAAAAATCTGATTATCCAATATCCAACACGGAATATCCAATATCCAAGTATTTTTGTCACTATCGCTCCTTTTTCTTTTTCGCTGTATCAATGCTTTTGAAAAGTATTGAAATCAACTCATCTGTCTCCTGTAATAAAAGGGATAATTTTGTTGAAGGTTGAATTAATTTTGTTCGAACTATTATTTTCAGCCACACTTCAGTCTCTCTCAACTCTTTTCCCGTAGGGATTCCTGCGGAATAAACCCACTTTCAATTTGTGTATAAAATCAGCCTTAGATTCAGCGCTTTGAGCCTCACCGTAATTTGGAGCGGGTGATGTGCCGCTTCTTATTATTTGAGAAGCGATATGTTTACCTGTTTTTGTTTCAGGCAGTTGTTCTGAAACATTAATAATTCTAACCGCATAATCAATAAACCGTTCCTGTAAGTCAAACTTCTTTAGATTATTTTCTTTATTCTTTCCTTTCTCACTCATCTCTTTTTTCCTTGCATATTTGGAAATTCCGTGCCTGCCCCGTGAAATCTTTTTTTTTATTACACTGGGGTTGGATATTGGACATTAACTTACCCACTTAATTCTCAGAAGTGAGTCCCCTTGGGACAATTTCATTCTGCTCTCCTAAACTAACAACTTAATGACTATGAATGACCACATAATGACTACCTAATGACTATGAATGACCACCTAATGACTATGAATGACCACCTAATGACTACCTAATGACTACCTAATGACTATGAATGACCACATAATGACCACCTAATAATTATAAATACCTTTTCAAAAACCTACAAGACATTATCAACAATCAATGATTATAAATAAGCATTATTTGCACGCCATACCCGGCGCCAAAACTATTCGTCCCCATCAACGGCGATTCCGGGTAATTGAAAGCACTCACGTTCAAAACCAAATTGTCATAGGTTCGTTGCCAACCTAAATATTGATAAAAATCTTTCGTCTCCCAGGAGTAAAATTCAATCAGCATTAAATTGTCGAAAAAGGTCAGCGGATAATTCAACATAATTGCCGACATTTGGATGTCTTGATCGGAAATATCATCATATCCAATTAATTCTTCTGTATAACGATTTATTATATGTTCGGCAACAATGTAAAGTCCATTCCCAACCCCAAATGTATAATCAAGTCCCAGTGTCAGCATTTTTGTGTAATTGCACGGGCTGGCGATGTCCTGATGCTGGACGACAGCCTCAAACCAGGCGCCGACAAAGATGTCCCAGCGACCATCCAGTGCGAAGCGATTTTCACGAAAGTCCTTTTCTATACCTTTCGCAGTTCTTGAATGAAACGTCATTGCCATTTCACCTAGTGGCGCCGGCGTCTGAATCCGCCCGCCAAATTCAGGTTTCTTTGCCGCAGTAGGAGTAATTTCACAACCCTTCGTGTCATCATTCCAGTAGAGTCCCCACAACCAGATATTGGCATTATTCAGAAAGTTATAACGATAACGCAATCCGTAAACGCCTTCTGTAATTTTCATTGGGTCGCGAGGATCTAACCGATCAAACCACCTTAATGAACGTAGTAACTGTGCCGGACCAAAGTTGATTTTCTGTAAACCGATCTGGGTTTCCGACTGTTTTGTAGCATAGCGAACATTAAATCGATATAATTTCAGATTATCCCATGACACTTTCTGATCCGTATGAACGAAACTATGGTATGACAGATCTAAATCGAATATGTTCACAGATGAAATCGTCCGGGATAGTCGTAATTGTGGAATATACTGCATTCCGGCATTGACCAGCCATTCATCATCGGAATATCTGCATGTTAATTGAGTCGAAAACTGTCCTCTCAGATCGAATTCGACTGCTGATACACGAGTTGTTATAGTTACGAGCAAAACGAACACCTGGAATCTGTATAAGACATTTTTCACTGTTACTCCGATTCAGGCGCCGGCATAATGCCATAATAGAGAAAATTGTTCACTTCCAATGCGAATTCCGTATAATTATCATAAATTGCCGCCAGCTTTTCATCCTTCGCTAATTCCGTTAGCTGCCGAACAACTGCCAGGAAAAACTCCGGGCGCATACTCTTGCGAACCTCGCCCCTCTCCTGGGCGCGCCGAATCATATCCATGAACTTAACCATCACCTGGCTGAATATCTGGTTGTAAAAACTGTGTAATTCCGGAATTATTTCAAGGTAATCCCGAATATATTGATTTCCCATTTGTGATGTAGCCTCTTCTTTCATTTTCAGCATCACCTTAATCTTTTCCGTAAAGGGAATATCACGCCGGTCCAGTTCATCCAACTTTTGCATACTGTCGTCAGTCATCTGCTGCCACAAATATTTCACCAGTTCGATTTTATTGGCAAAATACTTATAAAAAGTCATTTTGCTGGCGCCGGCTTCCTGGCAGATTTCTTCAACGGTGACTTTTTTTATCCCAAATTTCTTAAATAGCTGATCCGCCGCTTGAACAATCTGGTTTTTCTTTTTAGGTTCTTTTTTCATTGTCTTTAAAAGCCTTTATAAGTTTACGATTATCATATTATCAAACATATTTCGTATATATATTACACATCCGTAAACTATTTGTCAAGAATTAATTTACGATTTATGCCATTATTGACTATTATCGTACAGATAAAGATCCGTCGTCAACCGGATTTTTGTTCACACCTGTCAGGTTTATTAGATTTTCCTCATCACTTGACTTAAGCCGGTCTGACAAATACTCAATTCCGCACAATTTCCCTACCGGCTTGAGTTAAGTGATAGCATTTATTAGATTTTTTCTCTCAGATGTGTTTAATCTTGTCCATTAACCTTCCGAGGGTTTTTTGTTTGGTCCGGTATTTTGAACAAACAAGACCCAGTTAAATATGCTCCGCATTTAACGGGTTAAAAGTGTTTGTTTTACTCCTTTTCGCAACGGAAAAACCTGACAGGTGTTCCCGTTCTCCTAACGCTTTCATCACAACCCCTGAGCGTATCGCCAGGTCTGAGGGGACCTGACGAAACTAAAACGGTGAGAACTTGCTGATGATTCAAAATATATCTGAGTAAACGAGGATACCGCGTAGCGGTTTTGGTATTGTAACACATTCGCTCCCCCTGGAAAGATTTCCCCGGAGGATTAACAAATTCAACCTATCGGCTGTTGAACTACGTATGGAATACCTTTGCGAAAGTTTTTTCATAAGAATTCTCTGACAGTTATAGAATTCTAAGCTATTCACTGAGTAAACTTTCGCAAAGATTTAAAAGGTGAAACCAATTTGGCTCCGCTGAAAATTGGTTTAGACATTCCAAAAAAAGTAAAACAAACACTTTTAACCCGTTAAACCTTCATCCCCCGGTTAAAACCGGGGGTTAATCTTTACCACTTGTCTCAATGCTCCCGCGCTGAGACGGAACTGCACAAATCTTTCTTTGTGTCACCACGGGAACGGAGACACGAGGAAACATGGTGTGCGACCTTCATCCCCTAATTAAAACCGGGGGTTAATCTTTACCACTTGTCTCGATGCTCCCACGCTGAGACGGAACTGCTCTTTTTCGCGCTAATTTTAGATATGCCGGAACAAAATCTGTCATTCTGATGAAACGAAGTGAAGAAGAATCTCCGACAAAAATCGAAAGAGATTCTTTCCCACCGGGGACCCCGCCCAGTCATATTTACTGAGTTCCGATCGTGATATGAAAATCACACATATAATAAAAGAGACCGACAGTTTGCCGGTCTCTTCATTTACGTTTATAAGAATGCAGGTTACGCGTCTTCGATAGCTGCTTGAGCGGCAGCCAGGCGGGCAATCGGCACACGATAAGGCGAGCATGAAACGTAATTCATCCCAACTTTATGGCAAAACTTAACGGATGTGGGTTCACCGCCATGCTCTCCACAGATACCAACTTTCAGATCCGGACGGACGCTGCGTCCTCTTTTAGTGCCCATTTCGACCAATTGTCCGACACCGCCCTGATCCAATACCTGGAACGGATCGACTTTTAAAATACCTTTATCGATATAAATCGGCAGAAATGTGCCGGCGTCATCACGGGAATAACCAAAGGTCATCTGAGTCAGATCATTTGTGCCGAAGGAGAAAAATTCGGCTGTTTCGGCAATTTCATCGGCTGTTAAAGCGGCGCGGGGAATTTCGATCATTGTACCTACAAGATAATCGATTCGCTCGCCTTTTTCTGCGAATACTTTTTCAGATGTGGCGTGGATAATATCTTCCTGCATCTGGTATTCCTTTTTTGTGCCGATCAGCGGAACCATGATTTCAGGTTGGGCGTCAATGCCTCTAACTTTGCAATTCAGAGCGGCTTCAATAATAGCACGGGCTTGCATTTCGGTAATTTCCGGATAGGTGTTGCCGAGACGACAACCACGATGACCAAGCATAGGATTGAATTCCGCCAGAGAATCGACCTTATTTTTAATCTCTTCGACTGAAATGCCAATTTCATCAGCCATCTCTTTCTGATTGGCTTCCTCGTGCGGCACAAACTCATGCAGCGGCGGATCGAGCAACCGAATAGTTACCGGCAGACCGTTCATAGCTTCGAAGATACCTTCAAAATCGTCTCTCTGAATTGGCAATAGTTTTTCCAAAGCTTTACGACGACCGGCTTCATCTTCTGCTAAAATCATCTCCCGGACAGCTTTGATTCTATCGCCTTCAAAAAACATATGCTCTGTACGAGTAAGACCAATACCTATAGCGCCAAAATCTCTCGCAACTTTGGAATCATGAGGCGTGTCGGCATTGGTGCGCACAAGCATCCTGGTATATTTTTTACAGAGGTCCATGAGTTTTCCGAAATCTCCGCTGAGTTCCGGATCTACGGTTTCAACTTTGCCTTCCAGCACTTCACCGGATGAACCGTTTAGCGAAATCCAGTCGCCTTCTTTATATATAACGCCGTTAGACGTCATTGTGCGACCCTTGTAATCTATTTTAATTGAACCGGCGCCGGAGACACAGCATTTACCCATGCCGCGGGCAACAACGGCAGCGTGGGAAGTCATACCGCCGCGGGCAGTAAGAATACCGTTTGCGGCGTTCATTCCGGCTAAATCTTCAGGGGAGGTTTCGATACGAACTAATATAACATGTTCGCCCCGGTCAGCCCATTCTTGAGCTTCATCGGCAAAGAAAACTATTTTGCCGGTGGCAGCGCCCGGAGAAGCCGGGAGACCTTTGGCGATAACTTTGGCTTTGACCAACGCATCGGCGTCAAAAACCGGGTGGAGAAGTTCATCGAGTCTATTAGGTTCTACGGACATAACCGCGGTTTTTTCATCGATCATACCCTGTTCCAGCATTTCCATGGCAATGCGAACCATGGCGGCGCCAGTGCGTTTCCCGTTACGGGTCTGCAATAGCCAGAGTCTGCCGTCCTGAACTGTAAATTCCAGGTCCTGCATGTCTTTATAATGATTTTCCAGTTTGGTTTCAACGTCCATCAGCTGTTTAAAAACCACCGGCATGGTTTCTTCGAGTGACGGATATTTTTCTTTTCTATCTTCCTCGGTGACATTGGCAAGTTTTGCCCAGCGTTTGGAGCCTTCCAGCGTGATCTCCTGAGGTGTGCGGATACCAGCCACCACATCTTCGCCCTGGGCATTGATCAAATATTCACCATTAAAAATATCTTCACCGGTTCCGGCGTCACGGGTAAAGGCAACACCGGTGGCGGAATTTTCGCCCATGTTTCCATAGACCATAGCCTGAACGTTCACAGCGGTGCCCCATTCGCCGGGAATACCATTTAACTTCCGGTAAACATTCGCTCGCTCATTATTCCAGCTGCCGAATACGGCGCTGACAGCGCCCCAGAGCTGATCCCAGGAACTTTCCGGGAAATCGTGTCCGGTCACATTCTTGACGGCTTCTTTAAAACGGGCAACCAATTCTTTTAAATCACCGACAGAAAGATCATTGTCGTTTTCTATGCCTTTTTCCTCTTTGATATTTTCAATAATTTCTTCAAACGGATCGATATCCTCCTTGCTCTCCGGTTTCATACCAAGCACTACGTCACCGTACATCTGAACGAAACGCCGGTAGGAATCCCAGGCAAATCTTTCATTGCCGGATTTTTTAGCCAACCCGGCAACGGCGTCATCATTTAAACCCAGGTTCAAAACAGTGTCCATCATACCGGGCATGGAAGCGCGGGCGCCCGACCGTACGGAAACCAGCAGTGGATTTTCATGATCACCGAATTTAGCGCCCATGATATCTTCAATGTGTTTCACACCGGCTTCGACTTCTGCCTTAGTCATCGCAACGGCTTTGTCTTGACCTTCATTTGTATAAATAGCACAAACTTCCGTGGTAATCGTAAATCCGGCAGGAACCGGAACACCGATCAAATTCATTTCGGCAAGATTAGCGCCTTTACCTCCCAACAAATTTTTGTCGGAGGCTTTTCCTTCGGCTTTTCCCGCACCAAATAGATAAACATATTTAGACATAAGAACCTCTTTTTTTTATCAACTATCAAAATTAACAGCATGAATATTATCACATTTTACGGGAATTAACAAGTATTTGCTCGCAAACGGGCGGCTACATAAAATACAATATGCGGTTAATAAAATATCGATTTATTTGATTAAAATTAGGTAACTACTCAGCCGCAAACATGTCAGGTTTTAAAAATTTCCTTTTGGCAATAGGGTTTTACTCTGTAGCCCTTCCATATCACAACCCCGAAACAAAAACATTAACCACTCAATTTATTGAGTGGATTTGATGCTTCCAGCAATACAAGCCGCCTGTCCCCTTGGGGAATTTATTCGGTGAGTACCCCGACTAAAGTCGGGACGACAGGTAGAAGCCATTCTATCCCATCGAATAAATTCGATGGTTAATGTTTTTCTGCAACCGAGTTAAGTACCGTTCCGCAACACCTGCCCGACCTGTCAGGCGGGGAGCCCCGGAACGAGAATATAACTTGCTCACTTTATATGGCTGAATTACAAAATTAGTAATAATACCAGATAGTTCGGTAATCATCGATGTTCTCGCCGCGGCGCTGCAGCATCTTCAGGTAGTCAAATATTGATACATCGGCATGATTATATGTTGGGACCAGCATGATATTTTTTTCCCATGGTAAAAATTCATACACGCGCCGCCCATCCGGGAGAATTGTTATTATCTGGTGATCTTGCCCCGCTCTCAGGTGATTCTTTCCCAAACGAGGCACATTGAAAACAGCTTCATCCGTACGATCCAAGCCGGGAATCAATCGCGCTTCTTCCTTGCGTTCCTGGATCAGTCGGGCAATCGGCACCCGGTAATCCCTGGTTTCGTCTTTTCCTTTTGCATTAAATGTATAATACGGGTCCACACCGGCAAGCCGCAGCAATCTGCGCAGAGCCACCAGCTCGAACCGACAGCTGTTTTCGAAGGTAAAAACTGCCTGGTTATAGACTCCCATCCCTTTTTTTCTGATCTTTTCTATCGCTTTTACTGCCGCTGGAGTGATTTCCCAAACGTGTTCAAAATGGGTGACGATAGCAACTTCCCTCTTCCCAAATTCGTGATAGCCGGCAATAATATCCACCAATGTATCGGTAAATCTTTGCGGCAACACCACCGGAGTACGTGTCCCGATCCGGATTCTCCGGACATGATCCATCCGGGCAATACGTCCCAGAATATAGTCGAGTTTTTCATCGCCCATAATCAACGGATCGCCGCCCGTAATCAGCACATCCTGGATTGCCGGATGATCCTCAAACCACTTGAGCGCGGTTTCCAGGGAATTGGCTTTTGCGCTGGCATGGGGATCGAGCACCTGATTTATTTCCCAGTTTCTCTGACAATAAACACAAATCTGGGCGCAGGTATTAAACGGTTTAATAATCGCAATTTGAGGATATCGACGCGTTACCAGCGGTACCGGGGATGTATCATGTTCACCCATGAAATCAAAAAGGTCTGAGCGTTTTTCTTTATTGGCTGCCACAGTGCGACTGTAATGCAGCGGTGGAATCACCTGGGCGCGCACCGAATGATCACGTTTCCGTGATGAATTATTATCCATAAGCGACACATAATAAGGAGTTATGCCAAAGGGAATTCTGTTTTGATTGGCAATCCGAATTGATTTTTCTTCATCCTCGGTTAAATCTATAATCTGCTTTAATACATCCGCTTTTCGGATAACATGTTTAATCTGCCAGCGATAGCTCTGCCAATCTGTTTCTGTAGCATTAAAATAATCCAGAAGTCTTTTTTTATGCGTCTCGCGATCTTTGATGACTTCCGGTTGTAATCCATGGGGATATTTCAGTAGAAAAGTCTCAATACTTTTTTCTTCCCGGTCTAAGAGATCCGATCTGAAAACAGCGGCGTCGTGTCCTCGCCTGGATATAAATTCCGGCTCTTTTCCAATGTCTCCATCTTGGGTATAAATTCTTGACAACCCGCTCACCGCACGAAAGAGGTGAACAAGTTCTAAGATAAATCCCTCAGATACATCTTCGAGAGTCTTTTTCCCCTTTGCCATATCAAATAATATTTGTAAAACGCTATTGCCCGTCTCCTTTTCATTACCGGTAGAAATAATATTCTTAAATACGGCAATACTATCCCGTATCACCACTTTTTCCAATGGGTGTAACTTCTCGTCTTCGTTTAGTAAATATTGTTCCCGGGCATTCAAAAAATCAAAAAGACCGGAGCGGGCATCTTCTATACCCGATGAGTTCTGCAATAAATGAAAAACTGCCGGATTTGAAATCCATAAGTCGCCAAATTTATCTTTAAGTATATTCTCATGTTCCGCTTTATTTATCTTAAATAAAATTCGCAAATCTTTCTCTTTTATTGAATTACTATCAATAATGTGGTTAAATAATGTGGTCATTAAATTCCCTGTTTATTAAAATTATACATAGTTATAGTATAACCGATTGACACTACAATATCAAGTCGAGCCGGAAAATCAAGCTGCGCATGACCCGGCGCGCCGGTCTGTTTGAAAGACTAAAATGATGAAAATTATGTTCGGGTTTTGTTATTTTTATGTATATTAGCGTTCCGGGTAGAAGAGCCTTGAAAATCGATGATGCGTAGCCGGTTTCTGATCTGGTCTTTGATGTTTTAGATTTCTACGAGGAGAATGATTTTTCATCACAACGAAGCATGAAAATTGCCACGGAGACACAGAGATGATACTATACTAAAAAGGTAAATAAAAAAATTTGCTCCGAGTCTCTGTGCCTCAGTGGCTTTCTTTTCAAAATTAGTGTAATTAGTGGATACTTTCATATAAACGATAACAACCTCAAACAGGTAAATGCACATGCAAAAAGATTCTGATTTTTTTGAAAAGCGGATTGATTCATCACAGGTCTTTTCCGGTAAATTGCTACAGGTCTATAAAGACACCGTAACATTGCCAAACGGCAATCAATCTACCCGCGAATACATAAAACACCCGGGAGCGTCCGTCGTTATTCCCTATCTGGGCAACAACATTATTGCCATGGTCCGTCAGTACCGGTACCCTGTAAACCAAATTATGCTGGAGTTGCCTGCCGGCAAAATCGATCCGGGAGAATCACCGGAAGAAACCATACAGCGAGAATTGGCTGAAGAAACCGGATACCACGCTGAAATATTACGCCCTGTTTGTCAAATCCATACCTGCGTCGGATACAGTGACGAATTATTGTATTTATTCTGGGCGGATCAGCTGATCTCAAGTCCTCAACGACCCGATGCCGACGAAACAATCGAAGTCGATACGATTTCTATCTCAGAAGCAATGAAACTGGTTTATTGCGGAAAGATTACCGACGCAAAAACATTGATCGGCTTATTCTGGGCGAATGAAATTATTCACAAACCTGCTCTATTAAAAAATCCGAGCAAATTTTAATGTAATTACTCAGCCGCAAACATGTCAGGTTTAAAAGATTCTTCTACTTCGGATACGATTATTTGAATAAACCTGACAGGTGTACTTTAACCCAAGTTGCAAATCACGAGATTGTAATATACTGTAATATATATAGTTATAATTTTTCATTTTTACAATTGGGTCACGACTTTTGTGATTCTTGTGTAAGGTCTGAATTTAAATTTCATCAGCTTATAGAGATGT
>JAUVYH010000044.1 GCA_030603165.1 Fidelibacterota bacterium
ACATCTCTATAAGCTGATGAAATTTAAATTCAGACCTTACACAAGAATCACAAAAGTCGTGACCCAATTGTAAAAATGAAAAATTATAACTATATATATTACAGTATATTACAATCTCGTGATTTGCAACTTGGGTTAAAGGACGTGATAATTTCATTTTAACTCAAAAGAATTACCCGGGAACCTGGAAGATAAGAATAGTAAAATTGATTTCTATTGATGATATTGTACTATCAGTAGTAAAAGTAAGTTCGATAGATAATTCGCAAAGTTTTTATGCAACTTCGTTCTTTGAATTTACAGGCGATTATATAATTAAAATCACTGAATATTGGGGTGAAATTTCAGAACCACCCGAATGGCGCATAAATGGTGGTTGGTCAGAAAGATATTGATATAAGAATTTCATTTGAGGAATATTTTACAGCGATTTCAGATAACAGCAGATAAGAGGAAAATAAATTGCTTCCTACGGTCGCAGCTCTTTTTATAACGACAAAAAAATATTTGCAAAACTACTGAGATAAAAATTACTTTAAGGTAAGAAAATGGCTAACCAGGCGCTAAATCGATGTGGAAATATTAAAAAGACCGGAGCCAATAAGAGTTCGAAAGCAGGCGAAAATGACCATCCCGGAAGAGCGAGAAATAGATTTAATGGTTTACAAACTCTGTGAATTGACTTACGAAGAGATAAATAAAATTGATTCCGAATTTGAAATGAGTAAAGAAGAGTATGAAAAAAATGAATGAAAAAGACAAAACCATGGAAACAAAAATAGCCTTATTTAAGGGAAAAGAGATACGGAAAACCATTTATAATGATGAATGGTGGTTTTCAGTTGTGGATATTATTGAAGTGTTAACAGACAGTAAAAAACCCAGAGATTATTGGTATCGTCTAAAAAAAAGAGAGCGAGAAAGTTCTGGCGTTGAGTTGTCGACATTTTGTCGACAACTGAAATTAGTATCATCAGATGGAAAAAAATATCTAACAGAAATTGTAAATACAGAAAACGCTTTTCGACTTATCCAATCTATCCCTTCACCCAAGGCAGAACCATTCAAGCGTTGGTTGGCAAAAGTAGGATATGAACGCATTCAGGAAATTGAAGACCCTGAACTTGCGACAAAACGCACCCGAGCGTTATATAAAGCCAAAGGATATTCTGACGATTGGATTGAAAAACGAATGCGTGGCATTGCCATCAGGGAAGAACTTACCGATGAATGGAATGACCGTGGTATTAAAGAACAAGTTGATTATGCAATTCTAACATCTGAAATATCCAAAGCCACATTTGGAATGACGCCATCTGAATATAAAAAATTTAAAGGTCTGGAAAGAGAAAATCTGCTAGATCATTATACAGATTTAGAATTAATATTTTCAATGCTTGGAGAAGCTGCTACAACCGAAATTACCCGTAACAAAGATGCACAAGGATTTAATGAGAATAAGGATGCGGCAAACAGAGGCGGGAAAATTGCCGGTGACGCCCGTAAAAAATTAGAGATAGAATCCGGAAAAAAGGTTTCAACTACCGACAACTATTTAACCGAACCTGAAGCAAAGAAGAAATTGGGAGAAAAAACAAAAAAAGAGTATGAAAATTATGAGTAAAGAACAAAACATCATTATTTATAATACTTCAGGCGGTAAAACATCAGTGTCATTATTTGCCAAAGACGGCAATGTTTGGATGAACCAAAATCAACCGGCAGAACTTTTTGACATCTCTAAGCCTAATATCAGCATGCACACATCTAACATACTGAAAGAAGGTGAGTTAAACAGCAATTCAGTTGTTAAGGATTACTTAACAACTGCCTCAGATGGCAAGAAATATAATGTAACTTTTTATTCTCTTGTTCGGAAGCAGGTAGATATATAACCGTTACGGGCAAGCTAAAGAAACTGCTAGATATAGCAGGATCAACTTTTAATAATTTCATAGGAAGCTAAAAGACATGAGTGATAAACCAATATTTGAAGAAATAAAGCACTTCAACGAAATAGATCAAGAATATTGGAGTGCGAGGGAATTATACACTGTTTTAGAATACATAAAATGGGATAAATTTCTCAATGTAATAGACAAAGCAAAAAAAGCTTGTAAAAACTCTGGACAAGAACCAAAAGACCATTTTCCCCGGGTGGAGAAATTGGTTAAAATTGGTTCAGGAGCAAATAGAGATAATTTGGTTTAATCAACACTCATCAATCAGCACATTAGAATTTCAGATATATTCCAAAAATATAGGGTTGGAAATGAATTCCAAACCGCAGCCAGTCGGAGAAAGCGTATATGAAACCAATATCGAAGTGAATGGGGGAGACGTATGGTTTTTCCGGTTTGTCTGTGGACAAGTCTTCACCAAAATTTCCAAAGATTCCACCTCCTCTGTTCCACCACTCTACATAATAAGGATCGTAGAATATTTCATAATTCAGGATCAGGTTTTTACGAATATCGACGGCGCCGGCATAATAGGTTTTATACATCAGTGTTTTTTTATTGGGATGCTTACTGATAATAGCGCCGAAAGTGTGGGAAATCCTGCCGGAGTTACCACCTCGTGATTTTGAGAATGTGTATGCCGCGAACACTTCGTAGAATTCTTGCGGGTCAGGTGAATCGATATCTACTCCGTCATACATAAGTTCATTATATAACGTATCATACCGCTGATCGACCTCATCGATATCGATCTCACTGCCGATTTTGTGATAACCACCATAGTATGCAAGGGTATCGCCACCGGTCTGACCCCAAATGTAGTTTTCATTATAAACGCCTTTTTCAAACAGGAATTCATCTTCGATCCATTCGTATTTATCGGGATTAGTGCGGGTGTGAATATGTCCGCCGATCGAAAAGACATGTTCCCGTTCCAGTGTCCCAAAGCGAAATAGTTGAAGTTTCGGGCGGATGTTAAAATTTCCCAGTATATATCCCGACCATTTTGAGGTTACCTGAAATCTGTCCGTAAATCCAAATCCCCACGACAGACCGCTGATATACAGCACGCCTTTTTCGAGAGTGTATCCGGTTGGGTCGTAAAAGACATCAATCTGACGTTCGTTTCCCAGGGTGAATTTTTCCTTTATCTCGGATATTTTGTCGGATTTACCTTTCAATCCGTATTCGATTTTGGCAATATCCGAATTTGCAATGGTCAGTACACCGTAGTCAGTCAATAAGTCGGTAGTCGTTTCGGTTTTTGCTAACATTTTGCCTTTCAGTTTATCACCGGATTTGAGATCTATTGACACGATTTCTTCCAGAATGTCGTCTTTATGAACGATGAGTATGCCGTATTGGGTTTGGATAGAGATTTCACCGGTCTGGGCGTCGGTTTTGATAATCTTTCCCGTTAATTTTTCCCCGCTTTTCAAGTAGATGGTTTGATCGTTGGAAGAGGATGAGTTCGCAAGAAGACCGAATGATGTCAAAAATATGAGACAGATGAATGGTAGCTGTGAAATTTTCATATTTGCCTCCGTTGTGTTGTAATAGTTAAATATATTAATTAATGAATGTCCAGTCAACACCAAAAATCTTCAGGCGGTTCCTGGTGGGCATTCCGGGAAATGATGAGAAGGTTCGCCCTTCCGCATTGTAAATCGTATAAAAAATGTGAAAATCAGCGATATAAGCGCCGATGGTTGCGCCGGCGGTCAGTCGTTCATTGGTGTAGTACGATTGGTCGCTGGTGGCGTTTGTGCGCAGCTGCTCGAACCAGATGACTGAATTTGGACTTGTCTGGTAGAAAATATCGCCGGTAAGGTAGAGATGCAGGTTTTGATTAAACAGGAAAATTTCCTGGTATAATCGTGACCAGCCCTGAACGGAAACCGAAGATCCATCTTCTGTCGAAGGCGACAAGATCGCTCGCCCTTTAATGTGCATTTTCCAGGGAAATTGGAGTTTGAATTCTTCCGTAAGATAGGCTGAACTGATAGTTTTTTTGTTGAATGAAAAACTCGTGTCATTAATTGCGTTTTTGTGTGGAATCATTAAATGGGCGTAAGTATGGTTTATCTGAGAATTCAAATAACTTGCTCCATGTTCGTATCGCAGAATCAACGAATGCTGCAACGATGAGAAGCCCTCTTTCTCAGGCTTATTTGTAGAAAGACCTCCTATATCTGTATAAAAACTCAACGGGTACACCGTGTAATCGAGCTTGGACTGAATTCCGATATTGAACCGATTTGACAGCGGCAGTGTGCCTGAAATTGCCGCGGTTGGATTGAGATTCACCGAGCCGATTGTTATTGAATAATTCAGCAGGTTTCGTTGTTTTGTATAGTCGATGCGCTGTTTGAAAAGAATTCGATTTTTTTGAGCGCCATGTCTTAGATAAATAGCCTCGGCAATTGGCGTCGCCGAAAGTGTCAGGTTAATCGAAGATCGACAAATCTCCTTTTTAAAAATACCGGAAAGTTGATAGCCTTCCGCCGTAAATTTATACAACGATGAATCGTGTGAAACATGATACAGATAATTGGTCATCTGTACGCCTGCCTTAACCAATCCTGATGAATCTGATCGTGTACCGGTTACATAGAAATTTGTACGATATTCTTTCAACCTGCCGGCATGTGTCCAGTACAGGTATGGTTCGTTATTTGTTGTTCCGAGAATTGTTTTGTTGCTCAATCCGGGCGTGAATTTTTGATAACTGGTTCCAAGATCGATCAGCCATGTATCGGTATATTTTCTTACGTCAAGGAAATAATTTTGAGTGATACTTTCGCTTAGCTTACCGATATCCGGTCCAAATAATCCGTAGCCGCCGTCATAAGCGAGATTTTCTCCCGTGAACCGCCAGGAGATATTTTCAGAGATATTGCCGGACGCCATGAGACCGAAATTAAAAAATCCGTAATCTCCGCGATAATAGTCAAACCGGGAGAGATTCATGCCGGAATCGGCAAAAACCGGCGTCAATGAAATACTATTTAATGATGAAGAGATATTAACTTTCTGCAGACGGTTGTTCATCCATGAAAAAGGGATCATCCCATAGAGCGGATCGCCAAGCGGAAATCCGTTGTATGTCATTGAGATTCCATATCCGGGTAGTCCGTAATTGGATAAGTTTCCCTGCAAACCCCACTCTTCAACGGGTGAAATTATAAGGCTGCTCTCGTCTTGTAATTGTTCAACAATGTTGATATATCGATAAGAATTTGAGTCGGGTTCATCGGCGAATGATATAAAAACGCCAATAAATAATGATAGTATGATGAAAATTCGATGCAACATAATCAGTCTTGATTATTTAATGTGACAGGCTTGAATTCCTGGAAAAATGGTATGGCGCGATATACCTGTTGTGCGGCAACGGGAACGAGCAGGATAAATCCAAGAGTATTACCGACAAGATGAACGATATTGAATGCCAGTCCGGCAACGATTGTCGCAATGACTACCTCCATTGTGAATCCTGCAGAAAGAGGAAACGCCAGGGATGTGATTATATCATAGAACAGGGTTAAAACAAACCCGATGATACCTATAATAAGTACATTCAGAAAGGATATCTTCCAGTTCAAAATATATCGGCGCAGCAATCCGCCGCAAAGGCTGACTAACGCCATTGCGATTAACTGGGCAATTAGCAGGGGCGGGAAGAGCAGACCAGATCCCATCGGATTCAGCGCTGAAAATAAAAATTCACCGGTTACGCCGATGATTACGCCCCGCTTAATACCCATTAATACTCCTGATAAAAAAATCATGGCGGTGATCAGTTCAACGTTGGGAACGAATGCAAGGGCGTATCCGACGCCCAGAATGAGGGCGATGAACATTCCGCTAAAGGCAATTTGGCGAGTCTTTTGATGTATCATATAACAGGTTCCGGTTTTTAAAATATTTCCAGCGCTATTTTACTAAATTTAGATGAAATAACGAATAAAAGGTTTGGAAAACGGAAAACGGAGGACGGAAAATCATTAATTGAATTTTTTTATTCTGGTTTGGAAGTTAGTAGTTGGAATTATTCCTTATTCCATTTTCCATTTTCCTTTTTTCCGTTCTCCATATTTCCCTTATTTCTCTTATTCCCCTTTTCTGGCTACGGGGTTGTACTCCGTAGCCAATTGTTGCGGAGCACCTGCCCGACATGTATGCCGACAATCAATCAGGCGGGCAGTCCCGGAACAAGTGTAAAGGAAACAAATTACTCCTCACTTTTATAAAGTGGTCGGTGAAAGTAATTCTTTTTTGACGTCCAATCGCCTTCGGTTTTGTCCGATTCGATTTCCCGTTTCATCTGGTTAATCCGCGTATCGATTTCGTCAATATAATAAACAACCAACGCTTCGAGGAACATCGGCTCTTTCGGCGATTGCCATTCAAGTTTTCCCTGGTGCGAAAGGATCATATGTTCCATTTTCAATTTAAGTAGTTCCGGAAAATCATCGATTTTTGATATAGCCTTTAATAAAATGTCTCTGCCGAGTACGATATGACCGATAAAATTGCCGCTATCGGTATAAGTTGTTGCCAGACCGGGTTCCAGCTCGACCAGTTTACCAATATCGTGCAGTAAAATTCCACTGATAACGAGATCGCGATCCAGTTCGGAATAATTCTTACAAATCCCATCGGCGATGTTTAGCATTGAATGAATGTGTTCCAGCAATCCTCCCCGAAATGCGTGGTGTAAGATCATGGAAGCGGGGTGGATTTTAATTGTTTCTTTGTGTTCGCCGTAAATATCCAGGACAATACGCTTGATGTTCTGGTTTTCTATCGATTGAATTGCGCTTTGAATTTCGCCCCACATCTTCTCAATATCTTTTTCTGTTGTGGGAATCATATCGGCATAATTAAATCCAAAGTCTTTATCCTGATCCGGAATTACCCGGCGGATGGAATCGATCTTCAATTGCAGTTCTTTATTATACGACGTGACATAAGCTTTAACAGCGACGGGATCGCCTTTTTCGAATTTGTTGGAAAACTCACCGACCTTATCCCATATCTTGGCATTGATTGATCCGGTTTTATCCATCAATGTCAGATCGAGATATTCCTTATCGGCTTTTGTCTTGCGCAGGTCTTTGGAAAACACGGCGAAGAACCCGGATACGGGCATGTTTTCCTGAAAATCTTTGATAAATTTCCGTTCCATTTTTCCCTCAATGTTTAACGCTCTAATAATAGGGAAAATATGTTTAATAGTCTAATAATTTTAATCGTGTCAGACAGAAATTAATTGCCATTCCGATGTAGGAACGACCGAAGAATCCCTTTAAATGACAATCTGTATTTTATACCGTGTATATGACACGCTCATTCCCAAGCCCCAGCTTGGGAATGCTAACGAGTAAGACATGATAGCTATTATTAAAACCGTCCGGATTATTCAACCCGGATGATTTCTGATATTATTCAAAAAAAGTTGCTTATAACGCGTATTCTTTCTCTTTACATACGATATTCATGGTTTCCAGTTCATCGAGTACCGGATTGTAGATTTCCGGGAGCACCGGAGCATGAACGCCGGTGACATCAATCTTGCCCTGAAGAATCAAACGGGTCGCAATCGCCGCCGGCAGACTGACGGTTCTTGCCATTGAGGAATCACCATGGGGAATACCGTAATCAACGAGTGTTGAAGTGATGCGTTTTTTCTTGTCTGCCCATTCTGCTAAAAAGTCATGATAGAGCACGATCATGTCGCGTTCGCCCTCTTTATAGGGCATTTTTTCCAGGAAGCGCGCTGTCATGATATCTATATATGTATTTTCTTCCGGCAACAGATCACTGCTGAAAAGTCCCAGCCATTCCAGGCGATCGAGAACTTCTTCGGAAGAATCTTCACCGAGGAATTTTCTTGTGGCTTCACGGGTGCCGATACCTTTCTCTGCATTGACGAGGCGACGGGTAAGATCGTCATAAGAAAGACCTTTCAGATCATTGCGTTCAGTCTCATTGAGAACGCCAAGACGAACGATACAGATCAATGTTTTACACCAACCGGTGTTGCGGATAGTGCCGCGAAACATGGTTTTAACATCTTTTAGTCCGTATGTTTTAATATAGGGAATAGAATTGCGGTTGGGATAGGTCTCATATTTCGGTTCGCCTTCGATATTAAGCGACCAGTGATTTCTGAAAAGGTCTTTACCTTCGATCTCAACGATTTTGCCATCTTTCATATATTTAGCGTCATTGCGCCCTGCCATTAATACGCCGCGGGGACTCCAGCTGAATTTGTATCCATAGGGATTGTCATTGGCTTCCGGCGCCGGTAATCCACCGCAATATGAGCGGAAGCTAACGACTTTGCCGCCGCTGTTTTCCACCGCGTGAATTATGCGCATTGCGGACATGTGGTCAATGCCGGGATCAACGCCGATCTCATTCAGAATAATAATACCGGCGTCTTTGGCTCTCTGATCCAGCGCTTTCATCGCATCGCTGATGTAAGAGGTCGTTACCATGTTTTTCTTGTACTTAATGCACAGTTCGGCAACCTTGACGTGATAGACATAAGGCAATAAACTGATCGCAAGATCGCACTCTTTTACCAGTTCTTCCAGCTGGGCGTCGTCTTTAACATTCAGCGCCCGGGCTTCGCCACGCGGATGTCCGTCGATTAACTTTACCGCTTTGCTGACAGTTCTACTGGCAACCTTAACATGAAATTCAGGAACGTCTAACAGATACCTGACCAGTGGTCGTGAAACCAGTCCCGCTCCCAAAACCAAAACATTTTTCATACTCTCTCTCCCTGAGTTTTTAAGTTCACTTCTGTTTTTGTAAAGAAAATTTGTATCCAGCCCCGATGAATCGGGATTTCGCTTCGCTCAACATCCGGTATCGCTTTTGTGAGTATAGCGCTAATCCTGTTACTCTTATTGATCATTAATTAAGTTCCTTCTATTTTTTAGTGGGTCGATATACTATATATAAATAATCTGAATATCCAATATCCAACACGGAACATCCAATATCCAAGTATTTATGTTACTATTACTCCGTTTTCTTTTTCGCTGTATCAATACTTTTGAAAAGTATTGAAATCAACTCATCTGTCTCTTGTAATAAAGGGGACAATTTTGTTGAAGGTTGAATTAATTTTGTTCGAACTATTATTTTCAGCCACACTTCAGTCTCTCTCAACTCTTTTAAAGCCACTTTCAATTTATGTATAAAATCAGCCTTAGATTCAGCACTTTGAGCCTCACCGTAATTTGGAGCGGGTGATGTGCCGCTTCTTAGTATTTGAGAAGCGATATGCTTACCTGCTTTTGTTTCAGGCAGTTGTTCTGAAACATTAATAATTCTAACCGCATAATCAATAAATCGTTCCTGTAAGTCAAACTTCTTTAGATTATTTTCTTTATTCTTTCCTTTCTCACTCATCTTTTTTTTCTTTCATCATTGGATATTCCGTGCCTGCCCCGTGAAATCTTCTTTTTCTTTTATTACACTGGGGTTGGATATTGGACATTAACTTACCAACTCAATTCTCAGAAGAGCCATTACTTACTTTTTGACTCTGCCTGCTCCTTCGGAGCCTGTCCCATTGGGGGCTTGTCCGGATTCTTTATAAAATCCCGTATATAGTTGTAATCTGGAGTAAACTCGCCTTTATATAAAATCGTCGCTCTTTTCAGTTCAGGTGGCAGATTGACTGCTTCAAAATTTTTTGTAAAATCAGTTTTTACTAACTCGGGGATAAAATCCTTTAACACAGCGCTGAAAACAGCCGAGGATTCCTTTGGTAATTCACAGGGCAAATTGTCAACCGCCAGAACAACCGGCCCATTTCCTTCCGTACCGTACTTAATATCTTCTTTAATTGGATCGTAAACATAAACCGGGTTTCCTGAATCGGTTTCGGTAAGGTTACATTCAATAGAACCATCGATATCACAGGTAATGTCGCCGATGACTTTGAGAGGAAGACCCGCCCCGGATTCGTAGCGCTCTTTCAAATATTTCCGGGTGACCAGTTTTGGATATATTGTATTCCAGTAAATCGCATTGATCAGAACCGATAAACAGGGCAAATATTGTTCGAATTTTGATTCATATTTTTCAGGATGATGATAATAATCCTGAAGATCAAATTTATAATTGGGATCTTTGGGCTGAACCAGATGCTCTTCTTTGAAAACAACTTTATACAGATGACGACGGGAATATTTTTTTTCTTTATAGAATAATTCGAGTTCTTCCGGTTTGATCTCAATAAAGGGGAAGATGTCGAACATCTCCTGCGCCCCTCTGGAAACATTTCCATATCCGGCGAACCCGAAAATCATTGGACTCAGCGTTTCCTGAAGACCTTCGGCAGTCAACTGTTTTCCATGTTCCCTGTATGCATCCTTTACCGCTTCGAGGCTGGGATAGTTCAACGCCTGTTTTAAGTTACTGAAAATTGTATGATGACCTTCGTTGCTTAAGCGGCTGCCTAATGCCCAAAAAGAATCGATCATTCCGGCAATACCGGCAAATCTGCCGAAGAAAACCAGCCGTCTGCCCCGATCATCGACAATTTTTTCATAATCGATAAGCGTGGTGTTAAGATCAACCATACGCTTGAGTAAGGGCATGTTATAGGATTGACCTTTGATCGTGTGTGAGAAGAAGATATATTTTTTACCAGGAAGAAAAAACTCAACGGGTATTTCTTTGACGGCGAACACAATATCGCAATTTGACAAGTCTTCCTGCACCACAGCGCCTGCGTTCTTGAATTCCTCATCCGAAAATGCCCTGATTGTCGATGGTTGAATAAAAAATTCAATAGCAAAACGATCACGTAAATCCCGAATATGATCCGGTATTAATGGAACGCGGGCTTCCCATTGGTTTTTGTCTTCACGTCTGATTCCGATGCGCATATTCCCTCTACAATTCATTAAAAACTTTAGAAATTTAAGTGTTTTAAAATCGAAAAGGAAAGGGTTTTAAAAATAAATTTTCAGTTCACAGAATTCAATTGGATAGACAGGATTCACAGTAAGATTTTGCGTTATTTATGTCAACCGGTTTTATCCCGACTGGTCGGGATTATTCATGTTCAATCCGGGATTTCAGTTCCGTCAGGTTGACCGATGGAAGTGTCAGGAGTAATCTCCCGACGAAACTGAATCTCTATACCTGTCAGGTTTATTCAAATAATCGCATACGAAGTAGAAGAATCTTTTAAACCTAACAGGTATAACAGATGCCTGATGGACCGACGGAAAAACTTGACATAAACCCCATCAATAATATTATTCAGGACAAGAATTTTTTATAAGGGCTTATGTTCCACCGCTCGCACAAAGAACCATATCCCGTTAAACACCTCCGGTGTTTTGTTTTTGGGAATATTTTTTATACATCCGGCAGCAGCCGGAACGGCGTAAAATGATTTCCGGTGTCCCGGTAGAAGCTGAACTGGTCTTTGAAGAAATCCGCATCCTGGTAGATAATCCGGTGTTAATCGAAGTAAATTGCGGTGATTATGCAGTCAAGCTGCGGGATATAATACTAACCTTACGAAGGTTTTGAAACTGTGTAAGGAAACCCGAATATTTCTAAATAATCTTATACCAGATATTCATGCTCTCGAGTTTACCGGAGATGTTGGTATTATTGAGCAAGGTTCCGCTGTATTTATAGCCCCGTTTAGCAAAAGTTATGTTCATACCGTACGACATGGCCCGGGCGATTGTATTAAAACTTCGGATTTTCATTTTCTCCATTACCGCTTCCATTTGATAAAGCAGATAGAGTGCAAACCCCATTCCCCGATATTCCGGTAATGTGGCAAAATCGGTCATTTCGACATTTTTCCCGTCATAATCAATCTCTGCCGATGCGATGGCGGATACCTGCTTGCCCCGGGTGATCAGAAAATACTTGATGTGGCTGTGCATTGTATCTTTGAGGTATTGTGGATCGTGAATTGGAAACGGATAGGTTTCAAATACCTTTTTATAAACCTGTACCATTTGAAGAATATCTTTTTCGGTAGCGATATGAAATTGGAATGACTGTGCCAGCTGAACATCGTTTATTAATGCCGATTTTGTTTTTGCCGTTTGTAGCACCTTTTTCATGTGGTCGATATTCGGATCGATCATTCGTCTATCGTCAGGATATTTTGCCATAAAATAGACTGGATCCTGATGATGGTAGAATTGCGGTATATAGGCTTCTTGTCGATAACCGTTATTTTCAAATTCATACCGGGCGAAATCCGGTACTTTCGCAATTATTTTAGTATATTCGTTCTCATCGGCGATCCGGTCGAGGTATGGGATTATTTTGCCAGTGTCTGTTTTGGCAAGTTTCATTAAATAGATACGGTTATTGTACTTTCCATGTTGAAGTAATGATGATTGCCATTTTTCGACTTTATCCATCATGATTTTGTCCTTTCTGATCGGGGAATAGGAGGGAAACCGAAATAAACACGACAGCCGACAGCAGAATTCCAAAGAGTGTGGCATCCAGTCCAAATGGTAACTCGGCGTTCAGAATGATCAGCAAGAGAGTTAGCAATCCGCCACTGAGCATTCCCCAAAAAGCACCAATTGAACTGCGCCTCCTCCAGAAGTAAGCACCAAGCGTTGGAACAAATAAACCCGATACCATAAACGCATAAGCATAAAGAATTGCGTCCAACACCATTTTAAATTGGCTGGCCAGAACGATGGCCATAATTCCGATTAATAAGGTGGCCAGTTGTGATATTTTTATGTAGTGCTTATCGGGTTTACTTCTTATGAGGTGGCGTTTATACAGATCGTTGACGAAGTTGCCGGAAGATGCCATCAGACAACTATCGGCGGTAGACATTATTGCCGAGAAGTAAGAGGCAATCACAATACCGGTAGCGCCGATGGGCAGGACGTGTTTGATTGTCATCGGTAAACCCATTTCGGGATCGACTTCCGGAAACAGAATCCTGCCGCACATGCCCAGGAAGACACCCACAAACGCCATGATTGGATATTCAAAAAAACCGGCGATGTACCAGGCCTTCTTGGCGTCTTTGACATCTTTCACGGCAAACATCCGCTGATAAAGCGTCATAGCGATTAACCAGATAGGCACGATTGTTACAAGCCAGTTAATGAACGTGACGGCTGAAATATTTGTTAATGTGAAAAATTCAGCGGGCAGCGCAGCCTTAATACTGGAAAATCCCCCGATTTTGATAATAGTAAGCGGCATGGCGAGGAAAATCAGACCGGTCAGAAGTACAATCCATTGAACCGTATCTGTGTAAATGACTGCTTTTAAACCTCCCAGAACGGTGTAGGCAATAATAATAAATCCAATGAAATAGAGCGAAAATTCTAATGGAGTCAGTCCGAACAGTGCTTTTTCAAAGAGAGTTGCGGACATCAGTTTGGCACCGGCCAGAATCTGGGCACCGGTAAAACCCAGGTATCCGATTCCGGAAATGACGGCTGCCAGCGTGGCGACGCGGTTATTATAAACAGAACGCAAGAAATCGGGGTAAGTTAATAAATTATTTTTCTTATCGATTTTTTTTATTTTTGGAAGAATAAAGACCGCTGATAACCAGGCGCCGAGCAGGCCGGTGAATAGCAGCCAGCTGCCGGACAAACCCATCACGAATCCCAGACCGCCCAATCCAATCGAAAATCCACCACCAACGTCTGTAGCAACTATCGATAATCCTACATGGGCAGGAGGGACATTTCGACCACCAACGTAATAGTCTTCGATATTTTTGTTTCGTTTAAAGAAATAAAAACCGATGTATAAAATAGCGGCCATGTAAATTGCGAAAATAAAATAATCAATAATGTGCATCAGCTCTGCCCGTTCCGTCTGGTAATTCGCTCGATATTACGGGGAGTAAGGGTGTAGGTTTTGTCGTAATCCGAGAGAAGTTTCTCAATACCAATGGCTTTTGTCTCCTCGGGACTTTCTAATTTCAGTTGCAAGTCACAGCTATCACAGTTTCGGTCGCAGAAATAGGGTTCGTAGGAATCCGGTTCTTTATATGTTGTGATAACTCCCTCGTAATTGCGCAGGATGACTTTATTAGTGGACCAGCTGATGATATAGTTAGGCATCAACGGGATTTTTCCGCCGCCCCCGGGCGCATCGACAACATATGTGGGTACGGCAAAACCACTGGTATGACCGATCAGGCTTTCCATTATCTCAATTCCTTTGCCCACCGGAGTTCGAAAATGAGCCAGACCTTCGGAAAGATCACATTGATAGAGATAGTAGGGACGTACACGATTTTGTACTAACCTATGAACCAGTTTTTTAATAATTCTCGGACAGTCATTGACACCGGCTAAGAGGACGCTCTGATTACCAAGGGGAAAACCCGCATCAGCCAATTTTGCCAGCGATTCCTTTGAAGAGGTGGTGATCTCACGGGGGTGATTGAAATGCGTATTGATCCAGAGCGGTTGGTGCTTTTTTAGCATTTCAACCAATTCATCGGTTATTCGATAGGGTAAAACAACCGGAGTCCGGGTTCCTATTCGAATGACCTCGAGATGCGGAATTTTTCTCAGTTCCGTCAAAATCCAGTCCAGGCAATTGTCTGACAATAAGAATGGGTCGCCACCTGATAACAGAACGTCCCGGACTTGCGGTGTTTCGGCAATATATTTTATGCCGTTCAAAATTTCCGTTTTATTTGGAATAGAGTCGTGATCACCCACTTTACGTTTTCGGGTGCAATGACGACAATACATTGAACAGGTATTGCTGATGTGAAACAGAACCCGATCCGGATAGCGGTGAGTGATCAGCGGAACCGGGCTGTCTTTATCTTCAGCCAGTGGATCAAGCATATCATGCCTGTTAATAATTAATTCAGATGGTGAAGGAAAAGACTGTTTGAAAACGGGATCGTTAGAATAATCTTCCTCATCGATAAGTGAAAAATAGTAGGGGGTGATCGATAGTGGAAATTTTTCAATGGTTTTGTCAATCTGCTTCCGCTGTTTCTCAGGAAATTGAATTCCCAGAAGAGTTTCAAATGTATCAACATCCCTGATGGAATGTTTTACCTGCCATTTCCAGTCTCTCCAGTTTTTAATATGGGCATCCGCATCAATTTTCTCAGTCAATTCTTGTTGTTTTTCGTTGAATATTGTCATTTACTTCCTATTTTTAATATTGATTATCAGAGTTTTCCGCCCGGAAATCCTCCAATAAGTTAATTTAAATGATTTATCGAAGAGAATACGCTGTGGTATCTTCGTTAGACTAGTACATAATGGTGCACAAGAGAGTTATGAAAAATTCGTAATATAATAATAAACATTTACTTACGTGTTAAGTTACAAATTATTATTACAAAATACAACCAATTTCTTGAATTATTCCGAATCGCGTACTTTTTCTGTATTGGATTTACCTGGTTTCACAATACAGTTAAAACGGTTGTTTTAACGTGTCATGAAAACAATGATAAATACACAAAACAGTACTGTGATTTTAAATTGCACGAAATTTTTACCACTCTATTAAAAATGGAGGAATCAGGAGTAAAAATCCGACAATCAGGAAAATGATTTCCAGCGGAATGATCCATCTTGCCCATTTTTCCCAGGATATTCCCGACAGAGTTAAAACACCCATTGTGATTGCGGAAGTAGGCACGATCATATTACTGAAACCATCTCCAAACTGAAAGGCTAACACGGCTGTTTGACGGGTGACGCCGACAATATCAGCCAGCGGAATCATGATCGGCATTGTAAGAGCGGCTTTGGCGCTGCCGGATGGTACGAAAAAGTTGATGATTGAATGAATCACAAACATTGCCTGGGATGAAATAATAGGATGGAGGTTTTTGATAGAGTTAGATAATCCGAAAAGCATCGTATCGATAATTCTACCATCTTCAGCTATAATCAAAATACCACGGGCAAGAACAATTATTAAGGCAGTGCCGACCATATCCCGGGCTCCGGATACAAAAGCGTCGGTAAACTCTTTCATCGATAATCTGCCGACAATTCCTACAAGAATACCGGTCAGGAAAAAAACAGCGCATATCTCTTCTATATACCACTGATATTTAAGAACGCCGATTACCATTCCCACCATGCCCAATGCAAATGTATAGAGCGCCAGTTTGTGACCTTTTGAAACACCTTTAAAATTTTCTAAATCACCAATGTGGAGGTTTTTGCGCTTTTCTTCATCCATATCGAATGTCAGGCTTTTTTCAGGGCGCTTTTTAATTTTTGCAGCGTATATCATTACAAAGGCAATGGCGACTGCGGTACAGATGACCCAACTGATCAAGCGGTATCCTATTCCTGAAAAAAGTGGCAGATCGGCAATTTGCTGAGCAATTCCAATGGTGAACGGGTTCAGAAACGCACCGGCGAATCCCGCACCGGCGCCGACAAAGGGGATTGCAACGCCAACAATAGAGTCATATCCCAGCGCGAGAGTAAGGGGCACAAAGATCAGAATAAATGGAATGACCTCTTCGCCCATCCCGAAGCTGCCGCCGCCCAGCGAAAATATTACCATAAAAATCGGTATATAAAGCATTTCGATAATTGGGGATTTATCATGGGCTTTGGCTACAGCCATAATGGCGGCGTCGATTGCCCTGGTTTTTGCTAAAATCGCAAACACACCGCCGACGATTAGGATAAAACCGACAATCAGAGCGGCGCTCTTATTAGTAAATCCTCGTATAGGCGCCATCAGGATCGCGCCAATTCCCTGCGGGTTGCTTTCAACGGAGTGAAAAGAACCGGCTACTACGACTTCACAACCATTCATGGCGCTTCGATTGTATTCGCCGCTGGGAATGATCCAGGTTAAGACAGCGGTAATTATAATGATCGAGAAAATCAGGAAGTAAGTATTCGGCGCTTTGAATTTTGATAGTTTCAATCTTTAATCCTTTTTTACGATATAGTATAGCGGTTATTGATTCATTTTAATCATAATATTAAGTGGAAATATAACAGCTTCCGTTTATCAGTACAAGATATTGCATGGGAACTTGTGTAAAACTCAAATGCTGTGTAAATTTTCGTACAATTGAAATAAAACGATGGGGTGTTTCAGCATGAAACGGAGGGATTTTTTTAAGACAGTCGGATTTGCTACAATAGCGGCAGGTGTATCAACAGGATTAAACGGCATAGCCTGTTCAAAGAGAAAATTTATGAAAGGAAGCGGCATGAAATTAAGCTATGAGATCAAACAATTAAATTTACGGCATACCTGGACGATCGCCCGGAATTCCAGCAATTTTAAACAAGATGTATTTGTGAAATTGGAAAAAGATGGAATTGTTGGGATTGGCGAAGCTGCGCCGAACGTCCGTTATGATGAAACCCCGGAATCTACAATTGAAGTAATCAAGAAAGCGATTCCGCTGTTCGCCGATGCTGATCCTTTTGAATTCGTTCAGCTGGGATATGATATTCAGAATCTTTGCGAGGGGCAAACCGCCGGTAAAGCGGCGCTGGATATTGCGCTGATGGACTGGGTTGGAAAAGCGCTAAACATCCCGCTATATAAAATGTGGGGTCTGGACCCGGAGAAATCGCCATTAACTTCATTTTCAATCGGTATCGATACTCCTGAAGTGATGGCACAAAAGACACGTGAAGCCGAACCTTATAAAATCCTGAAAGTCAAGGTTGGAAAGCCCAACGATGAAGAATTTATCAAAGCCGTGCGCTCCGTAGCGCCCGATAAGCCTATTCGGGTTGACGCCAACGAAGGCTGGATTGATAAAGAAGTCGCTATCAGGAAAATCGAATGGCTGGTGAAAAACGGGATTGAATTTATCGAGCAACCGATGCCCTCTCGTATGCTGGAAGAAACCCGCTGGCTGCGCGACCGGTCGCCGATTCCGATTATCGCTGATGAAGCCGTAAAATCTGCAGCTGATATTCCCAAATTAGCCGAAGCATATGACGGTATTAATATCAAGATCATGAAATCGGGCGGTTTACAGGAAGCCCTGCGCATGATCTGGCTGGCAAAGTCACTCGGTATGAAAATCATGATCGGCTGCATGATCGAAAGTTCCGTTGCAATCACTGCCGCCGCTCAATTGTGCTCGCTGATCGATTATGCCGATCTGGACGGAAACCTGTTGATCAGCAATGATCCATTCGTCGGCGCCACGCTTATCGACGGTCGGGTCGTTCTGAATGACCAACCGGGAATCGGCGTTAAAGAAGCATGACGCAATTTATAGAAATCGCTTGTATTGCCCCGTGGAAATTCACTATGGTTGTCAGCTATTGATGACATCTTACAAAGTTAGCAACGATTTTTATCCATTACACTCAATTTTAAAAATAGTAATAACCATTGAATTCATTCGATGGAAATTGTTCAATAATTAAAAGGAGCAACAAATGAGTCAGCAAAGAACAGGGCTACCGCCGGAAGCTTATGAAGAAATTCCCGGTGATCAATATCAACCCTATATACCAATAACTGAATCGATGACCGAATTGACATTGAAATCTCTGGTCTATGGTTCGTTTTTTGGTATTCTATTTGGAATGGCAAACGCCTATCTCGGGCTGGTGTCCGGTCTTACTATCTCAACTGCAATTCCCCTCGCTGTGTTAACCGTCGCAGTTGCCAAAATTTTCCAGCGATGGACAGGAAAGACATCAATTCTGGAAAATAATATAACCAAGACGACCGGCTCGGCAAGCTCTTCGCTGGCGTCAGGTATTATTTTTACTATACCGGCGCTAATTATGTGGGGTCAAAGCCCCAGTCTTCTTAAGATTACTCTTATCGGTTTAGCCGGTGGAATAATCGGTGTCTTATTTATGATACCTCTCAGACGTTTTCTGATAAAAAATGAACATGGCAAACTTCCCTATCCGGAAGGCATCGGTTCCGCTGAAGTTTTAGTTGCCGCCGACACCGGTGGCGCCAGCGCTAAAAATGTTTTTACCGGACTGGGAATAGGTTTTGGATATACTTTTCTGATTAGAATAGTGCACCTTTTCAAGGGTATAATCTGGATCAAAATCCCTTTATTGAAAAAAGGAATGATCGGAATGAATACTCAGCCGGCGCTGCTCGGTGTTGGTTATATATTAGGATTTAGGATCGGTTTGATTATGGTAGCGGGCGGATTATTATCCTGGCTCGTTTTGATTCCGGCGCTGGCTTATTATGGAGATGCTGTCGCACATCCAGTTTTCCCAGCCACCGTTAAATTGATCGCCGATATGGATCCGCATGAAATATGGACGACTTATATCAGGTATATTGGCGCCGGCGCTGTTGCTACCGCCGGATTTATCACTCTTATTAAATCAATCCCGACTATTGTGTCATCCTTCAAAATTGGTATTCAACATATTAAAGAGGCTAAAGCAGGAAAAGAGGTTGATAGAACCGATGATGATCTTTCTTTAAAAGTTGTGTTTGTCGGAGTTGGTATTACAGCTCTATTTATTGCAATTATTCCAACGATCTTTGATTTTTCAGGTTCATTTTTTGTCAGATTACTTGCTGCTCTACTTGCCACCGTTTTTGCATTTTTCTTTGTTACGGTATCTGCAAGAATCGTCGGTTTAGTCGGAGTAACATCCAATCCTACTTCCGGAATGGTAATAGCTACGCTAATTTTTACCAGTCTTATTTTCATGGGCTTAGGTTTTAAAGGGTTAGAAGCCAAAATTGCCATTATCACAATTGGCGGAATTGTCGGGGTAGCCGCATCAATAGCCGGTGATACATCTCAGGATTTAAAAGCGGGATTTCTCATCGGAGCCACTCCTCGTAAACAACAGATAGGCGAACTGGTCGGTGTTCTCACTACGGCGTTTTTTGTAGCGGGTAGTGTCCTAATTCTGGGTAAAGCGCACGGCTTCGGTTCCGCAGAGTTGCCTGCTCCGCAAGCCAGTATGATGAAAATGATAATTGATGGATTGATTAGCCACAATATTCCCTGGGTTCTCGTATTTATCGGAGTTGGAATTACTCTTTTTGTCCATTTTGTAATTCGGATTCCATCCCTGGCTTTTGCTGTTGGTGTATATCTCCCCGTTTCAACTATGGTACCTATTTTTATCGGTGGTACTATTAGAAAAATGATTGAAGAACGCTGTGGAGATAATAAAGAGTTGAAAGATAAACGGCGCGAAGCGGGGATACTTTTTGGCTCCGGACTTGTAGGCGGCGACGGATTGATGGGAATTCTCGTTGGATTGCTGGTAATACTAAAAGCACGACCACAGTTACTTTCAGAAAACTGGGCTGATCCTTTGACAATACCGCTTGGTTTGCTGTTTTTCATTCTTTTAGCTTATCTGTTAATAAGAGCAACGCGGGCAGGAGAAAAATAATGGTTGCATAATACGCCGTATTTTTGTTACTTGGAGCATTCTAATTGCGAGGTACAAAAAGATGGATCGCTCAACACATAATTTTCATCAAAAAAGTGACCGGATCGTCAGCCGGTCCAATAAGACATTAAAGCTGGTTTGGATTTTCTCATCGATTTTAATTTTGGCAATCATGTTTGTATTGTATTTACTGATAAACTCAGGGGACAACCCGATACCGGATACAAGCAAACAACTGATCGTCGTTGTGACGCCTTCCTGGGAGGCTTCAAAAGGATCGCTATATCGTTTTGAGAGAACGGAATCCGTTGGCGATTGGGAATTGATAAGTAAGCCTGTACAGATTATCCTTGGTCGCAATGGTCTGGGATGGGGCAGAGGTCTTCATCGAATTCCGGAGGATTCCAATCCCGTTAAACAGGAAGGTGACGGAAAAAGTCCGGCGGGAGTGTTTCGCCTGGGAGAAGCCTTTGGATTTCCGACAATTGAAGAAATGGGCGAACTGAAGATTCCCTATCGTCCGGTCACCGATTACCTGGAATGCGTCGATGATATGGAATCGAAGTACTACACAAAACTGGTTGAAACGGATAAAGTTGAAATCACCGATTGGAAATCGTCGGAACGCATTTACCGATCGCCAAATGCCTATCATTATGGAGTGATGGTGGAGCATAATACTATCGATACTCAAAAGGGAGCCGGTTCCTGCATCATTTTACACTGCGTATCCGTGACCGGTGATTCGACAGCCGGATGTACGACGATGGACAGAGCAGAGATGGAAAATCTGATTAAATGGTTGAATGTCGATGCTGATCCGCTGCTCGTACAACTGCCGCTGCCGGTCTATCGACGATTACAGCAAGATTGGAAATTGACGAACCTTTAATAGCGGAAAAGGGAAACTCGAAAATCGAAATTTGAAATTTGCATTTTGCAACGGAGCAGAGAAGAAAGGGAGCCGCTCCCTATCTGTCATTCTGAGGGAAGCGGAGCGACGAAGAATCTCCGCACCACAATGTGATAATTGTAAGGGAATAACCAATAACCAATATTTGATACTTGTACCGAAGGCACTACTTTTGGGAAATTTGTGCTAAATGCGTCCGGTTGGATGAAGTAATCTTTGCGAAAGTTCGTTCTTGGTAGTTCGAAAAAATACAAGTGAACACCGTAGATCTCTTTTAGACAATAGCTTTCGCAAAGTTATTCTCCCCCTCATCTTATTACCCTTATCCCAAATGGAATCTAAAATCTGAAATCAAAAATCATCAATCAAAAATCCAATATCCAGTTGAT
>JAUVYH010000250.1 GCA_030603165.1 Fidelibacterota bacterium
CAGGTAGTTGTTCAGAAACATTAATAATTCTAACCGCATAATCAATAAACCGTTCCTGTAAATCAAACTTCTTTAGATTATTTTCTTTATTCTTTCTTTTCTCACTCATCTCTTTTTTCCTTCATCATTGGATATTCCGTGTTGGATATTGGACATTAACTTACCCACTCAATTCTCAGAAGAGCCATTATTTATTGTATTTATAGAATATCTTTCAGTACCTGATTGATTACAGAATAGCTGAAACCACGTTGTTGTAAAAACCGGTAAATTTTCGCCCTCGCTTTGGTTTGGTCTTTTATAATCCTCATTTTCTTCCTTGCAAGTTCAAAGGCGTTTTCTAATTGATCTGAGTTATGGATTTGATTTTCCAGAACATTTTTTATGATTTCCGACGATAAGCCGCGCCTGCGCAATTGAAGTCGAATCTTATTAATTCCGTAACGATTCAAATTGATCATATCACGCACTAACACCGACGCATACTCTTCATCATTAATATATCCTCGTTCCTTGCAATAAGAAATAGAACGCTTAATGGTTATTCCGGGAATTTCTTTTTTGCGAAGATAAAGCGTTAATTCGTATTCGCTTCTCATTCGTCTTGTTAAATACCGAAACGCTAACTCTTTTGCTTTTTCGAATTCTTCATGTTTACTGATAACCGTGATCTGTTTTTCAGAAAGTGATTGACCTGTTTCAATCGAAAATAAACGGAAAGTCTCTTCGCAAACACTAAAAGAGTATTCGCCATCTAAAAATATTGATCGTCGATCCGTTCTTTTTTTCTGTGTAGAAATTTTTGTGACGATTCTTGCTGCCTCTTGCGAGGAATTTAAACCGTCACTGGTACTGCTATATGCAAACAATGTGAGTTATTTGGCTGGTTGGGGTTCTTTTATTAGACCAAGGAATTCTCGAACCTGCTTCTCAAGTTTTGCAAACATCTCTTTATTTTCTGCCAGGAATTGTTTGGCATTTTCCCGTCCCTGACCAATACGTTCATCTCCATAAGAATACCACGATCCGCTTTTTTGAATAATATCCGCCTCGACCGCAGTATCCAGTACATCACCTTCAAATGAAATTCCCGTTCCGTATATAATATCAAATTGAGTTTCTCTGAAAGGCGGCGCCAGTTTATTTTTTACAACTTTAACTCTTGTGCGATTTCCAATATTAGTGTTTCCTTCTTTCAGCGAAGAAATCCGGCGAATCTCAAGACGCAGCGAGGTATAAAACTTCAAAGCGCGTCCACCGGTAGTCGTCTCGGGATTTCCAAACATGATTCCGATTTTCATCCTGATCTGATTAATGAAAACAACAGAAGTATTCGATTTACTAACAGAACCTGTTAATTTGCGAAGCGCCTGTGACATTAAGCGCGCCTGAAGCCCCATATGTGAATCACCCATCTCGCCTTCCAATTCCGCCCTTGGAACCAATGCCGCAACAGAATCCACGACGATAACATCAATAGCGTTACTTCGCACAAGCGTTTCCGTAATTTCCAGCGCCTGTTCACCATTATCCGGTTGAGATATAAGCAAGTCTTTCGTATTAACACCTAACTTTGCGGCATAAATTGGATCAAGGGCGTGCTCGGCATCGATAAACGCTGCATATCCACCTTTTTTCTGAGCTTCTGCAATAATATGTAACGCAAGGGTCGTTTTCCCGGAGGCTTCCGGTCCATAAATCTCAGTTACTCTGCCCCGTGGTATCCCTCCGATTCCTACGGCAGCGTCAAGTGACAGACAACCGGTGGAAATTACATCTGACGAAATTTTGAAACCTTCATCGCCCAATCTCATTATCGATCCCTTACCGAATTGACGATCTATCTGAGATACAGCCAAATCCAGCGCTTTTTGTTTGTTTGTATTGTCCGTAACCATAATCAACCTCTCCCTCTATTCAATTTAATAAAAATTTATGTATTGGAGTATATATTGCACCTTTAGGCTTCAAGGTACTCTCAAACAGGATTATTTCCGTGACATTGTTATTAATGGGATCAAATCTATACTTAACTAAGCGATTCAGATTAGGAAAAGACTTTTTAAAACCTTTCACACGACCTAAAGTAATATGTGATCTATATTCTCTATCTTCCTTTTTCACGGGCATGTCCTTCAACGCATCATTTAGCAATCTACTCAATTCTCCCAAATGATTCGAACCTTGTGTAATTCCCAGCCAAAGTACTCTTGGTCGTGATAAATTCGGAAATACTCCGGTTCCTTGAATAATATAAACAAATTTTTTAAAACTATGAATGGAACTTTGTATCTTTGATATAATTGCCGGGATATGATCGGTATTTACATCTCCTAAAAATTTTAGCGTCAAATGAACATTGCCCGGAGCTATAAAGCGAATTTCATTTTTTAAAAAGTGAAATTCCGATTGCAGCGCACGTATCAATGCCCGGGTCTGTTCCGAGACATTGACCGCTAAAAACAGCCGCTTTTCCATATTATTTCCTCTTTAACGCCAGTCGTAATTGATTCATAGCCATCTGGGCAAAATATGTTTTATTCGATACTCTGTCCCATCTATACAAA
>JAUVYH010000037.1 GCA_030603165.1 Fidelibacterota bacterium
TCAAAACAACATAATGAGGCAAAAAACATACCATGAAGCATAAATAATTGTTTAAATTAATTATCACGAATATAATTCATTTTCACCTTGAATATTACGACATCGGGTTTACTTATCACATTGTTCGTTTATTAAAAATATTTTTTCAATATTAAGAAATTCCTCAGTTTTCCTGACGAAATTAGACATCCTGAATCCCTACCCAAAACAAGCCTGAATTTCCTCAATGGGATGCCTGCGCAAATTTCATCCATGCTTCTGTCTCCATTACGTTTCGCAGAACAAATCATTGCGTTACTAAGGACAATAATTTCAAATTGAAGCAATTTCCCGAAGGCTGACAGGAGTCAGGATTAATAGAATAGGGACTGACCTTGTGTTTTCAGTGAAAATGCCAAATCAAACAATGCCATGCGCTAACATAGCGTCTGCAACTTTAATAAAGCCGGCAATATTAGCACCTTTTACATAATTTATGTAATCGCTATCTGTGCCGTATTTAACACATTGCGTATGAATATTCTCCATAATAGTTTTTAATTTTGTATCGATTTCTTCATAAGTCCAGTATAGCCGCTGACTATTTTGGCTCATTTCCAATCCGGAAACGGCAACTCCGCCTGCATTTGCGGCTTTTCCGGGGGCAAAAAGAATTTTATTTTTTAAAAATACATCAACTGCGCCGGGATTTGACGGCATATTTGCACCTTCGGAAACACAGATACATCCATTATTAATTAGAATGGTTGCATCGTCTTCGCTAATTTCATTTTGTGTAGCACATGGTAATGCAATGTCGCATTTAACTTTCCAGGGGCGTTGATTTTCCCAATATTCAACTCCATATTTTTCAGCGTATTCTTTAATTCTACCTCGTTTTATGTTTTTTAATTCAAAAACGAAATCCAATTTTTCTTTATCAATTCCATCCGGATCATATATTGTGCCGTTCAAATCCGAAAAAGTAACAACTTTTCCACCTAATTGAATGGCTTTCTCAGCTGAATATTGGGCAACATTGCCGGACCCGGAAATTGTAATTGTTTTTCCTTTAAAGGATTCGCCAATTGTTTTCAGCATTCTTTCGGCGAAATAGACATTGCCGTATCCCGTTGCCTGGGGCCGAATCAGACTGCCGCCCCAATTCAGTCCTTTACCGGTTAATACGCCGGTATAATCATTCTTTAAACGTTTATATTGTCCGAAAAGAAAACCAATTTCACGGCCGCCAACCCCAATGTCTCCGGCCGGAACATCAGTGTTGCTGCCAATATGTCGATAAAGTTCAGTCATAAATGACTGGCAGAAACTCATGACTTCGTTGTCGGACTTTCCCTTGGGATCAAAATTCGAACCGCCTTTGGCGCCTCCCATAGGAAGTCCGGTAAGACTATTCTTAAAAACCTGTTCAAAACCTAAGAATTTCAGAATACTTAAATTTACGGATGGATGAAACCGAAGTCCGCCTTTATAAGGACCAATTGCAGAGTTGAATTGTACACGGAAGCCACGATTTACCTGGATGTTACCGCGATCATCTTTCCAGGGAACCCGAAAAATGATAACCCGTTCGGGTTCAGTTATCCTCTCTAAAATTTTTGAATAAAGATAAACTGGATTTTCCTGTACAAAATCCCATAAGGAACTGACTACTTCATGAACTGCCTGATGAAATTCGGCTTCCACTGGGTCTTTTTTTATTACCACTGCTTTGATGAATTCTTCTGCCGAAGAATATTTTTTTTCGTAATACATAAACATCTCCTTTTTTTTTAATTGACTCAAGTTTTGCGCTTTGTAAGTTATTGTAAAAACAACAATAATATTTTAGAAAAACCTTGTAATATTACCCTATCTTATTAAATTTAAGTGATTTAGAAATATAATCAAGTTAAGGGAAATTATGATACACCTGGAAGGTCTGAAAAGAATAAATTAATTGCAAGACTTTTTTGAGAAAGATGGCGAAGTTTCTGAAATAATTGTAGATTGTTTCAAGCAATTCAAATACGACGGAAGAGGCACCTGAGGTAAAATGTTTAATTGTCGATGATTCTCTATTAAGTAAGGTTGGCGAGAAGATAGAATTTTTGGGAAAAGTTTATGATCACGTAACAAATCGATATGTTCTTGGCTTTAAACAACTGCTGTTAGGATTTTGGGATGGAAAGAGTTTTATTCCTATCTGCCTGTCCGGCAGCCGCCGGACGCAGACAGGTAGATTTTTCTTTTCATTCTGAGAAGGGAAAGAATAAAAAATATTTTGGAATTGGATAATTTCGATTTTTAGCACATATTTCACACCGTAATTTTGAAGTTTCTTGAATACTAATAAAGATGGAGGCGGAATGCCTGATGTTTATACCACATTACGGGAATTAGAAAAAGACAGAAGTAATTTGATCAAGGCATTGCAACAAGTTCAGGAAGTGGAAGGATATATATCCGACACCGATGTTAGTGAAATTTCGGATTATTTTTCGATCCCGCCGGTTGAAGTTGAAGGCGTTCTCAGTTTTTACGCTCAATTTAAGCGCGAAAAGCCCGGTAAGTACATCATTTCGGTTTGTGACGGAACCGCCTGTCACATTAAAGGAGCCAGTTTGGTTGCGAACTGGATATCGGACAATTTAGGCATTGAGGACGGTGAAACTGATGAAGAAGGATTATTTTCGCTCGTAACCGTCGCCTGTCTGGGCTGTTGCAGTTTAGCGCCGGTCATTGGTATTAACGGCAAAATATTTGGAAATCTCGATAGGAAAAAATTATTAAAAGTCCTCAAACAATATAAGCAAATGGGTTAAGATGATTAAGCGAATTAAAATAGGCACGGGAAGTTGTGGTTTAGCTGCCGGCGCAGCGGAAGTATTCGACTTCTTTAAGGAAAATGTTCAGGACATCGACATCGTCGGTGTAGGTTGCATCGGTCATTGCTACGCTGAACCAATTGTGGAAGTCGAGACCGATAACGGATCAGTTTACTACCACAGCGCTAAGCCAAAACAGGCTTATCTCGACAAAGTGCTGAATATGGAAGATGATTTCCGACTTTCTTTTCGTCCGGAACGCAGCGACCGTGAATTACTCAAAGTCACGAAACTTGCCGGGAAAATCGACCCTGTTTCTATTGTTGAATATATGCAGCACGGTGGTTATGGAGCTTTTCAAAAAGCGCTTCAAATGAAACCCGCAGACGTAGTCGAAGAAGTAAAGATTTCCGGTCTGCGCGGTCGGGGAGGCGGCGGTTTTCCAACCGGTTTGAAATGGGGTTTTCTACATTCACAAAAATCCAAAGAAAAGATATTAATCTGTAATGCCGATGAAGGCGATCCCGGCGCATTCATGGACCGTTCCCTTATGGAATCGGTTCCTCACCAGGTTCTGGAAGGCATGCTAATCGCAGCCCAGGCAATCGGCGCCACACAAATTTTTATCTATTGCCGGGCGGAATATCCCCTTGCGATCAAACATCTTAAAATTGCAATTAAACAGATCCTTGATAAAAAGTTAAATCATATTAACGGTCAAGAGGTTGATATCCACATCAAAGAGGGAGCCGGCGCTTTCGTCTGCGGTGAAGAAACTGCCATGATTCATTCACTGGAAGGTAATCGTGGCACACCCCGCTTTCGTCCGCCCTATCCCACGGATTCCGGTTTCAAAGGCTATCCAACTTTGATCAACAATGTCGAGACATACGCAAATATCCCAATTATTATTAATGAAGGCGGAAAAGAATTTGCCTCATTGGGAACAGAAAACAGCAAAGGGACTAAACTCTTCGCTTTGGCAGGCGATCTCAAATATCCGGGTCTGGTAGAAGTGCCTATGGGTATTACTCTAAGTGAAGTGGTCTATGAGATTGGCGGCGCCGAAAAAGGAAGTGTGAAAGCCGTCCAGATTGGGGGTCCAAGCGGCGGATGCATTCCCGCCGATCAATTCGATGTCAAAATCGATTATGACTCCCTCGAATCACTTGGCGCAATCATGGGATCGGGCGGATTGATCTTCATTGGCAATAACCGTTGCATGGTCGAAACTGCTCGCTACTTCCTCGATTTTACCGCTCGTGAAAGCTGTGGAAAATGTACGTTCTGCCGGGTTGGAACAAAACGGATGTTGGAATATCTTGAAAATATAACCCATGGCAAAGGTCAGCCGGGAGACATTGATTTTCTGGAAGATTTAGGAAACAAGATCATCAAAGGTTCGCTTTGCGGACTGGGACAGACTGCTCCAAATCCTGTTTTATCAACAATAAGATATTACAGAAATGAATATGAAAAACACATAACGGAAAAACAGTGCAAAGCGCGAGTATGCAACGCCCTTGTGGATTTATATTTAGACCGGGAAAAATGCGTTGAATGCGGATTGTGTATAAAAAATTGTCCGGTTAATGCGATTTCAGATGATTTCGTGATAGACAATGAGATATGCACTCGCTGCAACAGCTGTATTGAAGTTTGCCCAACAGACGCCATCGAAAGAACTGCAAGAGGAGACGCCGGTGCCTAAAATTACCATAACTATTGATAATCGTAAATTAAGCGTAGAAAACGGCAAAACAATTCTTGAAGCAGCCCGGGAAAATGATATTAATATCCCTGCGCTATGTTACCATGATAAAGTTTCCCACAACACATCTTGCTTCGTCTGCGTCGTAAAAGACGTAAAGTCCGGTCAGTTCATGCCGAGTTGCGCCGCAATAGCAACGGACGGGATGATCATTGAATCCGAATCGGAAGAGGTTCAGTCCATGCGGCAAATGGCGCTAAACCTGTTGCTCTCAGAACATACCGGCGACTGTGAAGCTCCCTGTACAATTGCCTGCCCCGCCCATGCCCAGGTTGAGGAATATGTTCGCGCAGGACGAAATAAGGATTTATTAAAGGCATTACAGATAATCAAACAGCGCATTCCGCTTCCAATGTCAATCGGTCGTGTGTGTCCCCGTTTTTGTGAAAAGGATTGCCGCCGAAATGTGAAAGATCAACCGGTCGCAATCAACGATTTTAAACGGCTGGCTGCCGATATGCATTATGATACGTATATGGAAGATTTGCCTGAGTTAAATAGGAAAAAAGTCGGTATAGTTGGCGCAGGTCCGGGTGGATTAGCAATTGCTTATTTCCTGAGATTGAATGGTATCGCTTCGGTCCTTTATGATAAGATGCCCCAAGCCGGCGGTATGTTGCGATATGGAATTCCCGAATATCGCCTGCCAAAACAAATATTGGACCGGGAGATTGCTCATTTTGACAAAATGGGCGGCATTACCATTCTCTTCAATCGTGAACTTGGTAAAAATATCACTATTGAAGAATTGAAAAATAAATATGACGCCGTCGCCATTGCGATTGGTTCCTGGAAACCAACCTCAATGAGGGCTGAGGGCGAAGAACTCGCTACGGGTGGCATTCAATGGCTGGAAAAAATCGCATTGAATAACTGGTCGGGAGAAAACCCCGGAAAAACCATCGTCATCGGCGGTGGAAATACGGCGATGGATTGCGTCCGCACATCCGTCCGGTTGGGTAGTCCGGAAGTCTATTGCTTCTATCGACGAACCGAAAAGGAAATGCCGGCGGAACAGATCGAAATCGATGAAGCCCGTGAAGAAGGAGTTATTTTTGAATTTCTAACAGCTCCCGTAAAACTGGCTGAGAAAAATGGCAAGAAAATCCTCACCTGTATTAAAATGAAATTAGGCGAACCGGATGCCTCCGGCAGGCGGCGACCTGTACCGATTGAAGGAACGGAATTTGACGTGGAAGCAGATACGGTTATTGCCGCCATCGGTCAAAAAACTGCCGCTCCCGAAGGACTGATACTAAACAGATGGGGCGATGTTGAAGTTGATAGCGACAATTACCAAATGGCGGATAATATTTTCAGCGCAGGCGATTGTGTATCCGGTCCGGCTACAGTTGTGGAAGCAGTTGCCGGAGGACGGCGAGCGGCAATGGGAATCATATCATATTTCAATAACGAAAAATATAAAGAACCTTATATCATCAATGTGTCCCGCGGTCACTGGCAATCATTACGCCCCGATGATCTAATTTATTTAAGAGACATTCGGAAATCAGACCGTCAGAAAATGCATTTCATTCCTCTTGAAGAACGGAAAACAACATTTAAAGAGGTCACCAACAGCTTTACCGTTGAAGAAATTGCAAAAGAAGGCGAACGCTGTTATGAATGCAGCTGCACCGCTAAGAACGATTGCCGCCTGAAAGAATTTTCTGAGATGTACAATGCTCATCCGGAAACGATCAAGGGTGAAAAACTCAGATATGATTTCGATACCCGGCATCCGTCAATTATTCTCGACCGAAATAAATGCATCAAATGCGGAATCTGCGTAAAAGTGTGTAAGGAAGTAGTCAACTTATCGTTAATCGGGTTTAAAGACAGGGGATTCGGCACCTATATTGACACAGCTTTTGGGGAAGCGCTTCCAAACAGCTGCAAAGAATGCGGCAAATGTATCGAAGCCTGCCCGGTAGGCGCGCTGGACTGGAAAGAAAAAGCCTGAAGAATTAGCTTACGTTATTTATTTGCACCTAAATTGAGTGATTTATGTAACACAAACACTCTTGTTTGTGAAGAGAGTATGAAATAAATGCGGTAAACCAAATAGGTAGGACTAAGTCATTGAAAGAATCGACATTGTCATGTTCAGAATCGCTCAATTTAGGTAATACTTATTTCTCTTTTATAAAGAATTGCTCGCAGGATTCATCGAAACCGGCTGGTAGTGAACGAAAATGACCTTATAAAATGATACCTAAAGAGATTCTAAAAAAAGTCCGCCATATTGAATTGCATACAAGGCATCTCGTAAATGACGTGTTTAGTGGAGAGTATCATTCGGTGTTTAAAGGTCAGGGGATGGAGTTCGCGGAAGTCCGGGAATACCAGTATGGTGATGATATCCGCGCCATCGATTGGAATGTCACTGCGCGGTATAACCATCCATATGTGAAAGTGCTCGAAGAAGAACGTGAACTAAACGTCATGCTGATGGTTGATGCGTCCGGTTCCGGCGCTTTTGGTTCTTATGAAAAGTTTAAATCGGAAATAGCGGCGGAGATATGCGCACTTATAGCCTTTTCTGCCATTAAAAATAATGATAAAGTCGGCTTGTTGATTTTTACCGATGACGTCGAGAAATATATTCCGCCCAGGAAAGGCAGAAGTCACGTTTTGCGAGTTATCCGGGAACTCCTGTATTTTAAACCCCAATCCACTCAAACCAATATCGCCAATGGACTTGAGTATTTGTTAAAAGGGCTGAAACGGCGGTCTATTGTGTTTATCGTATCGGATTTTGACGACGATAATTTTATTAAGCCGCTTCGGGTTCTGAATCGGAAACACGATGCGGTTGCCATCCAGATACTGGATAAACGGGAGAAGGATCTGCCTCCGATTGGCTTGGTGAAAATGCAAGATGCTGAAACCGGCGATGAGATATGGGTCAATACACTGGATAAGAAATTTATGAAGTTGTACGCGGATTATATTGGCGAAAAACGGGAAAAGTTTTCAAAAGAAGCTAAAATGATGGATTTGGATTTGATTCAAATCGATACCGCCGAATCCTATGTTGAACCCTTAGTCCGGTTTTTCAAAATGCGGGAGAGAAGATTTCGGTAAATAGATGAATCCAGAGAATATGACTAAACAGCTACTTCGATTTCTGTTACTATTTTTTATTGCTATTTCAATCTTTGCGAATACAATTCCAATAACCGTCGAATCCTCGCTCGATACAACCATTGCCACTATTGGTGATAGAATTCATCTGTTAATTTCATTACAATATCCTACAGGGGCGCGGTTTGAATTGCCAAAGGTTGAAAGACGTCTGGGCGAATGGGATGTAATCGATCAGCAATTAAGCAGCCCACGCAAAATAAAGGGCGGTTTTCAACAGACCTGGGAATTGGAATTGACTATCTTTGATACCGGCAAGGTAATCGTTCCGGAGCTGGAAATACAAGCGTACAGTTCGGAAGATACAAGCATGGTATTGCGGTTTAAAACCGATGAACAGATCGTTGACGTCATATCGGTATTACCGCCGGGGACCACCGAACCAAAAGACATAAAACCGCCATTTCCTATTCGTACGATTATTCCCTGGAATTATGTATTATTTATATTTCTGTTTTTGATTATTATTGTGAGCGGCGTTATAACCTATCGACGGTGGAAACAGAAACAACCACCAATTCCGCTGGATGAAGACTATCTCGAAGCACCTCATCTTGTTGCCTTTCGCAAACTGAATGAACTTCGGGAGAGGCAATCTCGAAGCGAGGATGAGATTCGGTTCTTTTATTTCAGGATGTCTGAAATTGTCCGGGAATACCTTGAACGGCGATACTTTATAAAAGCGCTGGAAATGACGACACGCGAAATCCTGGAAGCCTTTCATGCTTTGGATATTTCAGAGATTATTGCATTAGAATATACACAACTTTTTAGAAGCCTCGATTTGGTCAAGTTCGCCAAACAGATACCCGAAACGAGCGAAATGGTTTCTTTGTGGGAATTAGCATATAAATGTATTGATAAAACCAAACGTGAACCCTTTTTAAATAGGAGGTCATCTTGATTGAAGTTCGAAATCTGGTGAAACACTATGGAGATGTAAAAGCCGTGCAAGACATCTCCTTTTCAGTGAAAAACGGCGAGATTCTGGGATTCTTAGGCCCTAACGGAGCCGGGAAGACGACGACACTGAAGGTCATAACCGGATATTTATCACCGACATCGGGTAATGTGTTTGTCGATGATTACAATGTTATCGAAGATTCGATGGAAATTCGGAAAATGATTGGCTATTTACCCGAAATGAATCCGCTGTATCATGATATGGAGGTTTATGGTTTTCTGGAATTTGTCGCCCGCGCCCGGGAAATAGACAAAAATCAATTCAGGTCGCGCCTGCACGATGTGATTGAGCTTTGCGGCTTGAAAGGAGTCGTTCATAAAAATATTAACGAACTCAGCAAGGGATACTGTCAGAGGGTCGGACTTGCCCAGGCGATCATCCACGATCCGAAAATTCTAATTCTTGACGAACCTACATCCGGTCTGGATCCTAATCAGATCGCGGAGATCAGGGGATTAATTAAAAATCTCGGTAAGGAAAAAACTGTGGTTATTTCCAGCCATATTTTACAGGAAATCCAGGCGACTGCGGATCGAATGATCATTATCAATGAAGGAGAGATCGTCGCTAATGGAACGATTGACGAGTTGATGAGCGATTTTAAAGGAAAAACGCGCCTGACCCTGGAGTTGAAAAATGCCACTGAAGATTCTGTGAAAAAAGTACAATCTTTTCAAGACGGCATACTCCTGTCAAAGTATGAAGAAAAAGATGAGAATGTTTTTGCGCTTTTGGAGTATCCAAATTCCATTGATCCGCGACAGGATATTTTTAAATATGCCGTCAAAAACAAATGGGTTATTCTTGAAATGAGCAGGCATAAAACAAGTCTTGAAGATGTATTCCGGAACCTTACGATTGAAGGAGGAACCAACAATGCGAAATAATTTTTCTATCATTTATCGAAGAGAGGTTCAATCCCTTTTTAACAGTCCGGTAGCCTATATTACTCTTGTTGTTTTCTTGATGATTAATGCCTGGTTTTTTACCAGCACTTTTTTTCTGATAAACGAATCGGATCTGCGAACGCTGTTCTCGGTTATTCCGATTGTTTATATCTTTTTTGTACCGGCAATTACCATGGGATTGATCGCCAAAGAGAAAAATACCGGAACCATGGAGTTCATCACGACTTTGCCCTTTACCGACGGTGAAATCATAGTCGCAAAATATCTTGCAGCGTTGACACTGCTCGGGACGGCTCTGGCGTTTACGCTGGTGCATTTTTTCACGCTTTTAGTCGTGGGTAATAATATTGACATTGGCGCCTTGATCTCAGGTTACCTCGGTTTATTGCTGGTTGGTGGCGCCTATGCCGCTATTGGGACCTTCGGCAGTACTGTCACCGATAACCAGATCACGGCATTTATTATTAGTTTTTTAATAATATTTGTGCTGTTCATCTTAGATAAAATACTGATATTCGTGCCGGGATTTTTAAGTTCCATACTTCAGTATCTCAGCATTGATTATCATCTGAACAACATCTCAAGAGGTGTGATCGATTCACGAAATCTTGTGTACCTTGGATCGTTGATCCTGTTCTTCCTGCTGATTAGTATTCGAATTCTGGAAATGAGGAAATGGAGGTAAAAATGACAATTATATCAAATAAAAAACAATTAACCTTATACCTGGCTTTATTAGCGGTCATCATCGTTATTTTCAACCTTGTATCAAGGACGCTGTTCGTTCGCTTTGATTTAACCGAAAATAATATTTATTCGCTTTCGAATTCCAGCAAAAAGGTCATTGAAAAACTTGATGACCGCATGGTGGCGAAGGTATTTTTCTCAAAAGACCTGCCGGGGCAGCTGGCAAATTCGCGGCGCTATCTTCAGGATTTGTTAGAAGAATACGAAGCCTATTCCAAAGGTCGCTTCCATTTTGAGTTCATCGCACCCGATCAGAACGAAGACGCCCGAACCGAAGCCCGAAATTATGGAATTCCGCCAATGCAGGTTCAGGTGATTGAAAATGATAAACTGGAAATTAAAAATATCTATATGGGACTGGTACTGTTGTACAATGACAAAAAAGAAATATTGCCTGTCATTCAGACCAGTGAAGGTCTTGAGTACAATCTAACGGCGGCTATAAAGAAACTTGCCGAAACCGATATGAAGACCGTTGGGCTCGTTTCATCGGATAATAAATCAATAGCCACAACTAAACTGCAACAATTATTTCGACAAACCTATAATGTCAGAACAGTCTCACTCGATAGCGAGATACCGCTGGATATTCACACTCTATTGTTGAACGGTTTTCAGGATTCGGTCAGTATCGATCAGATGTATAACATTGACCAATATCTGATGCGGGGCGGTAAACTGTTTGTTGGACAGGCTCGCCAGGTTGCTCATTTGCAGGATGGTTATGCATCGGAAATAAAATCGAATTTTTTTAATTTTATGGAACATTATGGCTTCCGGATCGGAAAAGATATACTGGTGGATAAGCAGTGTGGACAGATCAGTATTCAGCAGCGCCGGGGCTTTTTTAGTTTTTCTAATGCCGTCAATTACCAGGTATTTCCGTTGATCCATAAATTCAATAAAGACAATATTATTGTTAAAAATTTAGAGCAGGTTCGGCTATTTTTTGTGAATGAGGTTTCGCCGGCGGATTCTACCGTGCAGTTTACCTCTTTAATGAGCACTTCGCAAAATACCGGCGCCCTTTCCCTTGGGATGGCGCCTCAGATGTCACCCTATGGGCAATACAGTATGATCGAAGGGTACAATATCTCGCCTCACATTCCAAAATCGCAGATGAATAACCCGGCAATGGTTTCTTTTCCATTAAAATCCAAAGCCGTAGCCGCTATTGTTGACGGATCCTTTCAGAGTTATTTTGCTGAGAACTCTGATTATAATCAAAAGGAAAATTTCATCGGTGTTGGAGAAGATGTTCAGATACTCTTAGTCGGAGATAATGAATTCTTTAATGATAATCGCGCCGGCGGAATCCCGGAAAATACGGATTTTATTCTGAATAGCATTGACTACCTGTCCGGTGATCAGGAACTGGTGGAAATCCGCTCCAGAACCGTGACGGCAAGACCGTTAAAACAGCTTTCCGATGGATCTCGTCGCTTCTGGAAATGGTTGAATATATTTCTCCCGGCATTACTGGTAATTGTATTCGGACTGTTCCGCTGGAGAAAAAATGTAAGCAAACGTAAACTGTTGGAGAGTATTTATGGTTAAGAAAACAAGTCCCTGGACAAAATATATTGTTCTGTTAGCAGCCGCGCTTTTATTACTGTTGGCAGTCTCACTAAGAAATCAACGCTATAAGCCAAAAGTAAGTGATGTCTTTGATATTAAAGCCGACGATATTAATGCCATCAGCATTACAAAAGATACATTGTCGATAACATTGATGAAAGGCGATACTGCCTGGGTTTTTGCGGAGCCTGATACGGGATTGGTGAAAAATGACCGGATCGAAAGCTTCTTTGAAAATGTCGTAAACGCAAAAAAATCTGGTTTCGTCACCAAGAATCCTGAAAAATATGATCAATATAATGTTTCCGAAAAACTGGCTCTGAAAGTGGAATTAAAGAAAGGCGAATATGTTCTGGGAACAGTTCTGTTAGGACGTTCCAAAACCAGCTGGGCGCAGGATTATATTCGCTATCCCGATGACCCGAAAGTCTATATCAGCCAGAAAAAAATGCTTGGTTCTGTGAGTGAACAAGCATCGTTCTGGTGCAGGTAAGCAATTTTTGAAAGTTAGGTCTGATGGTTTTGCTCTAGGGAGCTCTATATAATGTAAAAACTCCGTAGGAGTTGACTATTTGTAGCAAGAAGGTATATCATGTTGAATTAAACTCCGTAGGAGTTGGCTAAAGAGGTAGAAATGGCAAATACATTTACCCGGAATACGATATAAGATATGTTTTTGATTAGGGAACAGATAGCGAACCCCTATCGGGGTTTGGGATTGTCGAGGTTATTGTTGAATTTATCTACAAATAGCAAACCCCTGCCGGGGTTAATACTAAGATTGCTTAAGCTGACGCCAATACGACTCGTCGGGGCACTTGTACATCGTTCATCTAAAAGATATCTCGCTGAGGCAATTTAGTATGACAAAATTTAAACCGCATATTCAGGGAGGCAGAATTGATAGAAGTTCAGGGACTGACCAAATATTATGGTAATGTCCGAGCGGTAGATGACATATCGTTTACGGTTGAAAAAGGCGAAATTTTAGGATTTTTAGGACCGAACGCAGCCGGAAAAACGACAACCATGCGAATTATTACGGGCTACATGCCGGCATCTGCAGGATCGGTTCGGGTCGCCGGGTTCGATGTGTTCACGAATGATCTTGAAGTAAAAAAACGGATAGGCTATCTACCTGAGAACCCGCCGCTTTATATGGATATGCAGGTCATAGAATATTTACGATTTGTCGCTGCAATCAAAGGCGTGAACCGGAAATCGATCGAATCCGAAGTCAAAAGAGTCGCCGACAAACTGTCTATATCGTCGGTATTGTTCAAACGTATCGGCACATTGTCGAAAGGTTATAAACAGCGGGTCGGATTTGCCCAGGCAATTTTAAATGATCCGCCTGTTTTCCTCCTGGATGAACCGACGATTGGGCTTGATCCGAAACAGATAATCGAAGTCCGCGAGTTGATCAAAAGTTTCAGCCATGATCATACAGTAATCCTGTCAACCCATATTCTGCCCGAAGTCAGTATGACCTGTAACCGGGTCATTATCATTAATGAAGGCAAACTCGTTGCGGTGGACACGCCGGAGAATTTAACCGCCCGTTTGAAAGGGTCGGAATCCATTCATCTGGAGGTTGAAGGTCCGGTCGATGACATTATGAACACGTTAAAGCAAATTCCGAGTGTGACGGCGGTTTCAGTTGCTCCTGCGCGAGCGGCTAAAAAAGCGAATATCTCCGGCTATATTATTGAAACGGATTTTGGATCGGATGTTCGCAAGGATCTGTCCCATTCGATTGTCACGAAAGGATGGGGATTGCTGGAAATGAAGACCGAAAGTCTGAGCCTGGAAGATATTTTTCTGAAGTTGACGACGAAAGAGGAGGTGAACTGATGAGGAATATTCTATCCATATTCAAACGGGATCTGAAAGGATATTTCAATTCGCCGATCGCTTATGTCGTCATCGGTCTTTTCCTGATCGTTACCGGTATTTTCTTCTACCTTCTGCTGGCAAGTTTTTTACAATACAGCTATGCGGCGATGATGCAGCGTCAGGGAGTTCCGCTGAATGTAAACTTAATGATGATCCGCCCGTTTTTACTGAATATGAGCGTCATTATTCTATTTATGATCCCGGTAATTACCATGCGGTCGTTTTCAGAAGAGAAGAAAAACGGAACCATTGAGTTGCTGTTAACGGCTCCGCTCACGAACTGGCAGATCATTATCGGTAAATTCCTGGCTACCTACCTTTTGTACCTGGTGATGACCGGGATTACGGTTTTGTTTATGGTGTTGCTGTTTATCTGGGGCAATCCCGAACTGGTTCCGATTTTGATCGGCTACCTCGGAATTCTGCTGATGGGAGCGGCATTGATCGCAGCCGGAAATTTTATCTCATCTCTGACGGAAAACCAGATTGTTGCCGCCGTCGGGACATTCGGTCTGACAATGGTTTTATGGATAATCGGTTTTGCCTCGGACTTTGCCGGGAAAATTGCCGGTGCCATTTTGGAATATTTATCAATTGTCGCCCACTTTGAGGATTTTTCCAAAGGCGTATTTGATACCAGCCACATAGTGTTTTATCTCTCGATGACGTTTTTTATGCTGTTCCTGACTTATCAATCAGTTGAATCGTCAAAGTGGAGGGCTTAGGATAATGAAACAGTATAAATGGCTTCTGACGCTTGGATTAATTCTAATGGGTATCGGGTTGATTGCGTACTCCATAACAAATGTCTGGGATGTCAGGTCACTCGCCGTGATTTGCGTTGGTTTGATCCTGTCGATCTTTTCACTGATTAAATTGGAGCTGAAGGATGTGCTTCGGGATCGCCGTTTGATTTACGGCGGTAATATGGCATTGGTGATTGTACTGGTCGTTGCAATTCTTGGTTTGCTGAATTTCTTTCTGGCGCGTCACACATGGCGGGTTGATACAACAGCCGGACGCACATTCAGTCTATCGCCTCAGACCACAAAATTGTTAAAGAATCTCGAAGATGATATCAATGTTATCGCGTTTGTTAAAAATTTAAATAAGGGACCTGTTGAGGATTTATTAGGGGAATATTCGCATTTTTCCAAACGATTTAAATGGGAATTAATCGATCCTGATCAAAAACCGGGCTTGGCGAAAAAATATAATGTCAAACAATATGGTAATCTCGTTGTAATATCGGGCATTCGCGAAGAGCAGATTTCTTCTTCCTCCGAGGAAAATTTGACTAATGCGATTATTAAGGTAACCCGGGAAAAAACCAAGAAAGTTGCCTTTATTACCGGACATGGCGAGTTAAGCATCAACAGCGCCGACCGGGAAGGTTTGGCAAACGCCAAAAGCGCTATCGAAGAACAAAATTATGAGGCGGTTGAACTGCTGCTTGCGGGCAAAGATTCCATACCACAAGATATTTCAGTCGTCATTATTCCCGGTCCGAAAAATATCTTTTTCCAGGGTGAACTGAAAATTCTGACAGACTATTTGAATAACGGCGGCAGCGCTTTGTTTTTATTGGATCCACCTCCGGGAACGGGCATGGAGAAGTATATGCGCAACTGGTACGTCGAGATGGGGAATGATCTGGTGATTGACGCCAGTGGTTTCGGAAGATTGCTTGGCGCCGGTCCGGAAATTCCGCTTGTTTCATCCTACGGCGATCATCCGATTGTTGAAGAATTAACCGGGTTAATGACCTTTTTTCCCATGACCCGCTCAGTCACGCCGATTGAAACCGGTGATCCTAAGGTGTCGGTAATGGAAATTGCTCAAACCGGCTCCAACAGCTATGCCATTAATCAAAAGAAAATCGCGGGACAGGAAGAGATATCCATCGGTCCCGAAGATCAGCGCGGACCAATCCCGATTGTCTGCGTCACGACAATTGAGCTGGACAACCGTAGAAAAACCCGTATTGTCACGGTCGGCGATTCAGATTTTGCCAGCAACGCCTATTATACCAATCAGGCAAACGGCGACTTCTTCATGAATATCATCAGCTGGTTGATGGCTGATGAGGATTTGATTTCGATACGCCCGAAAGACCCGGAAATGCGCCTAATTAATATGAACCCGGCTCAAACAAGAACGGTGTTCTGGTTGACCGTCATTATTCTGCCGGTCATTGCTTTTGCACTGGGAATCCTGGTATATATCAGGAGGAAGTAGCGCATGCAAGGGAAAACAATCCTAATTCTGCTGCTGGTATTCATAGTCCTTTTTGCATTTATCTATATCTTCGAAATTAAAGACGGGGAAAAGCGTAAAGAACGGGAACGGGTAGAAAACCTGATACTCAATATTCCTTTGGATAGCGTCACGGCTTATACAATTAAAAATGATAATCGGGAATTATCTGTTCGAAAGAGAGATAACACATGGACTATTATCTCTCCGGTGGAAACGGCAGGCGACTCTGTCACTATTGTCTCCAACTTGAAATCGATATTGGATACAAAAATCGAACGTAAGATCAGTGATGATGAAAACGATCCGGGACAATTCGGTTTGGAGAATCCTCATGGTGAAATTGCAATACGGCAATCCGGAGACCTGGAATCACGATTGTTAATAGGTGATGAAAATCCAACCGGTGATTTTATTTTTGTTAAATATTCCAACAAACCCGGGATATATACGGTTCCTAAATCTCTCCGGACGTATGTGAATAAAAGCCTCTATGATCTTCGGGATAAACGAGTTATGCATATCAGACCGCTCGACGTGCGAAAAATCAGAATTACTTCGAGAGAAAAGGGTGAAGTAGTACTGACACAGGATGGCGACAACTGGAATATAATTGAACCGGTGAAAATTCCGGCAAAGTCGAATGATGTGATATCCTTTTTGAACAGGCTAAGTAATGGTCGTATTAAAGCGTTTATCGATGAGTCTCCACGAGACCTCAGGCAATATGGACTGGCTGATCCGTTTATCAGGATTGAGTTGTATTCAGGAGACGAATTAGCGAAATCCACGTTTACGATCGGTGATACGACTAAGGATGGAGATGGCGGTTATTATGCCCGTGAAGAATCACGGCTGCCGGTATTTACACTGGAAAATTGGGCGGTCAATAATCTGAACAAAGGCGCCTTCGATTTTCAGAGACCTTCCGAAGGCTCGGTAAGATAAACGCCTGTGTCATAATAAAAAAACCTTCGGAGGTTGATGGACGAAGACAGGCAAGATATCATGTTGGTAAATTCCATATAACATATTGAAAAGTAAAAATGCTATTGACTTTAATTTGAAATAGCGTTTAATTCGTAAGTGTTGAAATCGCGAGTGTATTACATGGAATCAATTGGCTCACTCTATTGTTAGGCATATAGGAAATGATTATTATTTGACACAAGAAGCTTGTAATTTAGAAAAGGAATAAAATGGGTAAGCAGGAGAAACTATTAGCAAAGATTCTACGAGGAACATCTGATATTAATATTCCTTTTTTAGGTATTTGTCGTTTGTTGAGAAAATTTGGCTTTGATGAACGAACTCGAGGAGACCATCATATTTTTACAATGGATGGTATTGAAAAAATACTGAATTTGCAACCCAAACGGGCAAAAGCAAAGCCATATCAAGTAAAGCAAGTTCGTAATGTCATACTCAGATACAAGTTGAAGTTGGAGGAAGAAGATGAGGAATAAATATGAGATAATCGTTTATTGGAGTGATGAAGACAATGCATTTATTGCGGAGGTACCGGAATTACCAGGATGTATGGCTGACGGAGCGACATATCAGGAAGCTATTTCAAATGCTGAAGTTATTATCCAGGAGTGGATAGAAACTGCAGAAGAATTAGGGCGAGCAATACCTCAACCAAAAGGTCGATTAATTTATGCCTAATTTCATTCACCTAACAGCGAATACCGTTACAAAAACCTTCCGAAGGTTCGGTAAGATAAGCGTCTGTGTCATAATAAAAAAACCTTAAGAAGGTTGATGGACAAAGACAGGCAAGATATCATGTTGGAAGATTCCATATAACATATTGAAAAGTGAAAATGTTATTGATTTTAATTTGAAATAGTGTTCAATTTGTAAGTGTTGAAATAGCGAGGATATTACATGGAATCAATTGACTCACTCTATAGTTATGTGTGTAATAGAGAAATATTCTTGGATGAACTTTTATTGAATATTTGAAGTTGGATAAGAAATAACTTATGATATGCTGAAAATATATACTGAAGATTATTTCCAGAAAATTATTCTACTTGAAAAACAAGTTGGAAAGAAAACATCATACAAAGTACTTGAACCTTTTTCGATAAATCCAAAAGATATTATATCGATTCAAAATGCCGGCAAAAAGATTGCAGAATTCATTGGCTTGCCTGACTTCACTTTTATAATTGCAACAGTGAAACAAAAAGAAAAGGTTGGAGGAAATATTGATCTTAAATATGGGGAGAAAGAAGTATTTGTAGAAATCTCAGATAATATAATAAAATATGAAAATGCCATTTTAGCAACATTGGCACATGAAATCACTCATAAATATATGCATATTAATAACATTTCTTGTGGCTCAAATACATTAAATAAATATGAAAATGAGGTTCTTACAGATATTGCATCCGTATTTTTGGGATTGGGTAAACTGATGTTAAATGGATGCGAATGTGAAAATATTCGACAAGAATATCTACCAGAAAAAACAAGAACTATTACAGAAACATTGAAATGTGGGTATCTTAACCAAACTCAGTTAGCTTTTGTTTATCTTTTAGTAAGTACAATGAGAAGAATTTCTCCAGATGACTATAAGCACGGTTTATCATCTGATTCGATTCAAGCTTTACTGTATTGCGAGAATAAATACCCATATTATTTTAATAAACGCTTCAGTGAACCAAATATAAGAGGAGAATTAGTTGAACATTTACATTCTGCTATTCGTGATACACAATCGACTTTATCTAACATAGATAAACATTTATTATATATCCAAAACTCATGTACGTATGTCATTGAAGATTTTTTGGAGAAGAAACACAAAGTGATTATGAATATGCTTTTAGAATCTAGTACAATGATGAATGATGTCAAATACGATCCTTGCTTAAAATTCCTAAATGCCGTACAGTTAAATCAAAGAATATCAAAATTAATTTCAAGATTGTATGATTTTTCATTAGAAGCAAAACTATATCAAAACAGTGTTACTAAAATAACAAATTACATACAGTCTACCGGCTATCCATTTTTACAACCAAGTTTAGATATGTTTAATACTGTAGTATGTCGTAATGATGGTACAAAATTAAAACTTCCTAAAGATAATCCTTACTTATTATCAAGATGCCCAAAATGTAATTACCAGTTTATTGCAGATACTTCATTATTGATAGCTGAAGAATATAAGTGCAATAAAAAAAGACATCGGATTAAGAATATTTTTAAACGATTATTTAAAAAACAATAATATATCTGATTATTTGTACAGAAAGAACCACATAATCGCATGCGCCCAACAGCGAAAGCTGTTCGACGAACTCAGATTTTTAACTTCAAAATCAGTTTTCGGTTTATTAAAACCAATCGAGCTTTCATTCGCTGTTGGTGATGCGTTGACCGTTAGAAGTATATAAAATGGGGATTTAAAAATGACAAACTATTTACATGAAAATTACCCTAAAGTGTATAAATTATGCATTAAATGTATTGAAAATTTTCAAACAGAATTAAACCTAATAAAAAGTGCTATGGGTAATAACGACGAAGAAATAATATTTAAGACTATTTTGTTACAATATTGTCTTATTGCTAAACAGGATTTATATAGTATCTTTTTACTTTCTCAAGATGGTCAATTGTTCACTCCGCAACTGATTTTAAGGAATTTATTAGAACACTATATCACATATATTTATATAGAACAGAATCCAAGTGAAAGGGCAAAACAATATTCATTATCAGGAATAAAAAGAAAAAAAGGAATCTTAGAATGGATTATTAAGAATAAAGTGTTTTCTAATACAATAAATAAAGAAAAGAATATAGAAAACGAGATTATTAAACTCGAAAAACAGTACGAAGAATATAAAGAGGAAATAGAGAATTGGCCTACAAGAATTGAAAGAAGAGCGAAAGATGCAAAGATTTTGGATATATATCTAATTTACCGACACTTATGTATCCTCTCTCATCCTGATTCTAATAATATTAATTTCTTTTTTAGAGAAAAAGATAAAAGAGCAATATTTGATGATTTTAATGAAGATAATACATTTACGACTCTATTTCTTGCATTGTATATAACAAATCACCTTTTTCGTCAGCTAAATGACCATTTTGAACTTAATATGAATAAACTTCATGAAGAATTAGATCAAGATATTAAACTTCTAACGAATCTTTTATAGAAAATAAAGTCAAGAACACAATTCACCGTAACCCCGAGTTTTTGACTTTAAGGGCGCCATAAAGACGGTTGAAATTTTACTAAATTTGCACTGCCTGTTTTCGCAGAGGATATTTCAAAATATTTTACTTGCATTCGTAGTAACATATATGTTACCTTTTGCCCATGGATTGGAGCATCGAATATTATAGTAGTGCAGTTGAGAAATCTGTTCTGGATTTACCGGACGGTTTACTGGCAAGATATTTAAGATTAACTGATTTAATGCTGGAATTTGGCCCAAATTTGGGGATGCCTCATACGAAGGCAATTAAAGATGGACTATTCGAACTTCGTATCAAAAGTAAAGAGGGAATTGCCAGGGTTTTTTATTGTACTGTGATTAACAAAGGAATTTTTATGCTCCATATTTTTATTAAAAAATCTCAGAAAATTCCTAAGAAAGAATTAAAACTTGCGATGTCAAGATTAAAAGAGGTGAAGAATAATGAAGCATAGTGAATTAAAAGAAAAAGCATTAAAGAGAAAAGGTGTTAATACTGAATATAAATCTCTTGGACCGGAATTTACACTTTTAAGAACAATGTTACTTGCCCGTCGAAAGGCAGGATTAAGTCAAGCGCAAATTGCAGAGCGAATGGGGACAAAACCTCCGGCGATTACCCGATTGGAATCTTCTTTAACGAGCGGCAAACATTCGCCGTCACTCGCTACTATAAAAAAATATGCAGAAGCAATTGGCTGCCATTTAGAAATTCGACTGGTTCAAGATTGATTTTGAATTGAACATTTTTTTATAAAAGGAAATCCTTTACTGTTAAGTTTATCACATAACGAAGTGCTTCGGTTAACGCGGGTATAACGAATCTTTTATAGAAAGTAAAGTCAAGAACATAATTCGCTGTAGCCCGACGGTTGAAATTTTCCTACTGTCGCGCTGCCTATTTTCATGGAGGGTATTTCGAGTAGGGTTAAAGCAAATTCGAATCCATGTTTGCTGCGGGTGATGAATATTTGGGACAAAGAATTTACTTGCGTCCAAGTGCGCTATAGCCTATAATTCAAATAGGAGGTGATAATATGCGAGCCACGAAAGAAAAGGTGATACAAATGATTCAACAGCTGCCGGACGAGGTAACCGTTGATGATATTTTTTCTGAACTCTACTTCAAACTCCAGGTTGACTCGGGTCTTAGGGAATTGGATGAGGGCAAAGGTATTCCACATCAAAAGGTCAAGGAGAGCATGTCGAAATGGATTTCCCAATAAAGTGGGCGCCAAGAGCAGCATCCCATCTTGAGCAAATCTGCGAATATATTTCACGGGACTCCGAAATTTACGCACGTATATTTGCAAAGAAAGTTCTCTCGATAGTTGAAGATATAGCGGTATTTCCCAAGGCAGGCAGAGTTGTTCCTGAGTATCGTGATCCAAACTTGCGTGAACGAATCTATGGCAATTATCGAATTGTCTATCGTTTAAAAGATGGTGTTGTTGAAATAGCTGCGATTTGCCATGGAGCGCAACTTCTTGCGAGAATATTGTAAAACATTTTGTCCCTAACGAATCTTTTATAGAAAGTAAAGTCAAGAATATAATTCGCTGTAGCCCCGAGTTTTTGACTTTAAGGGCGCCTAAAAGACGGTTGAAATTTTACTAATGTCGCAGGGATTTGCATTTTGATATTTGAAATCAGAACTCCCAATTTATACTCACAAATTATGACATTTCATTTTACGAATTCATTGAAATAAATCACTGTTTTTTCAATATCAGGTCAGGAGTTCTGAAATTAAACGTTATATATGTAAATCATGTGTTGCATATCGAGACATAATTATGTATACTATAGTGACATAATTGAGGTGTAACTATGAAATTTTTAAGTGTAAAAGATCTAAGAGCAAAGTCAGCGGAAATATGGAAGCAACTTCCTGTTGAAAAGGAAATGGTTATAACAAATAATGGGAGACCTGTTGCTATTTTATCATCAATAAATAACTCTAATTTTGAAAAATCAGTCTCGGCTATTAGACGGGCGAGAGCTTCTGATGCTCTGGCTGCAATCCAGAAAGAATCAGTTGAAAAGGGGCTGGACAAGTTGAGCATAAATGAAATTGACGAAGAGATAACAGTCGTTAGAAATAAAAGAAGTCATTGAAAGTAGTAATAGACACTAATGTTTTAGTTTCCGGGTTGCTGTCTCCATACGGAAAGCCTGCTGCTATTTTAAGACTAATGATATTGGGAAAAATCCAGCTATGTTATGATGCTCGCATTATTTCTGAGTATAGAGAAGTCCTTTTAAGACCTAAATTTAGATTTGATAGATATAAAATAGATATAATACTGGATTATATTGAAAGTTTTGGCGAAATAATTACAACAAGACCTCTAAAAATATCATTGCCTGATCCTGATGATAATCCGTTTTTAGAAGTTGCGATGTCCGGAGATGTAGAATACCTTATTACCGGAAATGTTATTCACTATCCTCAGAGAATCTGTAAAAATATTCATATAGTGAAACCTGCAGAATTTATCAAGGCATACACTCAAATATAAATCACCCAACGAACCATTTTGACTCAACGGAGGTTTCTGGTGAGCCTGACGTCCCGGCGCAGACGCCAGATAAATTTAAAATTCTTAATTGATGGAATCGTCCCATGGATCTTTTTGAGATAAAAAGTATCAAAACTGTCATTCTGAGGAGCTTGCGACGAAGAATCGGGTTGGACTGGTGCGTTGGTCTTAAGCGATTCTTCGGTCGTTCCTCCCTCAGAATGACACATACCCGCCTGCTTCCTCCGAAGGATGGCGGGCAGGTAATCACTTTTTGTAAAGTGTAATTGTACAGTAAAAATTCCTTATGTTAGAGGAACAATAAAAACATACTTGCATTTACACATATACATGTGTAGGTTTTTCGCGTAAGAGAAAGGAGATAAAAACAATGGCGACAAATTTAGCAATAGATGATAAACTTATAGAATCGGCTCGAGTAATTGGAAAGCATCGAACCAAGAAGGCTGCCGTTACTGAAGCATTAATAGAATATATTGAGAGAAGAAAACAGATAGATGTTCT
>JAUVYH010000194.1 GCA_030603165.1 Fidelibacterota bacterium
CACAACCCCCTAAATCCCCCTTTTCTAAGGGGGACTTTGCAGATTCGAGAGTATTTTTCTTTGATAAGGGGGACTTTAAGGGCGGATATTCATCGACCCAATCTGCGATAACCTGAACCACATCTTCGAGATTTGTTTTTACATCGTCATCAAAAAAACGCAGAAAACGAACGCCCTGTGCTTCAATAGCTCGCTGTCTTTTCCGATCATATTCCAGTTTATCCGCATGGCTCAGTCCGTCAATTTCAATCGCCAGGCGCAGCTTTGAGCAGTAGAAATCTACGATATAATTTCCTATAGGTTTTTGTCGCGTGAATTGGTAGCCTTTAACCTTCCGTCCTTTTAAACAAAGCCAGAGCCAGGCTTCAGCCTTAGTTCCCTTTTTACGTAGGGATCGTGCTCTTTCTTTCAGTTTATGATTGTAGTAAATCTTCATGGTAATTTAGTGATTATTCAATTCTCGAATCCTGCATATAAAGTTGTTGTTCCAATTCCCGGATGGCATTCAGATATTGCTTCTTGCCGCCGAAATCTTTGATAATTTGCACAGGTGTACCGATATGTGAAAAGGGTTCAATTCGTAAAAAGTCCGCCATCTTTTGAGGACTGAAAGCTTCTTCAACGGATTGGATTCCGTCGTTTTCATATTTCTGTAATAAAGCATTAAGAACCTTTCGGGCAGTTTCGCCATACTTCACAAAATAATTCCGTTTCTTGACGTTGTTAGCCCGTTCTTGCCGGGTTAATGGCGGCATATCAAAAGCCACGTGGCAAATCAGATCAAAGGGATCAAGGTCTTTGCCGACCTGTTCTTTCAATTCTTCCAGAAATACACCTTTGTCGGCAAGTTCGGCAATGATGGCAATTTTCTGATCGGTCTTATTCCATATATTTAAAAAATCATCCAGAGAATGAAATTCATCAAGCAAATTCTGTTTTGAATAGTCTCTCAAAGATACCGAAACAAGTCCTTTGTTTTTATCCATATATTGGACTCGCTCTGCAACAATCTCAACAAGCACATCATTCACATAATATTTCTTTGGTTTTGTTGGTGGTTCATCGGATGGGATATTGATACCTTGCCCGTCAATATCGATAATGACATCGCCACTATCATCTTCACCGATATCAATGTCATCACCTTCATTTTCACCATCGGGTGGAACTATTGGGTCATCGGGTTTTGGTTCGTAAACCTGCACCGGATCACCATCGAATTCCGGATCATAGAACAAACGGGTTGCATTCTTAAAATCTATAATCGTAAAAAAGGTCTTTCCAAAATCCTCCCGCACCCGGGTTCCTCGACCGATAATCTGTTTAAACTCCGTCATGGAGTTGATGGTTTTATCCAGTACAATTAAGCGGGTGGTTTGGGCATCCACACCGGTGCTCATTAATCTTGATGTTGTGGCAATTACCGGATATTTTTCTCCCGGATCGATAAAAGAATCCAGTTCCTTTTTACCCTCATCATCATCACCGGTAATGCGCATAATATACTTTTGGTTCTTTGATACTTCATCGGCATTTTCATTGATTAATGCCTGACGCATTCTCCCTGCATGCTCAACATCATCACAAAAAACAATTGTTTTGGAAAATCGTCCTGTTTGTTTGAGATATTCCGATGTGCGATTTGCCACCAGTTCTGTTCGAGGCTCGATAACCAGATTCCGGTCGTAATCTTTCAAATTGTAGATTCTGTCTTCAATTTCATGCCCGTATTTATCGAGTTTTCCTTCAGGTGGACGCCATCCCGTAAGATCCTTATCGAGATAGACACGAATAACTTTATACGGCGCGAGGAACCCATCATCGATGCCTTGTTTCAAAGAATACGTGTAAACCGGTTCGCCAAAATAGTGAATATTGGAAACATATTTGGTCTCCTTGGGCGTCGCCGTCATACCAATTTGCGTAGCAGATGAAAAATATTCCAGAATCTCCCGCCACTGCGAATCTTCGGCAGCGCTTCCGCGATGACACTCATCCACAATGATCAGATCAAAGAAATCCCTGGAGAACTTCTTAAATATCTTTTTCCACTCTTCTTCACCGGTAATAGCCTGGTAAAGAGCCAGGTACACTTGAAAGGATTTATCAACTTTTCTGCCTGTAATTTTATGCATTACATCATTAAAGGGTCTGAAATCATTATTTCTGGTCTGATCAACCAGGATATTTCGATCAGCTAAAAAAAGTATACGTTTTTTAATTCCCGCTTTCCATAATCGCCAGATAATCTGAAAAGCAACGAAAGTTTTTCCGGTTCCCGTAGCCATGACCAAAAGAATACGATTTTGTCCGTTTACAATTGCCTCAATGCTCCGGTTTATTGCAATCCGTTGGTAATACCGTGGTATCTTACCGTTGATTTCATAGTGATATTCCTGGGTAACTGTCTTCTCGCTATCCTCAGAAATTCCCTTCCATTGTTTATAACGATTCCATAATTCCTTCGGCGAAGGAAATTTATCGAGTGGGAAGGCGACTTCTATTTTACCAATATCTATTGTACGATCATGTTCAAGAAAGCCATCACCATTACTACTGTAGATAAAGGGTAAATCCAGTATCTGAGCATATTCAAGCGCCTGCTGCATCCCATCACCGAGGGAGTGATTATTATCCTTTGCCTCAATAATAGCAATAGGAATATTTGGTTTGTAATAGAGAATGTAATCAGCCCGCTTTTTTGTACCACGCTGGGTAATATTGCCTTTAACGTGAATTCTTCCGTCAGTGAAAGTAACTTCTTCCCGGATCTGTTTCTGAATGTTCCAGTGGGCGGATTTTAAGGCTGGTGTGATAAATTTAGTACAGATGTCGCGTTCAGATAGAAACTTTTTTTCCATGTTTAATTCGCTTAATTAAAAGTTCAAACCTCAATTTATGAATATCTGATACAGAGAAAACACCATGATCAGCGGGATTCTATTCTGTCTATAATATCCATATACTGTAATAATTTAGTCATTTATTTGTATCTAAAAAGCAGATATTTTGATGATTATTCTCTCGGATCCAGCGGCTTCACAATCACGCTTTCCGTGAATTTGGTGAATACCTTTTCCGGCAACATATCTTTGCGAAAGCTTTTCTGTGAGAATATTCTGTTCATTACAAAACTCTACAATATTTTGGGTGAACTTTCGCAAAGTTTTTTTTAATATAAAATCTGGAATATATTTACAAAAATATTACGAGTTGAATTCCAAATAATATTACTGACAGCACCAAACCTATAAAGAAGAAACGATAACTGTATTTAAGGTATTTATACTTCCGGTTTTTCAGAACCTGTCCCAGCTGATACAAATTCTTAATCTGAGCTTTATATATTGATTCACTGCTTGTCATCAAATTTTCCATCGCCCGATAATATTCATCAAAACTGAATTGTGTGAAATGTCCGAAAAAAAGCGGGTTAATACTATCAATTCCCGGAATGCTTCCTTTCGTTTTCTCCTCATACGACGGATAAACAGCCAGAATGGCAAATATTAATGCGACCAGGGAAAAAGCAGCTAGTAATACAAAGCCCCACAATATCTCATGAAAATCAAAATTGCTCAGAGATATTGTAAAAAGGATTGAAGCGGCGGCAATGATAATATTGGCTTTTTGATCAGCCATCATACTCAGCTGAAAATGATATTGCTGGGTCGTTCGAAGCATCGGGTTGATGTCGCTTCCCAATTCAATCTTAGTTTTTTCGGTCATATTGATTCATACTCCTTTACTGATCAGTTTGCTGCAATCGTCATTCCCATAAATATATTTACATACGTTCCGGCGCCGAGACGCCTAATAAATTTAAACCGTTCGCTAATACTATCTGTACTGCTTTCACCAATGTCAGGCGGGCTTTTGATAATGCTTTATCATTGGAGATCACGCGCCGGACAGTGTAAAATTTGTGAAACGCCGTTGCCAGTCTCTGTAGATACGTGGTCAGCGTTTGAGGCTCCATCGTTTTTCCACATAATATGCAGACTTCGCTGAATTCACTAAGTGTATTTATCAGCGCCAGAGTCTCTTCTTCCGACAATAATGATAAATCAGCGTCATCGGTATTTGACAAACCTTTTACACTGGCATTTCTCAAAATACTGGAAATCCGTGCATGGGCGTATTGCAGGTAAAACACCGGGTTTTCGTCACCTTCGGTTTTTGCCAGTTCCAGATCGAAATTCAGGTGGCTTTTCATTCCCCGCATAATATAAAAGTACCGTACAACATCTTTACCAACCTCTTCGATCAGTTCGCTTAAGGTCACATAGTTCGCTTTCCGGGTGGACATTTTAAACTTTTCACCAGCCCGGGTCAGAGTCACAAACTGATGGATCAGCACCTTAATATTTTCTGTATCATATCCCAGCGCTCTTAAACCCGCCAGCACGTCGGGATAGGTCGCGTGATGATCCGCCCCGAAAATATCTACCATAAGGTCATAACCTCTTTTGTATTTAGTTTCGTGATAGACAATATCGGGTAGGCGGTAGGTCGCTTCATCAACAACGCTTTTCCATAAAACCCGGTCTTCAGCCGCACCATAATCACCGGCGCGAAACCAGATGGCGTCATCTTTTTTATATGTTGCGTTTTTCGCCCGGAGCCGCTCCAAAACGTCATCAATCAAACCTTCATCGTACAAACTTTTTTCATTGTAGAACTTATCAAATTTAATATCAAGATCGGATAGTGTTCTTTTTATATCTTCAAAAATTGCCTCTTCCGCCGATTTCTTGAATATTTCATTCTCAGGATCATCTATAAAACGGTCGCCGAACTGTTCCTTGATATTTCCAGCTATGTCAATAATATATTCACCCTGATAGTGATCGTCGGTCAGTTTATCATCAAATCCCAACAGTTGCCGGTAACGAATATAGGTGGAATAACCCAGTAGCCGCATTTGCCGACCGGCGTCGTTATAGTAATACTCGCGGTCAACGTTATATCCGTTCCACTCCAAGATGCGGGCGATTGAATCCCCAAGCACAGCCTGTCTTCCATGACCGACAGTCAGCGGACCGGTGGGATTGGCGCTGACGAATTCAACCATTACTTTTTTGCTCTTACCAATATCAGATCGACCATATTCTTTTCCTTTGATAAGAATTTGTTGTATGATCTCCTGAAACGCTTGAGGAGCGATAAAAAAGTTAATGAAGCCCGGCGCTTTTACTTCTACTTTTTCGATTAATTCAGGGTTCTCATCCATGGCGCCTACGACACTATCCGCAATTTGCAGGGGCGCTTTTTTCAAATGCCCCGCCAGCATCATGGCGATATTGGAAGTAAAATGCCCGTACTCCGGGCGACGTGATCGTTCAATTACGATATTATCAGGACACTCAATCGATAATTTCTTCAGCGCTTTTTTTAATAATATTTC
>JAUVYH010000130.1 GCA_030603165.1 Fidelibacterota bacterium
GAATTATCGTTTTCTTTTCAAGTATCGGATAGTTGCTTATAAACAATTCTTTTCCGTTTTGATTTCCGTTTTTTCCAACATTTCTCATTCCATAAATTAAATTCCATTCGTTTATGTAAACAAATGAAAACAAACTTCTTATGTATTCGCTGTCATCATAAGTTATCAGCCATTTATGTTCTGAAAATTGTTTAAAATTAATATTTTTCCAAAGAACAGGTATTTGCTCAAAATCTATGTTCTCGGCTATCTTGTATAAAAAACTACTATTCATCGCCATCTTTTCTTTTTAACAGTTTTTTTGCATTTACAGGTTTTATTACTTTCTTCCCGGTTTTTTCTTCAATTTCCTTTCGTGTATTTCCTGCTATCGTTCCACCCTGTTTGGCAATCTTTTTATTTTGTTCAAAGGTTTCCGGTTTCTTTTCTTTTGATATTTCGGTGGTTGTTGCTTCGGCAAGCATATTTAAAACCAATTCAAGATTGGTCATGTTGTCTCGCAGGTTTTCTTTTTTTAATCCCTTGAAATTTTTATATCCTTTAACAGTAAATCCCGTCCATGCTTTTGTAATTTCATTGGTAAGAATTGCATATTCCAAACCTTTTTTAACTCCTCTTGTATCCCATTCGTCTGTCAGTTCTCTTCTAACTTCAATACTTTTCAGCCGTTGGTTTATCCATTCTTTACTATATCCTTTTTTCAGATAAGTTTCCATAGCACGTTCAAAAGCCAATTCAGGGTCTTCTATTTCATCTATACGTTCTCTGCCAACTTTTGCCAGCCATAGTTTAAAGGGTTCTGCTTTTTTTGAAGGAATCGATTGAATTAACCTGAAAAGTTGTTCGGTATCTGCAACATCGGTCATTCTCATTTTGCCATCTGCTGCAAGCATTTTCAAACGGTGACAATCTGTCACCGTTTCATTACCTTCTTTTTTAAGCCTTTCCCGTAACTTGTTCCAATATTTTCTGGCTGTCTGAAAATTATCCTGATTTGTTAAAATAGCTACCACATCTACAACCGAAAAACACCATTTTTCTTGCTCATCATCCCAGTGAGAACGGATTTGTTTTTGTTCAAATAGTTTTATTGATTTATCCTTCTTTGTATTTGTTGCCATATCTTATTTACCCTTTATCTTTTGAACCATATAAGGATTATAAGGACATAAAAGTTTTTACTCTTATATTTTCTTTTATGCCTTATATGGTAATTTAGAATATTTGATTTTCTGTTCTGCCACTTTAAGGATTTTGCTTGCCAACTTCTCATCTTTCAAGTCGTTGTAAACCAAATCACTTTTCCAGGCAATAATTAATTCGTCTTTATCTAAACCATAAAAGTCAGATAATTTTTCTACCTGTTTTCTTGATGGTTTTCGTTCTCCAAGTTCAAATTTATTGATGATAGTCTGGTCAATTTCAGTTGCAGATGCGACTTCTCTCAGCACAATTCCTTGTTGTAATCTTGCTTCTCTTATTATGTCTTTTAATCTTTTCATTTAGACAGTCTTTGTTTAGACAATAATTGTCTAAAATATAGTTGGTCTCTCAATTAAATCCAACTATTTTTCTTTTTTCAGTGCGGGAAATATTTAAAATAGGTCGCACAAGTACCTTCATCGCTGACCATGCAGGAGCCCTTCGGGTTTTCAGGAGTACAGATTTTCTTAAAGAGTTTACAGTCGGTCGGAACTTTTACCCCTCGCATAATATCTCCGCAAATACATCCCGGATATTCTTTGCTTGGTTCAACGACCACATCGAATTTCAAATTTGCATCAAAATCCTGATATTTTTTCTTGATTTTCAAACCGCTTTTTGAGATAACGCCAATCCCCCGCCAGTTAGTATCCGACTCATCAAATACATTCATCATTAATTGCATGGCATTGGGATTGCCGTTCTCTTTCACGCTGCGGGTGTATTGGTTTTCAACTCGACTTTCCTGCCGATTAATCAGGCGAATAAGCATCAGAATAGACTCCAGCATATCCAGCGGTTCAAATCCCGAAACAACACAGGATATTCCATAATCCTCTGCGATAAAGTCATAAATATGGATGCCGGTGATCGAGGATACATGCCCGGGACAAATGAAACCATGCAGGTCAATTTCACCGGAATCGAGCAATCCTTTCATTGCGTAAGGCATGGTTTTATGAGCGGATAAAACGCTAAAATTGGTAATTCTATTATTAGAGGAATATTGAATCGCAGCCGCCACAGCAGGTGCAGTTGTCTCAAAACCGATTCCCAGGAAAACCACCTCATTTTCAGGGTTATCTTTAGCAATTTGGATAGCGTCCATGGGCGAATAACAAATCCGTACGTCGATTCCTTTGCCCTTTTCCTTCTGTAAACTTGTTGTACTTCCGGGAACCCGGATCATATCGCCAAAGGTAGTGATAATCACATCATCTAAATGAGCAATTTTGACGGCTTTATCGATAAAACTGTTATCAGTGACACATACCGGACAGCCGGGACCGCTGATCAATTTAATATTGTCCGGGATCAGTTTTTGAATACCGTATTTAAAAATTGTGTTTGTATGTCCGCCGCAGACTTCCATGAGTTTGATGGTTCGGTCAGGACATTCCTGATGGATTTTATCAACAATGGAGCGAATTAGTTGAGGATTACGAAATTCGTCTATATACTTCAGCATTAATTATTACCGTTTGCGATTTTGTCGTTTTTCGGTGAACTCTGCTATATCCTGCCAGATTTGCAGAGTTTCCAGCGCGGCTTCTTCATCTAATTTCTCAATGGCAAATCCGGCGTGAACTATGATATACTCACCGATCTTGATATCGGGAAGCAAGGTCAGGTTTGCACGATACCGGGCGCCGCCGACCTCGGCAACCGCCTCGTTATCTTTTATTTCAATGACTTTCATGGGAATCGCTAAACACATGTATCAATTAATCCTATTCTATTTTCATTTTTTTCAGTTTTGCGCTTGCAATCACAGCCTGTCCGAGTGATATTCCGCCATCATTACAAGGAACAACGCTGTGAGTATAGACAATAAAACCCTTTTTCTCAAGAGCATTTTTAAGCCGGGTTAATAAATAATGATTCATGAACACGCCGCCGCTCAGGACAATTTCTTTAATACCAGTCTGTTTTTGAGCTTCGCTTGCCCAGCTTAAAAGCCCGTTAGATAAACCGTTGTGAAATTTCTGAGAAATGACACTAATAGGGATTTGTTTCTCTACATCTTTAACCAACTGACGGATCATCTTATCCCACTTTAGAACGATTTTTGAATGCTCATTAATAATCGGAAAATTATATCCTTCTTCATATTCATCCCGGATACATTGTTCAAATTCCACCGCTGCCTGACCTTCATAATTTACTTTAGGTCGCAGCCCTGATATCGCCGCTACACCGTCGAATAAACGACCACAACTCGAAGTGATCGGCGAATTCATTCCGCTTTCAAGCATCTTCAGAATGATGGATAACTTTGATGTGTCAATTTCTTTAAAAAATGGAATATTTAATTCAACCAATTTATTTCCAAACGCTTCGTTAAGATAACTTACACCCATCTGCCATGGATTTTTTATAGCGGCGGTTCCGCCCGGTAATCCGGTTGTTTGAAAATGTCCAAGCCTTTCAAAGCGCTCATATTCAGCAAGAAGAAGTTCACCACCCCAAACTGTGCCATCGGTTCCATACCCGGTTCCATCAAGAACAATCGCCAAAACCGGTTGATTTATCCCGTTTTCAACCATACAGGAAACTGCGTGGGCGTGATGGTGCTGCACGCCAATTTTATGAATTTTCCGATCATTTGAATTAATATTGGGATAATCTTCAGCATATTTCGTGCTCAAATAATCGGGATGCAGATCATATGCAACCACCTCGGGGTCAATGTCAAAAACATGTTTATAATGCGCAACGCCCTCTTCAAGTGATTTCAGGACTTCCATATTTTCCATATCGCCTATGTGATGACTGAGATAGACAGCATTATCTTTCGCCAACGCAAAGGTATTCTTCTGTTCAGGTCCGCAGGCGAGAACATGACGATCAAACTTCCAGTCAACCATGATCTTATCCGGCGCAAATCCTCGTGATCGGCGAATTGGATAAGGCTTATTGTTCCAGATCCGGTAAACCGAATCATCGCATCGAATATGAATTTCCCTGTTATGAACGATAAAATAATCTGCTATGCCCTTTAAACGCTGAACGGCGTCTTCATCCTTATAGGCAATCGGTTCATCGCTGATATTTCCACTCGTCATAACAAGCGGTTTATTGAAAAACCGGTAGATCAGATGGTGCAGCGGTGTATAAGGAAGCATTGCACCCAGAAAATGATTGTCCGGTGCAACACTATTCGCAAGGTTATAGTCGGTTTTTTTCTTCAGCAAGACTATCGGATGCGCAACCGATTCCAGCAAATCCTTTTCCGGTTGATTTACGTTGCATATTTTTCCGATGGATTTCAAATCCGGAAACATCACCGCGAAGGGTTTATCTTCACGATACTTGCGTTTTCTGAGTAAAGAAACTGCTGTTTCATTCGTCGCGTCACAAGCCAGATGAAAACCACCGATGCCTTTAACTGCTATAATTTTTCCACTTTTAAGTAACTCGCCCACTTTTTCAAAGAAGCGTTGATTTTGTGAACTGCTTCTCCCCTTTAGAACCGTGTTTTGAAACGAATCAAGCAATGTCAAATGCGGACCGCATTCAGAACAGGCATTGGGTTGAGCATGGAAGCGCCGGTTCGCCGGATCGTTATATTCAGACTGACAACTCTTACACATTTTAAAACTATACATTGTTGTCTTTGGTCTGTCATAGGGAATATCTTGTATGATCGTATATCGAGGACCACAGTTCGTACAGTTAATAAATGGATATAAATATCGGCGGTTAACCGGATCGAGCATTTCTTTTAGACACTCCGGACATATATCCAAATCCGGTGAAACTGCTGCGGATTTCTTTCCTCCGGCAGGACTTATCCGAATACTGAAATCAATAAAAGATTCCTCTGATTCAATCTCTTTTGAAATACAGCTGACTATTTTACTTTGGGGTGGCGGTGTTTTCTTTAACTCGTTTTCAAAGGAATGAATGTCCTCAGTTTTTCCCTGTACAACAATAGTCACGCCCGACGAATCATTTAGAACAAACCCTTTCAATTTGTGACTATTTGCAAGATTGTAAACAAATGGTCGGAATCCAACGCCCTGAACAATGCCGGTGATCTGTATTTTTCTGGTTTCTGATTTCACGTTTCTAAGTATATTTTCCATACATCTAAAAATTGCCTATAAGTATAAGAAATCTTTCCGCAAAGGTCAGGGCTTTTTTTAGAGACCACTAAGATTACACTCGTTCCGGGGTTGTACTCCGGAACGTATGAGAGGCTACATAGCATAGCAGAATATGGTGGGTTCGCATTGATAGGCTACGGAGCACAGCCCCGCAGCCAGATTGGTTATCTCTCGTTCCAGATATCAGCTACAGAAAAAGGCAACCCATTTTCAGGGAACGAAGCGAGCCAAATGGGTTTTACCGTCCCCGAAGCACAACTAAAGCACATCGTCATAAACTCAGATCCGCGAAACCCGTTTGATTCCACTTCGTTCCATTGAAAACGGGTTTGCTTTTATATCTCCATTGCCGCTATGCTCAGCATTGTGATGTCGGAAGAAGTGTTTATTTTATACGTGTCAAATTCTTCCGAATATCTTATCAATTACCCAATTTGTTGCTGCACCGGAATTTCCGGTACTCGGGCACTTCCTTCTTCCCATTATTTCATCAACAATCGTCTGAATCAGCGGTTGCTGGATATGATCAGGATGGTGAATTTTGTATTCCTTTCGTCTGTGTTTTGTATGAACAATGAAAAGTGAATCCCCGAAAGTAGCGTAACTGATTTTTCCTTTAGCGCCAATAATTTCCGTTCTATCCAAATTTTCCACCGCATTAAAGCACCACAGTCCGGTCCCATGAATTCCATTTTCAAATTTAAATGAAGCGCTGACAATATCTTCGGCCTTATAAAGCCCGCCTTGATTAGAAGCGTCTCCATTGGCAGAAATAATCGGTCCCAGTAAATATTGCAGCAGATCGATTATATGCGAACCGAGATCACAGAAATATCCGCAACCGGCAATTTCCGGATCGACCCGCCAGTTGTATTCGCCGGATTGATCCGCTTTGGATGGTTTCTGATAGAACCTGACATTGACCGCCCGAACCTCACCAATATCACCTCTTTCAATGATCGCTTTCAATTTTAGAAATCTCGGAAGCGCTCGTCTATAATAAGCCACAAACAACGGAACAGCGGCTTTCTCACAGGCATCGATCATCTGCTGACATTCGGTAAAACTGCATGCCATTGGTTTTTCAACATAAACCGGTTTTCCGGCTTTAGCAACTTCCAATGTGTATTGCATATGTGACGATGGCGGTGTTGCAATATAGACAGCATCCACGTCAGGGTCATGAATTAGCATATCGGCATCGTCATACCATTTGGGAACATGATGACGTTTGGCATAATTTTCCGCAAGTTTACTATTCCGGCGCATGACGGCGACCAATTCAGAGTTCCTGGCTTTCTGGAAACCAGGACCGCTTTTGACTTCGGTAACATTTCCGCAACCAATGATTCCCCAGCGGATTTTTTTAACGTTAATGGATGATTTCATTTAAATCAAATATTTCCTTTTCGGACATCCTCTTTGATCCGCTGAATATGTCCCCGACCTAAGCCCTTGACTTCACAACCAAGCTCTATATATTTGCGGATTTGTTCATCATCCAAAATTCCAAAACAATCAATAATTGCCACAGGATGACCGATCTGTTCAATAAGTTCTTTCGGATCAAGATTCAAATAGGCTTCATGTCTGACTGCCAGAATTACAGATTTTACATCCTTTAACGCTTTTCCTAATTCCTGCTCAATACGCAGGTCTTTCAGTTTCTCCTGATTTCGGAAAAAGCGCGCTTTGCTGTGTCCCGGACTGGGATAACTGTCTTGTAATTCAAATTCCCACCAATGCTGGACATAAGGATCATGAACTCGAATCTCAGCACCCATTTCCGCCAGTTTACGGATAATGATTTCGGAACCGCTATAACGGGTATCGCCCACGTCTTCCCTGTAGGCAGCGCCAAGCACAAGAATCTCAGCGGCGGCTATCGGTTCACCCATATTTCGCAAGGCGTCACGAGTCAGCTCGGCAACATGCAGCCCCCGCGTATCATTGATGTCAATCGCCATCGGTGTAATTTTGAAAATGTCATCATTCCAGCCGAGAATATGCTTATATGCCCAGACGCCCAGACCGCCGTCTTTAGGAAGACAGTAACCACCGATTCCCGGACCGGGAAATATCATATTACTGTGAGTTGGTCTTATTTTAATTGCTTTAATTACTTTTATCAAATCAACGCCATTCCGTTCGGCGTACAGGCTCCATTCATCCAGAAACGCCAGAATTGTTGCCCGGTAACTATTTTCAACAATTTTCGCAGTTTCCGATTCAATGGGACGATCCATCACTGTTAATGGATATTCATCAGTGTTCAGAACCTCGTTAAGGAACTTCACCACCTTCTTGCGGGCTTCACCATTAATCCCGCTGCATACCCGCCAGAAATCCCTGATACTGGCGACATAATTTCGTCCCGGCATGACGCGTTCATAACTGTGTGCCAACAACGGATCGGATTTGATTCCCCTTTTCTTGAAAATATCTTTCATAATCGGAAAAGCAACCTGTTCTGTCGTACCGGGCGCTACAGTGGTTTCAATTAGTACAAGCGCCTCCGCAGGAATGTGTTCCGCAATTACACCAATCGATTGTTCAAGCGCCGCCATATCAGTACGACCTTTGCGAACATTGCCTAACTCCTCTTTGAGATAATCACACTGTACGTCCACAACGACGACATCGGCGAGTTTAAGGACGTCATAAGTGTAAGTTGCTATTAATGTCTTTTTATCATTGACACAGCGCTGAATCATAGGCTCCACTTCCGGATCTTCTGCCTTGACTGGTGAAACACCACGATTCAGGATTGGAATTTTCCAGTAACTACGTACACTGGGGCGCTGCATTCCAATTACAAATTTACTCGGTTGACCATTTTCATCGACAGTATCGGCAACGATGGCTGCCATTACCGCTCCAACGAAACCAACTCCCATTACCACGACAATTTCACGTCCTTTTTCGCGTTCGGATTGAACTCGTTTTTTCAGCATTTCAAATTCAGCATCATATCCTTCTGCTTTTGGAATTAAAAACTTTTCACCATCAGGACTGATTGAATAGGTCTCTTTCATGTTGACTCCTTTTCTACATAAACGGCTGTTTAAATTGTTTATTTGATCTGTTATTCAATTTCATATTTTTTCTTCCAGTTAGTATAACATTTTTTTTGATAAAGGTCAGTATTTTTAATCTGGACATGGATATTCTTCCGTGGCTCCCCGCCTTACTTAAGAAAGAAATGGCTACGGAGTACCTGCCCGACTCCGTCATTCAGGCGGGCAACCCCGTAGCCAGAGTGTCTCACAGCTCTTGTTCCGGTGCTGCGGAACGAACATTTCAGTAAAATAATATTGAGGGCGGTTCAGCGGTTTTTTCGATGCATTGTGGAGAATTATTCCTGACATTGTTTACAAAAGTTGACACCGGATAAGCCTCCAATCCTTTCTGAAGCGGTTGAAGCAAATTCAATGCAGACCCGGAATCATTTGTATCACAATCAAGCCAGATATGTATATTTTCCTTTTCTATTATTGCCGGCATACGATGATGGATGAATTCCAGTTGCCGGCTTGCGGCACTTGTGATAACAGTATAAGTAAATACCGATACTCCCTGATTATCAGTCCATTGGCTCCACAGTCCAGCCATTGGAAGTATGCCATGATCGGACTTAACGATATAATATGGCTGCTTTCCGGAACCCGTTTTCCGCCACTCGTAGTAACCATCGGTAATGACAATACATCGGTTTGAATCAATCAAGTTCGAGAAGGATCGCTTTTCTGTTAACCCAAGTTCGACAATAATATAAAATAATTCCGAAAAAACGACACTCGCCCTACGCTAACATACTGTTTTTACAACAATGGACTTCTGGAATCTCGGCGTAGTGACTGAAAGGGCAAGATAGTCCTTGCACTGCTGC
>JAUVYH010000040.1 GCA_030603165.1 Fidelibacterota bacterium
CGCGATCTCTTTCCATTTGATGTCCGACGTCGGCGGCGAACCAAACGGGAACGCTATCGAGAACTGAAGCGAGGGTAAATTCTTTGAGTTTTGAGATATCCAGGTTAATAAAATTCATATTGGACTTGTCAATTATGTTACGGCAGTATTTGATCTCATAGTGAGTATTATAGGGATGCATGGCGTGATCCATAATTGTTACATATTCACCGAGATCAAATCCGACGACTTCTTTATAAAATTTTTTCGGAGTATATTCCTTTTCGCCAATATTGTCATCTTTATCGACATATTTCCAGGTGAATTCTTGTGGAGGTAATCCAAGATGGTAAACGAGTAAGCGGTAAACGTTGGAAAGCATTTCCTCTTTTCGTTTTTTCAGCACGTTTTTCTTCGGCGAATTTTGAGCCATTTGCCGGAGTTCGAGAGCATTAGCCCGCATCAGGTTGTATAAAATATAGTTTAAATTTCTTGATTTTTCGCTGCTCACTGTTTCTACCATCACACCTTTCGGGACCGCACCGTATTTATCGATCAATGCTGTAAAATAATTCCACCAGCCACCGTCGGCAACCGGGGATTTCAGTAATATTTGCATTTCACGATCGTCTAAATCTTTATCTGCATTCTCGATCATGGTTTTCAGGAAAAAGTTGGCTTTTTCCAGTTTGTCCCAGAAGAACAAATAGTTCTGGGAGAATTCAAAAGACGAAAGATTGTATTTTTTGATTACATGGGGACGCATAATATTCAATCCGGCAAACATCCAGCAGCGACCGGAACTTTTTTGATCGGTTATGCCCTCTGTTTTGATCTTATGCGAAAAAACGTCGTTGTATGAGTTGCAGATTTGACGGTTGAGTGTCAGTTGCTTCATATCTGTGTTTGTGACAGCATTCATCAGGGCTTTATCAGCGCCATCGAGATCAAGCTGGCGTCGAAATTTCTCAATCATACGCGGAGAAAGCTCACCATTCGATTTTGCAAAACCTGCCGTGCTAAAAATTAAAAATAGGCAGATCAACATGTTAAGCATAGAATTTCTCATCATAACTCCCGGTTATTTGATTAGTTGTCCTTGAGAAAAAATATTGTCAAGTGATGGATGATTGAAAAAACGATTGAAATAGTAACAATGCAAATTATCAATGGTTTGGGCTTTTGGGCAGGAAATTGATTCTGGAAAAATGAATAGTGGTCTGATAATTATTAATTTTTTCATCATCTATTTCTAATTTACAAAAAATATCCAATTTGGACATCGTTTATTAAAAGGATGAAAAATTACTGAGTCCACTTAAAAAAGGTATAATTCTACAGAAAGAAACCGTTAAAACGGTTGGATTGTTTGGGCTGTGTTTTATTATCCCCCAACTTAAGTTGGGGGTTAATAGTAAGTTACGTAGACATAGAACTGTTTTTCTCATAGAGATGCCGTTGGCAAACAGTTTCCATAATCACCAGATGGATTCAACTTCTGATGCTTTTTTAGTGGACTCACTACTTAAAATGTATCTTATTCTGTTTTGAAAAATTGGATGAGAACCCAGGGCATTCGTTTTCCCCAATCGCTTTCGAAATGACGGGCATTTTTATCCTTACACCAGAAATATTCAATATTTTGCCGGTAACCTTTCTGCTTTAGCGCTGCTATCATTTCATCGATTCCCGGTTGCAACTGTGTTTCCAACTCAATGCCGCCGTTATCGATATAGATTTGTATGTTCTTTTTAGGTCCTTTATAATTTTGAACGGTTGTTATGTAATCCAATTTTTCGATTTTAAAAGCGGGGGACATACAGATTGCTTTTGAAAAAACATTGTCATTTTCCCATACCAGCATGAATGATACCAGACCGCCCATAGAAGAACCGCCAACTGCGGTATGATCACGATCCGGCAATGTACAATAGTGTTTATCGATATACGGCTTCAACTTTTGAACAACAAACCGCCGATACTTTTTCCCGAGTTTTGTATCAGCGTATTCAGGTGTTCGGTGTTGGGTATTGTAGATACCGACAATTATAAGAGGCTGGATGACGCCGTTGCGGATTAAACTATCGGCGGTTTCATCGATTCGCCATTCAGTTCCAAAAGAAGCTGTACTTGTATCGAAAATGTTTTGACCGTCGTGCATATAGAGAACAGGATATCGCCGATCTGATTCAATGTCATATCCGGGCGGGAGCCAGACCACAATATCTCTGGGCGCAACGCCAAATGCTTTCATTTGTCGATGATAATTGAGACTTCCGGTGATAGTACTCTTTGCCGGTCGGGTATCATCTTTCCAATATTGAAATTCATGAATGACAGTTGTGTCGCTTTTAATCATTAAATTAAAATTTTGAAAAGGTTTGCTCCATTTATCTACAGGTTCAGTTGCCCAACTGCCTCGTGTAAATTTGTATTCGATTTCGGTTCCTTTTGAAAAATTGATAGAAATGCTCCACCGATTTGTGTCAATATTTTTTAAAATTGTTCTGCCCGGATTCCAGTTGGATAATTGTTGTTGATTACCGGTTATAAAGATTCGTGAAGTTGAATCGATGTTGGCGATTTTAACAAGAAAAGTTACGGATGCTGATCCGGCGCTTAGTAAAAATGGAATTACGATGATTGCGATTATAAGCAGGGCTATGGATAATTTCTTTGTCATAGATGATGGTTTCGTCCCAAAGGGATCTCTTCGAGATAAAAAGTCCTCTCGTCCCAGGGATCCCTTCGGGACAAAGACGCAAAGATCGCTAAGTTCTTTATAAATATCAAGCTAGGGCGACTGCTCATAAATCATTGTTTTTTAACAAATTCTTAGTGCCTTGGTGCCTTTGTGGCTACTTTTTACCATTGCATCATAGATAATTCCTGATGTTAAAGTAAATTTATAGCTGAAAGACCGATTTATCAATTCTATAAAACAACCCCGAGATTTTAGTGCTGTACCTAATATTATGTCGAGATGATATTGGAATAGTGGAAATAGTGGGAATAAGGGAAATATTGATAAGATTTCTAATATATCAGAAACCGGATAAAATCTACCAAATGAAATCTTATATCCCCTATACCCTTATATCCCATATTCCGTTCCGTCGGGTCCTCAGACCTGACGGGATTCTCTATCGTCCTTTCATGTTTTTGGGACAGTCTCTTTTTTATAGGATTAATATATTGCCGTGAAAGTCTATAAAATAAACAGCATCTCCGAGTATTTCGGAAGTGGCCAGAGATCGTCAGATGTAATGCTTTCCAACTTATCGATAACTTGTCTGAGTTCTTCGATCTTATCGACAATATTATCGGCAAAATATTTCGCTTTTGAAGGAAGATCGTCAATTAACAATACTTCAGATACTGATTCCTTTAATGACATGTTAGCGGTTTTTGTTTCGTTAAGAGTTTTTGAAAATTCGGTTAACATCTCAAGTGCAGTGTCGTTGAACTCGTATCCGGTTTGAGATTTTAAGTCTCTCAGCCCTTTAACTGATGTTATCAGCTGATTTTGATAATCGATTGCTGCCGGTAAAATTTTCGTTTGAAGCATATTAATAAGGGTTTCTGCCTCAATTTCCAAGTTGAGAACATACTTTTCCAGTTTAGTTAAATAGTGTGATGACAACTCTTCATCTGTAAAAATGCCCTGTTTTTTCAACATCTGTCTGTTTTTGTGTACTGTTAATGCATCGAGTGCATATCCGGTTCGTTTGATATTGGGCAGCCCACGTTTTGCGGCTTCTTCCTGCCACTCATTGCTGTAATTATTACCCTCAAAGCGGATCGGTTCGGTTTCAATGATATATTTTCGGAGGACTTTCAGGGTTGTCTCTTTTAAATCCGATCCCTTTTCGAGTTCTTGCTCGATATCATCAGCGATGAGATCCAGGGATTCTGCGACGGCGCCGTTTAAGACAGTATTGGATAGCGATACTGAGGCGGAAGAACCAATAGCCCGAAACTCGAATTTTGAACCGGTAAAAGCGAAAGGCGATGTACGATTGCGGTCAGTATGATCACGAAAAATCGAGGGTAAATTACTCAGACCGAGATCGATTACAAATTTTTCGGCTGCTTTGATGCGTTTGCCTTCTTTGATATTGTTAAGAATTTCGCTCAATCTTTCCCCGAGAAAAACCGACATGATCGCAGGTGGCGCTTCATTAGCGCCGAGGCGATGATCATTTCCGGCAGTAGCAACAGTTGCTCTCAGCAGGTCGCCATATACATAAACAGCCCGCAACGTTGCGACGAGAAACACCAAAAACTGCAGATTTTCTTCGGGAGTTTTTCCGGGATCCAGGAGATTATTCCCTTCGGAGTCTTCCAGCGACCAGTTATTGTGTTTACCGCTGCCGTTTATTCCGGCAAAGGGTTTTTCGTGCAGCAGAAGCGCCAATCCATTGCGGATTGCGACTTTTCTCAATACTTCCATAATCAATTGATTTCGATCAGCGCCGATGTTGGCTTCAGCGTAGATTGGTGCGATCTCATATTGATGAGGCGCCACTTCATTATGCCGGGTTTTTGCCGGAATACCCAGTTTGTACAATTCGGTCTCGGCATCTTGCATAAATGCCAATACTCGTTCTTTAATTGAACCAAAATAGTGATCTTCCAGCTGTTGTCCCTTCGGAGGTTTTGCTCCAAATAGTGTTCTGCCGGTTATCTGTAAATCCGGTCGGAGCATATAAAAAGAGCGATCAATGAGAAAATATTCCTGTTCGGTTCCAATAGTGGTTACAACACGGGTAACACCGGTATTTCCAAATAATCGTAATATTCGCAATCCGGTTCGTTTGATGGCTTCCATGGAACGTAGAAGGGGCGTTTTTTTGTCGAGAGCTTCTCCGTTATAACTGATGAATACCGATGGAATACACAAAATACCGCCTTTGGGTCCTTCCATGATAAATGCCGGGCTGGAGGCGTCCCACATCGTATAGCCGCGTGCTTCAAAGGTAGATCGTCTGCCGCCGCTTGGGAATGAGGATGCGTCGGGTTCACCCTGAACCAGCTGGTTGGCGGCGAATCGTTCAACCACGACACCGCCTTCATCAATCTCTAAAAATGCGTCGTGTTTTTCGGCGGTAAGACCGGTCAGAGGCTGAAACCAATGCGTGAAGTGGGTGACTCCTTTTTCAATTGCCCACTCTTTCATTGCATGAGCGACTGAATCGGCGATGCTCATGTCCAGCTTGGCGCCCTTGCGAATCGTATCACGGAGTTTGAGATACACCTCTTTCGGTAATTTTTCACGCATCACTTTATCATTAAAGGAGTTGACGCCGAAATAGCTGGCGGAATTGTTGACAGGTTGACTTTGCTTAACATTACCATTTTCAGCGATATTTAAAATAGCGAGTTTTCGGGAATTAACACTGTTTTTGTTTGACATAATTTCTCCGTTGGTTTACATCTTTATTTTGATTATTAAAGTTTTCACCTATTAAAATTAGCGAAAAACGTCTGTGCAATAAAACCGGCGATAGGAGGGAAGAAGAAAGTCGATGCCAGCCGGATGAGGGTGAATTTCCAGCCGAGAATGCCGAACTCCATGGGCAGGCGAGCCACCGCCCAGAGTGACCAACTGGTCAGAAAAGCGACCATTGTTCCAACGCCGGCGCCGGATTTCAGTAAACCGGCAATGATTGGTAAACTGACATATGGACCTCCCCCGAAGGGAATCCTTTGGATCGGGCGTCAATCCCCCGGCAATCGTTCCGATCATTATTCCGCGGAAGCCCGATTCCGCGCCTACCCATTTGTTTAGCAAATCCTGAGGTAGGAGCGCCTGGATCATTCCGGCTGCTACAAAGGCAAAAATCAACAATGGCAACACCTGGATTGTCATAGTCCATGCCGATTGCATACCGGTGATGTGCAAACCGTCGCCTTTTCTATATCCGATAAACACTAAAATCAATGCTATAGACGCCATGATAATGGTAGGAACAAGCATTTGCTTTCCTTTCTTTTTACGCTTAACAGCCGGAATATTTTGTAAATCTTTTGCTTTCATGCCTGATAAAATGCTAAACTTGTCGGAAAGTTACAAAATAAAAGCACAAAAGTATTTAAGAAAAAGGCGATGATCAATTCGTAACCGTATTTATTCTAGCTACGGGGCTGCGCTCCGTAGCATACCTGGATGTGGATTTTGTTCCCCCGGAACAAGAAGAATAAGTATCTATGATCCGCCGATCATCATCTCGTCGATCTTAAATGTCGGCGCCGCTTTGCCGGTACGAAATTCCAGATCGTTGCCGATCATGGAGATGTTCTGCATCATTTCCAGCATATTGCTCGCCACGGTGAATTCCTGAACCGGATAAGTCAGTTTTCCGTCTTTGATCCAGATACCCGTAGCGCCGCGGGAATAATCGCCGGTGACATAGTTGACGCCAACCCAATCTACGCTTGTCAGATATAGCCCGTTCTTAACGGAAGCAATAATCTCTTTCGGTGGGATAGTTCCGTTCTGCATGTAGAAGTTTGACGTACTCGAGGAAGGGTTGGAACTGACGCCTCTGGATGCAGAACCCGTTGTTGGATGACCTAATTTCCGGGCGGAATAGCAGTCGCAGAGATAGGTTTTCAGGACGCCTTTATCGATGATTATATTCTTACGACTGGGCAGACCTTCATCGTCAAACAGGCGTGAACCCAAGCCGTATTTAAGTAAACCATCATCGATGATCGTCATCTGATCGACTGCAATTTTCTCGTTCAGTTTATCAATAAGAAAGGAATTCTTTGAATAGATAGCGTCGCCGATCAGCGTCTGCGCAAGAATATTGAGGAAATCTCTGCCTGCAATCGGATCGAAAACCACCGGGACTTTTTGGGTTTTGGGTTTTATGCCGCCGATTTTACGCAAGGTGCGTTGAGCCGCCACATCGGCGATTTTTTCAATCGGGTCCAGGCGGTCGAAATAGCGACTGCCTGAAAACCAGTAATCCGTTTGCTTGACGTTGTTCTTTTCGGCGACCAGAGATAAACTAATCGAATAGGATGTGTAGTGTTGTTCGCCAAAAAATCCTTCGGAGTTTGCCAAAACAACATGACTACGCGAATCGCTCCATACTGCGCCGTCGGAATTAGTAATTAGCGGATCTTTTGCCATACCGGTTTTTTCCATCTCTTTGAGCATTTTAATTTTTTTATCAGCGCTGATGGATTCGATCTTTTGGTCGAATTGCGGTAAATCAACGTTGGCGATTCCTAATAGATTGTGTTCAGGCAGCCCGTTATACTCGTCTGAAGAAGTTACTTTTACAATTTCAACCGTCCGTTTGATAAGTTTTTGGAGTGAATCTTTCCTGAAGTCGCTGGTATAGGTCAGCGCTTTGCGTTTATCCTTAAAAACACGAATGCCGAGTGACTTGGGATTTGCCTGTTTCAATTCTTCAATTTGTCCCAGCCGCACCGTTATTTTTGTATTTGTATTGTTGACGATCAGGACATCAACCTGATCAACGCCATTTTTAAGGGTTTCTTTTATGATATATTCAGAAATTACTTTTAAATCGTTCATTATTTACCTCTAAGCTTTTGTTCCACCAACTGTAATTTCACTTACTTTCACTGTAGGAATACCGAGTGATACCTGCATCCTTTGTCCGTTCTTTCCACATGTCCATCCGCCTTTGGAGAAGGTGGGATCATTAGCGACCATCGTTACATTACGCATAACTTCCGGTCCGTTACCGATCAGGGTGACGTCTTTGAGCGGCGCCGTTAATTTTCCATCTTCGATCAGATAGGCTTCATAAACGCCGAATGTAAAATCGCCTTTGGTGATATCTACCTGTCCGCCTCCGAATCGTTTCGCGTAAACGCCATATTTAACGGATTTAATAATTTCTTCAGGTTCGCAGTTACCGCCTCTCATGTAGGTGTTGGTCATTCTTGGAATTGGCGGAAACTTGTAGGATTGACGGCGACCATTACCGGTAGGTTTAGCCTTCATGACTTTTGCCGAAATACTGTCATGCATATAACCTCTCAGGATACCGTTTTCAATGAGAACGGATTCGGTCGGAAGATTTCCTTCGTCATCGATATTGATAGAACCCCGTAAATTCGGAATAATACCCGAATCGATGACCGTACAATGTTCCGATGCGACTTTTTCGCCGACTTTATTTGCATAATTTGATAGACCTTTACGGTTGAAATCAGCTTCGAGTCCATGTCCCACAGCTTCATGCAATAAAACTCCGCTTTCCGAAGGTCCCAGCACAACGATCTGCGGACCGGCAGGAGCAGGAACGGCGTCCAGGTTTGTTACAGCAATTTGGGCGGCTTCAATGCCGATATCTTCCGGTCGATTGTCGGGTTCCCGGTAAAAATTCAGACCGACTCTGCCGCCTCTGGCTGAATACCCGCCTTGCCGTTTATCACCGTCTTCTGCTATAGTGCGTGCCCGCATCATGACCATAGGCTGGACGTCCGTAAAATATTTACCCTCGGAATCCATATACATGATCTGTTTCATTTCGTCGGAAATTGTGACGGTCGCTTTGGTGATTTTTGAATTGTATTTTTTTGCGGCGTCATTCACTTGATTGATTAACTGTATTTTTTGATCGAGTTTACAATCTACACTCAGTTTGTCAAGTGAATATAAATCAAGTTTTTTACAGGCGTTGATGGCTGCTATATTTACTTTTCCGGGATTGTTTGCGATAAAAGACGCTGCTTTTGCGGCATCCTTCATCTTATCAAAATCCAGATCATCGGTGTGAGCGTATCCCACCTGATCGCCTTTAACTGCTCTGACGCCGAGTCCCATTACAATTCCATGACTAACGTCTTTAATGATATCGTCTTCGAGTTTCAGGGAGGAACTGATCTTATATTCAAAATACAAATCCGCACGATCCGCTCCGTTTGAGATCGCAACGGATATCAGTTCGCTCATTTTTTCTTTTGTAACACCGAATAATGCTTCCATATTTTCCACTGATCCTTGCAATGTTTTCGCAGACTGACAGGCTTGCCATAAATGCGGTAACACAATGACGCCAGCCCCCAGAGCTGCGCCGGTTTTTATAAAATCTCGCCTTTTCAATTCCACCTCCTTTGTAATTGCATTAAGATAGTAACAATTTTTAAAATTACCAGTTAAATACGTAATAATTTGTAATGCTTGTTTGATAGAATCGTAAAAAGTATCAAAGCTGTCATTCCCTCGAAGAGGTCTGAGATAAAAAGTGTCGGATCTGTCATTCCCTCAAGGAGGTCTCTGGTGAGATGAGGAGCATGCGACGAAGAATCTTGTGATAAAAAGCTTTGGTCTAAAGCGATTCTTTACGATTCATTTTAAGCGATCCTTCGGTCGTTCCTCCCTCAAGGATGACATGAGGTAGAGGCTCAGATGACACATATATTCACTTTTTATGATTCCATCATGTTTGATATCTGAGTCCACTAAAAAAAGCATCAGAAGTTGAATCCGTCTGGTGATTATGGGAACTGTTTGCCAAGGGCATCTCTATGAGAAAAACAGTTCTATGCCCATGTAACTTACTGTTAACCCCCAACTTAAGTTGGGGGATAATAAAACACAGCCCAAACAATCCAACCGTTTCAACGGTTTCATTCTGTAAAATTATACCTTTTTTAAGTGGACTCATATCTGAAAAAATATTTTTGCATCCAAAGTGTCGTTGACATCATATAGCTTTATATTGTATTTTAGCCTGCCGGTAAAAAGCCATGGCTGTAAAGGCGTAGGCTTCACAATTAAACGGATAAGGAGTGATTGAATATGCAGGCGAAAATTAGCAGACAAGACCTTGAAATGTGGGCGGATTATCTACTAAATCATTCATTAGGCGGAATAACGGATAGTGATGTTGTTATGGTGAAGGGAGAGCATATTACGTGGTCCTTAATGTCGGTTCTACAGGACAAAATATTCGCCGCCGGTGCAATCGCGGATGTTTATCTTGCGGCTCCCGACAATAACAGGGGGCAGGTGTGGGGAGCGTCGATTACCAAACATGGCACTATCGAACAGATAAAACGAACACCGGATTGGCATAAGCAGCGTTATGAAGCCATGACAAAATATATCGAAATTCTGGGCGCCGAATCTCCGCAATTATTTGCAAGTCTGCCTGAACAAACCTCAAGAGCATTGATGAAAGCCGATATGCCTTTCAAACAGATTCGCCTGAGCAAACCATGGGTATTGACACTTTTCCCGACGAAAGCCTTCGCCGACATGGAAGGGATGACTCTCGCAGAATATACGGATGTAATAGTGAAAACATCCCTGACCGATCCGAAACTCCTTGAGGTCAAAGAAGAGCCTATTGCGGAATTGATGAAAAAGAGCAATAAGGTGCGCATCGAGACTCATTGTCCTGAGACAGGAAAAACACTGGTTTTGGAAATGGATATAAAGGGACGTTTCCCGGTTAAATGTTTTGGGTCGCGAAATTTTCCGGATGGCGAGGTCTTTACAAGTCCCGATGCGAATTCGGTTGAAGGCGAGATATTTGTTGATTTGCCCGTATTCTATAATGGTGTAACAATCCAGGGCATCTACCTTAAACTGGAAAAGGGGCGGATTGTCGATTATCATGCAGATAAAGCCTTTGATACTTTGAAGAGTATTATCGAAACCGATAAAGGTTCACATCGGATTGGCGAGGTGGCTCTGGGAATGAATCAGGGATTGACAGTTGCTTTAAAACATCCCCTGTTTGTGGAAAAGGTTGGAGGAACGTTGCATATAGCGATTGGTGAAAGCTATCCCGATTGCTATGTTTCGAATCATGAATCTGAAACAGCTGCATCGGAACTGGAAAAATACGCTCAATCCGGAGTTCTGAACAAATCCGCCCAGCATGTGGATATCGTTGTGGATTTCAGGGAAGGCGGAGCGGGCAGAAAGCTTTATCTTGATGATCAGGAATTAATTTCAAGAAATAATATCTGGGAAATCCGGGAATAGTGATTGATGAATTCGCAAAAAATCTAACCGCAAAGACGCAGAGAACGCGAAGGATGACTTTATTTTGTCAGACTTCCCCGAACCTGTTTTTCGCGAAGCTAAATGATCTTTTCAGGATTGACTCTTATCGCAAACAATTTATTCCTAAGCTCCGGAACCTTGCTCATTCCCAAGCCCCAGCTTGGGAATGTTTACAATGTATTAAATTTTCGCTGCCTAAAATTTCTTGTGATCTTTCCAGATTTGTAGTTCTGTCAGGTCCTCAGACCCGACAGAAATGCGGGGAGACAGATGAGACTCAGATTTGACGCCGATGGCTTTGATACGTAAAAGTACACCTGTCAGGTTTATTCAAATAATGGTATCCGAAGTAGAAGAATCTTTTAAACCTGACAGGTGTATCGCAGTTTACGATGAGGAGTTGCGAAAAAAGTGTCAGTAGTGAGCTCCTGCCGCAACTGAAATATCTGCGGTTTTCAGCTCACTTTTTAAAATGATAAGCCTTAAATTCCAGCCCGATAAAAACGTGAATTTCCCTTAAAATTTTGACTACATGAAAGGACGCATGAAAACAACGAAAGCGCAATTAATCCTGGAAGACGGAACTACATTTGAAGGCAGCTGTTTTGGCGCCGATATTTCTGCCGCCGGTGAGGTGGTTTTCAATACGGGGATGGTTGGCTACCCCGAAAGTATAACCGATCCGTCATATTATGGACAAATCCTGGTATTGACATATCCATCGATTGGTAATTATGGAGTGCCGGATTCTAATATGTGCCGGGCGGATACGGTATTTGAATCAGACAGAATTCAGATCAAGGGACTGGTCGTGTCGGGATATTCGGTCGAATACAGTCATTGGCAAGCCCGCCAAAGTCTGTCTGATTGGTTTTTATCGGAAAATATTCCCGGCATAAGCGGAATTGATACTAGGCTATTGACTCGTATATTGCGTGAAAAGGGAACGATGTTGGGGAAAATTGTGATTGGCGAGGATATTGAGTTTTATGATCCGAATAGTCAGAACGTTATAAATGAAGTGAGTCTTCGGGAAAAATCTCTGATAGGGAAAGGATCGAAACGAATTGCGGTTTTGGATTGTGGATGTAAAAACAGCATTATCGGTCGTTTAATACGGCGGAATGTCGAGGTGTTGCGGTTGCCGTGGGACAGCGATTTATCAAATTATGATTTTGATGGACTGTTGGTCTCTAACGGTCCCGGAAATCCAAAGGAGTGTATTCAACCGATCCAAAGCGTCAGATACGCTATAAGTAACAATATTCCGACAATGGGTATTTGTCTGGGACACCAGATCATGGCATTAGCGGCAGGCGGTAATACGTATAAGTTGAAATACGGGCATCGCGGTCAAAATCAGCCGGTAATCGAAGAGCGGTCAAATCATTGTATTATCACATCTCAAAATCACGGGTTTGCCGTGAATATTGATGCTATACCCTACGGGTGGCTTTCCTGGTATAAAAATTTAAATGACGACACAAACGAGGGGCTTATCCATGAATCCGGCAGGTTTATGAGTGTTCAGTTTCATCCTGAAGCCGCTCCGGGCCCTGAAGACGCCGGGAATATTTTTAATAAGTTTTTAAAACAGGTTAACAATTAGTTGGGCACGAATATGGAAAAATCTATTCACAAAGTACTGATACTTGGCAGCGCTGCGCTGAAAATCGGGGAAGCGGGAGAGTTTGATTATTCCGGCAGTCAGGCGATTAAAGCGCTGAAACAGGAAGGTGTTCACACGATACTTGTTAATCCGAACATCGCCACTATACAGACTTCGGAAAACCTGGCGGATGAAGTCTTTTTTCTTCCGGTAAATGCTGAATTTGTTGAAAAGGTGATCCAAAAAACAAAGCCCGATGGCATTATGCTCAGTTTCGGCGGACAAACTGCGCTCAATACCGGTCTTGAGCTATATCGGAATGGCGTCCTGGAAAAGTACAATATTGCGGTTTTAGGCACTTCGGTGCAAACCATATTGGAAACCGAGGATCGTAATCTGTTTATAAAAAAACTCAATGAAATCGAGATAAAAACTGCTCGAAGCGCAACCGCAAGTTCCGCTAATGAAGCGGTCGGTATTGCTGCGGAGATCGGTTATCCGGTGATGGTTCGCATAGCCTTTGCCTTAGGCGGGCTTGGTTCGGGAGTCTGTCGGGATGAAGATGAGTTAATTCAAAAAGTTCAAAAAGCGCTGACTTACACTTCTCAGGTGTTGATCGAAGAATATCTCGAGGGCTGGAAAGAGATCGAATATGAAGTGATGTGCGACTGCTATCAGAATTGTATCACAATCTGTAATATGGAAAATCTCGATCCGATGGGGATCCATACCGGGGAAAGTATAGTAGTCGCTCCCAGTCAAACGCTGTCAAACCACGATTACCATAAACTTCGCAGCATTGCTATTGAAACGATACGGCATCTCGGAATTGTCGGAGAGTGCAACATACAGTATGCCTATCATCCTGAATCTGACGATTACCGGGTGATAGAAGTGAATGCCCGCTTATCCCGTAGTTCAGCGCTGGCGTCCAAGGCAACCGGCTACCCGATTGCTTTTATTGCCGCAAAACTGGTGTTAGGCTATGGACTTCATGAATTGCGAAACTCTATAACGCAAACGACTTCGGCGTTTTTTGAACCGGCGCTGGATTATGTTGTCGTGAAAATACCGAAATGGGATTTGAAAAAATTCAAAAGAGTATCGAAACAGATTGGATCCGGAATGAAATCTGTAGGAGAAGTGAGGGCAATCGGCAGAAATTTTGAAGAAGCCCTTCAAAAGGGAATCCGCATGCTGGAAAGCGGAGCCTGTGGATTAGTCGGTAACCGGCATTTGCAATTCGATGATATTGAGAGCGAATTGAAAGCGCCGACCGAAGAGAGAATATTTGCGATTGCCGAAGCCCTGAAACAAGGATATGCTGTTGATACTATCCATCAGTTGACTCACATTGAAAAATGGTTTATTTACAAAATACGGAATATCGTCGAAATAAAGCAGGAGTTAGAACAAAATACCGTTAAAAAACCGGTCGCATATATTCTCAAACAGGCGAAGCAATTTGGATTCTCCGATGAACAGATTGGAATAATTACAGGAAAGACTGCGGCGGAAATCGGATCATTACGGGAAGAGTATGAAATTTTTCCTAAAATCCGTCAGATTGATACGCTTGCGGCTGAATACCCGGCTCAGACAAATTACCTTTACCTTAGTTATAATTCTGATGAGCACGATATAAATGATTTCGATTCCAACACTGTGATGATTCTGGGATCCGGAGCCTATCGAATCGGCAGCTCAGTCGAGTTTGACTGGAGCTGCGTTAATGCCGGAAAGACATTGCGGAAACTCGGCTATTCGACGATTCTCGTTAATTACAATCCGGAAACCGTCAGCACCGATTATGATGAAGTGGATTACCTGATTTTTGATGAGATCAGTCTGGAGTCGGTGACTGAAATTTACCGGATGTTCAATCCAATTGGCGTCATTGTGTCTGTCGGAGGACAAATACCCAATAATCTGGCGTTAAAACTGCACCGTGCCGGTATTCGGATTCTTGGAACCACGGCTGAAAATATTGACCGGGCTGAGAATCGCCGGCATTTTTCCGGTCTGCTGGATCAGCTCGGGATCGATCAACCCGTCTGGGAAGAATTGAGTTCTATAGAAGAGGCAAAACAGTTTGCGAGAAAACATCAATATCCTGTATTGATCAGACCATCGTATGTGTTGAGCGGCGCCGCCATGGCAGTGGCGTCAAATGATGAGGAACTTGAGCAATATTTGAAAAAAGCCGTGACGATTTCGCCGGAACATCCAACGGTTATCAGTAAATTTCTGGAAAACGCCAAGGAAATTGAATACGATGCCGTTGCCCAAAATGGTGAGATCATTGCCTATGCCATTTCTGAACATGTGGAGAATGCCGGTGTTCATTCGGGGGACGCGACCCTGGTGTTTCCGCCGCAACGTACCTATCTTGAAACTATCCGGCGAATCCGCTTAATTTCCCGGAAAATCGCACAGGCATTGACGATTAACGGTCCTTTTAATATTCAATTTATCGCCAAGCATAACCAGGTTAAGGTAATTGAATGTAATCTTCGGGCTTCCCGTAGTTTTCCGTTTATATCAAAAGTGCTGAAAAAGAACTTTATCGATATGGCGACGAGGATTATCATGCGGGTGCCGGTGCAGAAATGGTCCAGTTCGTCTTTTGAACTGGATTACGTTGGCGTGAAAGCGCCTCAGTTCTCCTTTACCCGGCTGCAGGGCGCCGATCCTACGCTGGGCGTGGAAATGGCTTCCACCGGTGAGGTCGCCTGTCTCGGTGAGAATTTTGAAGAGGCCTTTTTGAAAGCGCTTTTGTCGGTAGGGTATCGTTTGCCCTTTAAAAGTGTTTTGCTGTCCACCGGACCGATCTCATCCAAAGCGGAATTGCTGGAAAGTATCCGTTTTCTGAGTCAGTCGGGGATTAAGTTGTATGCCACAGCCGGGACTGCCAGCTTCCTGAAGGTAAACCGGGTCCCGGTGCAGACAGTGTACTGGCCGCTGGATGAAAAATCGCCGAACGCCGTGGATTTTATTAAAGACGGGAAGATCGACCTGGTGATCAATATTCCGAAGAATTATCAGAATGAAGAATTGACGAACGGTTATTTGATCCGCAGGGCGGCGGTGGATTATAATGTAATGCTGATCACCAATCGCCAGATCGCCATGCGGTTTATTGAAGCAATATCAAAAAATTGCAAGGAACACATGAAAATCAAGAGTTGGCAGGAATATGATTAGAACAGAAGATTACGGCGCAGAGCACCGTAAGTAGTGATAAAAATATAGATACAGATCATTCAACCGACTCATCCGGTAGAATTATCACTTTTACTTTCCCGTTCAATAGCTTCTGAAATTTAATAGCGTCGTCAATTGATCCTTCATATAATCCGAAGTGAATAGGGATAGCGATTTTCGCTTTAACATCCAACACTGCTTCAGCTGCTTCTTTGACACTGTTCATTGTATAAGTCTGACCGAGAGGCATGAAAGCGATATCGCATTGGAACTTTTTCATTTCGGGTATCCGTTCGGTGTCTCCCGCATGATAAATCCGGATTCCATCGATAGTAATAATATACCCAAGCCAATTGTTCTTTTTCGGGTGGAATCGCTTCTTTTTTATGTTATAGGCAGGCACTGATTCGATTATGACGTTATCGATTTTCTTTTCTTCCCGGGGGGTGAAATACACAACCTTTTTTGATCCTAATTTCTGGATATTCTTCTTACAGGAAGCCGGAGCCACAATTGTTGTTTTACTTGTCAATATCTTCGCAATGCTGGATGGGTCCAGGTGGTCTTTATGATCATGGGTGATTAGAATAATATCAGCACTATCTGTTTTTTGAATTCTATAGGGATCAATATAAATGATTTTATCAACTGCATCGATTTTAATGGAAGATTGTGCAAACTTGTGGATATTTTGAATGAATGAGTCGAGATCAGGGTGGGAGGGATCCTCTGCAAAACAGATGTTGATTGCGAATAATATTATGGAAAATCCGATTATTGTTTTCATTATTCAACCTTTCTTCTTCTAAAAATCTACGGGCAGGCTTGATAAATGTCAAGTTATTCGCTTTTGTTGTCCGGGTGAATGGTCATGAGACTGCGTCTAACACGGCTTCGCGACTCGCTTTTCTTTTCGTCTCAACGCTCCTGCGTTGAGACGTTTATAATCGGAGACTTTAGTATTGTAGGTAAAATGACTGTGTCACTGCGGGAGCGGAGGCACAAGTACGAAGGACGACTTTATTTTATCACACCCCCTAAACCTGGACAAGCCGGAATTTTAAATTTCAAATTTCAAATTGCTTGCCTGTGCAAAGGGCAGACAGTCAAATTTATAAGAATATTCCCAAAAAATATTGCAATTTAAAAGTTTCAGTAAATTCAATAAAAATTTCTTTGCTATATCATTTTGATTGACAATGACTTATCCCGTTTTTTCGTAAAGTTAGATGATTTTTATAGTGTTGGTTCTCATCGCAAACAACTCATTCCCAAGCCCCAGCTTGGGAATGTTTAAGACGCATTAAATTTTCGCTGCCCAAAGAGGAAAACTTGCGGGACTTACCTGGGGAGTACTTATGGGGCTACCACTAATCTGAATGATTGCTGTAATCATTATGGGTAAAGCATCATTAGCAGATGAGTTGATTTTCTTTATACCTTTCATAGGTTTAGTAATCATTAATGGCATACTGCACAAGAAAGATTGTGAAAAGTGTAAAATGCGATTTATTTGTCTGGGAAGTGGAGCAAAAAAGAAATGATGAATATAGATTTTGGCGGGGTTCGCCTGCCCGCCTGACTGTCGGGCAGGTCTGCCGGCAGGGAACTCTGCGGTTGCTTCACAACCTTGCCCTTCGGGTCATATAACACGGCTTCGCGACTTACTTTGTTCGCTAATAATTGCTTGCCATCTTTCCAAATTTCAACGAAAATTTAAACTTGATTATATCGGCTAAAATATATAACGTTCTCTATGAAAATTATTTACACTCGAGATGCGACGCATATCATGAATAAGGGATTAAAGAAAATCAAAAGTTCAGTTGATAAACTGGAGTTATAATGATTATTAAAGGTAGGTATACACTAACTTTATGTTCAAGTCAAGAAAAAAGCGAACGATAAATTGAATATCGAACACCGATTAACGAATAATGATTTAAGAAGTTGATTCAGTATGAATAAATATGATTTAGAAGAATGATTGATTGAGTTTTCAGTTTTAATAATTGAAATTGTAAATGAGACGCCCAATTCAAAAGCAGGAAATCATTTATCCTGCCAATTGGTTCGTTCAGGAACATCAGTTTCATTAAATTACGGAGAAGCACAAAATGCAGAATCAAGAAAGGATTTCATTTACCCCGTTAGATAATTAATGAATTAATGGAAGACAATATTTAAAACAAAATATCTAACGGGGTGAATAAAATGAAAGTAATTTTGAAGGAATTGCATGAGACATTTGTTTGTTTGAAAATAATTCATCGGAGTAAATTATATAAAACTGAAAATAAAATAATTGAAGCAAAAAAGGAAAATAATGAATTGATTTCAATTTTTGTGAAGAGTATTAGAACTGCAAAAAAGAATCTTCAATCACAAATTCACCCTGTGGAATAGTTTGCTAAATTCAACAGGGTAAATCTAAAATCGTTAATCGGTGTTCAATATTCGACATTCAAAAAAAGACAAATGAAAGCAACCGAAAGATAATACAAAATAAACGCTATTAAAACGGACGTTTATTAAAAACGTTATATGAAATACTCGCGAGTCACCAGAAAAATTATTCATTACCGGTGAAAAAATGAAGAATAAAGAACAATTAACACCGAAAGAAACTTCAGAACCGGAATCTTTCTACTTCGAGTTGCAAGCTTCCTGGGGACTGACCAAACACATGGGGGGCTTGAATGCTACCAGGAATCTAATTGAGTTATGCCATATCGACAAAGATTCATATGTTTTGGATGTTGGTTGTGGTGTTGGAATGACAGCTTGTTACATGACCAAAGTGTACGGCTGTAAAGTGGTTGGCATAGATCTTTCTGAAATGATGGTCGAGAGATCAAAAGAAAGAGCTAAAAGAAAGGGTGTTGGGGATAAAGTTGAATTTAGGGTAGCAGATGCTCAAGACCTTCCTTTCAAGGACAATCTTTTCGATGCGGTTGTTAGTGAGTCTGTAAATGCCTTCATGGAGGATAAACAAGAAGCGGTAAGCGAGTATAAGCGGGTGATAAAGCCAGGGGGTTACGTGGGGTTCAATGAAGTAACCTGGGTAGAGACGCCGCCGCCGGAATTAGTTGAGTACATGTCTCGCGCCCTGGGTGGAGCAAAATTTTTGACTTATGGTGGTTGGAAAGATTTGTTGGAGAGAGCGGGACTTACAGACATAGCAGCCGGAACCTACAAAACTACTGCCTGGCGTCAATGGGCTAATGAAGTTAAACAAATGAATCCCAGAGATTACCTGGGGGCATGGGCTAAATTTTTACCCCTGTGTTTTAAGAGCCCGGCAGTCAGAAAGTATATTAAAGAAATAAGTGCGCCTCCTAAAAGTGTTTTTAGGATTTTTAAATACTTTGGGTACGGAATATATGTTGGCAGGAAATAAAAGGTGATTCGCTCGCACTCGATAATTCGTTCAGAATATTTGCCCTTCGGGTCATATAACACGGCTTCGCGACTCACTTTTCTTCTCATTCCCAAGCCCCGGAACCTTGCTCATTCCTAAGCCCCAGCTTGGGAATGCTATCGAAGGATGAAAATTTCGTTACAAAGCTGGGGCTTTGTAACGAGTAAGAAAATAAGACAAAATCATTATTTGTAAAAAGGTTTGACATAAAAAGAATTATTGTCTATTTTAATTTCAACACAAAAATTTAAACTTGACTATATCACCTAAAATATATAACGTTCTCTATGAAAATTATTCGCACCAGGATTGCGGCACATATTACAAATAAGGGATTAAAGAAAATCAAAAGTCCAATTGATAATTTAGAGTTTTAAAAAATGTATAAATTGAAAGAAAACTTTTGGCACATATACTCCGAAATAGGGGGTATATGTCCCATAAATGAAAAAGATATTGGGAATAGATGTTTACTCTTAGACATACACTAATGTTAGCACCAATTGAAATTAAGGCGATAACCTTAAAATATATTTTGTTATTTCAGGCTATAGCCTTATATTTGTGATATACTTTAAGGCGTTACCATTATGAAAAAGAAAAAATTAATTCGAGACCAGCTTGATAGAAAAATTGTCAAGTTCAAAGGACTAGAGAATATTGTAGTACCTCCAAACGGTTGGATTTATTCAATTAGGCAGGGAATTAATATGTCATTACGACAATTAGGTCAAAGACTCTCTATTACTCCGCAAAGTGTTAAAGAAATTGAGGAAAGAGAAAAAAATGACACAATTTCTTTAAAAGTCTTGAAACAAGTTGCATCGGCACTCAGTATGCATTTTGTGTATGGGTTTATCCCTGAGGACCACACACTTGAGGAAATGATTGAAAAGAGAGCCACCGAACTTGCAAAACAAATTGTTGAACGTACCTCCGTAAATATGAATCTGGAGGACCAAAAAAATTCAGAAAAAAGAATCAATCAAGCAATTAAAGAGAAGAAAGAAGAATTAACTAATGAGTTTCCGAAATATTTATGGGATTAGAACTTGAATATATTAAGGGTCAAACGCCTTTAGACGAGGAGGAAAAGGAAGGGTTAAAAATTAAAACTATTTCGACTAAAGAAGAACTGGATGAGTTTGAGCAAAACAATATTGAAAAAGCTGTTGAATGGAGTTTGAAAAGAAAATTCTAATACCAAAAGATGCTAACCATTGATTTCATCAAGGAAGTGCATAGTAAAATGTTCTCTGATGTCTGGGAATGGGCTGGTACATTTAGGAGGACTAACAAAAATATTGGTGTGGATAAATATTCAATACAACAGGAATTAAAAGTTCTTCTAGATGATTGTATATTCTGGATTGAAAACGATACATACGCAGAAGATGAAATTGCCATTAGGTTTAAACATCGGCTAGTACAAATACATCCTTTCCCGAATGGTAATGGGCGACATTCACGATTGTGTGCTGACATCCTAATTTCCCAAGTCTTTAACAAACCAGTATTCACTTGGGGAGGCACAAATTTGAATGAACAAGGCGAATCAAGAAACAAGTATTTAGATGCAATTTACAAGGCAGACAAAAAAAATATTGACTCATTAATGTCATTTGCAAGAACATAATCAACTGGTGCTAACACGCGGTATGTTGCCCAGACCCCGCAGAGCGGGGAGTAAATAGGTTCCATGTTTGTAAAGATGCGGGGTTCCACAATGCATTAAATTTTCGCTGCCTAAAATTCCTTGCCATCTTTCTAAATTTCAACGAAAATTTAAACTTGATTATATCAGCTAAAATATATAACGTTCTCTATGAAAATTATTCGCACCAGGATTGCGACACATATTACGAATAAGGGATTAAAGAAAATCAAAAGTCCAATTGATAATCCGGAGCGATAAGTGATAAACACACCACCTGTAATATTTAAGTATTCGAATAAATGTAGATATGTATAAACGTTCTCTGAAATATTGATTATATTCTAAATATGAATTTATCAAAACTCTCAAAAAAACAGATCCAATTTTGTTGCTCTATTGGCATTGAAACTGCGAATTGCACACCAACCATTGTGTACGCAAAACTAATGGATTGGATAGACAAAAATTTCTGGGGGAAAGCTGACTTAGGCAAACCAACGGAAAAGCAAATAGAACTCGCAAAAATATTTGGTTACGACATAAAATATGCAAGTAGACGAGTAAGTTTTGCTACTATCGATGAAATAATGACCCAACTAAATCTGAATAGTATTAAATCTCAAAATCTGAAGCCTGGCGATAAAGTTAAACATAAAAGAGACAAAATTGGTGTGACTTATACAATTTTCTCTATTACAGAAGATGGTTTAATTTATTTCAAAGGCGGACAAGGGAAAAAGGCATGGGCAAGAAATCTAAAAAAAAAACAAATTAAAAAACTGAAAAATTGATATAAATTTATATAATGAGCACCAAACACAAAGTAATATTTGGAAACTGTATGAATATGACAGAATTATCTGATGAAAGTGTTCATTTTATTGTAACTTCGCCACCCTATTTTAATGCACCGTTTGACTATAAAGGATTGTTTAAAAACTACGAACAATATCTTGGTGTCATAAAACGAATGGCAAGAGAAGCCTATCGAGTTTTACAAAACGGTAGAATTTTCGCATTGAATATTGACGATATGCTTGTAAACGGACAGAAATATCCAATTACAGCAGACACAATAAAAATATTTCAAAGTACTGGTTTTCGTTACAGAGATAAAATCATTTGGAAAAAACCTGACGGCTATTTACGAATAAGTAAAAGAAGTGGTGTTTTACTTCAAAATCCGTATCCAATGTATTTTTATCCTGATAACTTATTGGAAAGTATCATAATCTTTCAAAAAGGAAAATTTGATTATCAC
>JAUVYH010000203.1 GCA_030603165.1 Fidelibacterota bacterium
ATACCGTTTAGGTACCTAAACGGTATCCAACCGGCGACCCCCGGAATATTGAACGTGTTAAGGCTATACAGCAAGCACTGCATAAATTGAAAACCGGCTAACAGCAACCATCTATATTTTTATTATTTTTAACTGGAGTATCTTTTTATGATTATTTCAAAACGTAATTTTAAAACCGTTTACGGAAATAATGATCTTGAACTCGAGGCTAAAACCGGTCAGGGACTTGTCATCAAAAATATTTTAATCTTTGATCCAACTTCTAATTATATCACTGTCAGCATATCTAAAACTACAGTCGGATATTTCCGGGTCGGCGGTGTTCTCGGCTCTCATTTATCATTCCACATTGGCAGTGTTTACGAGCCTGTTTTTGACACTTACACCGGACGCATTAATCAAACTACTTTACTCGAATATTTATCTAAACTCGGTTTATTTGCCGGCTATCCTATTGCTAGTGGTGAAAAATTCTTAATAACCGGCGCAAAAAAGGCAACCTCGATTCAAACCATCGAGTATGAAATCTGGGAAGAAGCCGACATCACTCCGGAAATGGAAAATGGCTCTAAAAGTACTTCTTTTTTATACGTCAATTACGGCAGATCACCTTCCACTATAAATGTTGAAACCGATGTCCTTCTTGACACGACTAACAATCCAAAGGAATTCCCGGACTTTCCTTATGGAAATATTGTTCCTGCAGGACGCAATATAGAACTCCACGGAATTCTTGCAAGTGATGTTATGCCGAAAACTTGGTTTCCTGGTGATAGAACTTTCACTCAATTTCTAAAGTTCATGCAGGGTAAGGTTTTTCTTTTTGATGAAGACCGGCAAGGTCTCACATATTATGCTGGTCCCGGTCCACCTGCCATGGCTCCGGATTCCGTAGCCGAAGGTAATAGCCTTGGCGGTAATTATTCCAACATAGATATGAAATATCCTCTTATGTTCGATCCGCCTTTGATGTTTCCACAAGGACAGGAACTAACAATATATTGGAAGTGCGGTATTTTAGGCACTGGTACCGCCATTTCAACAGCACTACAGGAAATCGGTTTAATTCTAAAAATGACTCCGATTTCTTAATCACTTTTTTATATAGGAGACTTTTTATTATGGATTTTACTAAAATTCTTCTTTATGCTCTATCACCCGAACTAAGAAAACTTATTGTTGAATTTGTTATCAGTCTCAGTGATATAGCTTCCACATCCGGAAACCCTTTAGATAAAATCATTATCGGCGTTTTTAAACAACTTCTTGACATCAAGGAATAAATTATGTTTTATAAATTATTTCGTGTCACTGGAGAGGCTAATAAAACAATTTTCGATTCAGGACTTATCTCAACTGTTGACGAACCGAAAAGAATTCGTGCTATCCTTATCAATTGTACAGCTTACCACGCTGCAACCATTGAAGGCTGGATCGAAACAAACAGGATCCTTGAAATCCCCGATGATGTTTGTAATACCTCCGACACTTCTGGCGCCATTACCGGTGTCATTTCCACAACAAAACTAGTCAGGATTCCTATTGAAGAAGAAATTCCCCCTGGTATGATTTTTAAAATTGCCATTAACTGTGCGACTGATATTGTAAGTATTGACGGCGCTTATGAATATGAAAAAGTTTCTTAATCTTAGGAGCTCACATGCCGGGTCCTGAACAGAAAATAAAAACCGTTCTTATCCCCGAACACGGTTTAGAATTATCCCCGGAGTTCATCGAACAGTCCATTGTTACCCCAGATTTTATTCGATCTTTTGCACACCTTGTAGGAAAAGCAGACGATCGTGGTATACTTCTCAGGGCTACATCCGATGGCAGCCTTCACGTTGTCTCTGCAGGAGTTCCATTCGAGTCTTACCTTGTTTATTCCGGAACCGGCGGTATAGCTTATGAAGCAGACGATACCTATGAGTTTTCTGTTGCCTATAATGTCACGGATATTCTAATTGAAACTAACCCGGCAGAAATTTCTTTTCGTAACTTTCAGGGAAACTGGCTGCCGGATAAGGCTTTAGTTGTCGGATATCATTCCATCGATTTTATTCACTATGGCGTTAGAATCCAAAATAGAGCAGCCGGTCCCAACACTACTTATGAAATTACTGTTTACAGGTAATCATTATGGCAAACTCATTCAATATTTCAGTCAAACCCGAAATAGCTGCCGTAAAGGCAGACACTGCTGATATTCGTACAGACGTTACTGCCATTCACGACACTGCCTTACCTGCAGTTAAAACAGATACCGATGACATTCGTACAGACGTTACCGCCATTCACGATACAAACCTACCGGCAGTTAAAACTGACACCGATGACATTCGTACAGACGTTACCGCGATTCACGATACAAACCTACCAGCAGTTAAAACAGATACCGGCAACATTCTTACTAACGTTGCTACCATTGATGGTATAGTTGACGAAATCCTACTCGACACCGATGCATTACCTCAAAATGTCAGAGGTAAACTATATACAACCCGTCTTGTTACCACGAATGCTGCATTTCAAGAAGTTGTAAATGTTTCCGGTCATGGTAAGATAGTCGGTATTGGTTTGATTATTGCTGACGCTGGCGATACTATTCAAGTAAAACTTACTTTAGACGGTCTTCTTTTTGGTGTTTTATCTCATACTGGTGATGTCCTCGATCACTCTATCGTTTTCAATTGCATTGCTGTAATTTCTCCAGTTATGGTACTCTTAGATTGCCCACCAACCAATTATCATCAATTTGACGTTGAATTCGAAACATCTTTTTTGCTTGAATGCTGTAGATCTGATGGCATTGGTGGGAATGTAATAGTAGGAACAAGTTATTTACTTGATTCATTCTAAATCCTATTTATTTTTATTTTACCATGTAAAATTTAATTAATTAAATTATAGTTAATAATCACACCCTTCTGTTTTTTAGGAACCCAGAAATCAGTTTAGGATTCCAATTATTTGGAATAATAATTAATTATATAACAATTATCTGATAATACAAAATGAAAATCGGAACCATTGAAATTAATATTTTTGGCGAGCTAAATCATAAACAGTCTGTTGAACATTTTAACTTAGATATAACTCCATTTATAAAAACAATCTCAGATGACTTTAAATTTGATTATGCCCGTTTTGCTTATTATTCTGCCACAATTCATATTTTTATTCCACTAAGAATATTTTGGAAAAATGTAGCCCTTTTCAATTCCCTCAGACGCTCACTAAATTCTAATTTCACAAATTGGCAGTATAATCTCAGATTATCTATTTTAGAAAGAAAGGACTAATTATATGCCGCAAGCAACATTTAACATCATCGGAAATATCGAGGATTTTACCCGGCTTGATAATCTCTACAAAGCACTAGTACGTGAATCAGACAAACTTTTATCTTCATGGGAAATTAAAATCGATGTAGCGTATTCTGAAAAACAGGGCGAGAAAGAAACAACCTGATGGAAGGTCAATATAATTACGAAAAAATGCGTAAGTATCCCCACCTTTTAGGTGAAGATATTCCCGTCTGGAATCAGTTTATTGAAAAATTCCCCGACCGGTTTAACACCGTTGATTACGATGTCCACGTCGGCGCTGGAATCGAATCTTTACCTAATGAAGAACCTGCTTTCAGCCAACAATTCCGAGCCTTGACCCAGAAACGCATCGACGTTATCGGTTGGAAAAACAACCTGCCTACCATCATCGAGGTTAAACACAGGGTTGGTTTAGATACTCTTGGACAAATTCTCGGTTATCGCGCCTTATACCTCAGAGAAAATCCCGAAATACCCGGACTGCCAGTTCTCGTTGTTTGTCAAATCCTTGGTCCCGACGATAAATATGTCCTAGACCACTTTTCAATACCATATGTTGTAGTTTAGCACTGCCAACTTCCACGCTCCGCTGTACGCAATCTTACGAGTCCCCCAACGATTCACTTGTACACTTTCCTATATCCCATCCAAGACCATCCTCGTTCGTGCGTCCACGCTCCGCTTACACCTGTTTATCAGTAAATCAATAAAAGTGGTGAACACATGTCCTGTGAGTAAGCAAACTTCACAGAAAGCAAAGTAAGGAACGCTAAAAAAACACACATTGACCGGAGTCAAAGAGTGTTTTTTACGCTAATTAATCCATCGAGGTCGTGGCATCCGATGCTCATTTGTCATATCAGGTACCTATATTGATAATTCACCGCCGCCGAGTTGTCATATATAAGAGAGTACACACGGCGGCTGCTATCGGCTCACTCCACGGAAATGACAGCGCTGTATTGAACGGAGGAACGTTTTATTTTAGCCCCCCCATATTTTTCCGTTCGTTCGCCTACAGGAAAGACACCACACCAAAGACCCAGCCCCAAAACACCAGAACCCCAAGAAGAGAGATATAGAAAGCCTGAATATTTAATGTTTACACAGTAAAAGTTTTTCATTTCATAGCTTTTTGCTCTTCCGGCCTCCCGTTTCGTCTAACGACTCTTCGGGAGTCCGGTTTCGCCTTCGACACACGTCAACTTTTTTAGGACTTATTTATAGAATCCCCCAATTTGAATCATTTTGATATAAGCCAAAGGGGATTTCGATTCATGTCGTATTCTTATTCCGATATCAGCTCCTGCAGCAGAACATCCGGATTAATTCCAGTCTATACAAAACAGGACTTTATACTATAATAAAACAGGGCAACTATTCCCGATCAGAAAATATATGTCGTTATATCTTCCGGTCCGGAAATACCTGGATTTTGGTAAATGTCGGATTATGTCTATTATACGATATATTTTTGGACTGCCGGCAGAATCCATATTTTTATTAACGACACAATAGATTTTATTATTTACGACATATATATTGACATTCATTACTTTTTTTACTATCTTTCAGCAACAACCATTTCGCTTTATAATATATGAGGAATTACCATGGAAATAACACAGGTCCCAATTGACTCATATATCGGTTTACACTACGAAGTTTCTAAATTTAATTTTCTAGGAAGAGAGGTTTCTTTATGCCTCACTTTACCGCCTTATGGCTTGCTTATCAAAATCGAAAATGCTTATTTCCATATTCCTTTTAAATCAATCATGCAGGACTTTTTTGA